>JADFYN010000125.1 GCA_015233055.1 Deltaproteobacteria bacterium
TTCCACTGGTCACGTCATACAATACCGGGTATCAAAGTGTTATCAAAGACCTGAAACCATCCGCCCGTCAGCGGTTCATCGTCATCGAATTCGACTATCCCCCGGAAAAAATAGAGCGCCAAATCCTGATCCAGGAATCCGGAGTTGATCAGGAGACGGCCGACTTGCTGGTCAGGTTAGGTCATAGAATCCGCAAGCTCAAAGAATTCGGTTTAGAGGAAGGAGTCAGCACCCGACTGCTGGTCTATACCGCCCGGTTGATCAAAGGTGGAATCAATCCATTTGAGGCCTGTAAAGCCGGCCTGGCCGGCCCGGTAACCGATGAACTGGAAATGAAAAAAGCCATTATCGAGCTGATCAAGGATTTTTTCTCGGACTAGACCTGCTCCGGCAGCCGAAAATCCTAGCTCAACATCTCCCTGGTGTAATCTTCGGCCATTTTAATCAGATCGGTCCGTTTTTCCGCCTCACCTTCTTGCTGTAACCCTGCCCCCATGATCAGCCTATTTTCTTTAAACCCCAATGCCTTAAGCCAATAATCATTTCTTTCAAAAGCGGCGGCGTAGAGCTTCTCATCGGGTTGCCCCTGAGTGATCACGAAGATCGACTTTTTCCCCGGTTCCAGCCGGCTGGTCAAATCAGGGTTAAACAGACTATACAACCGGTCAAAGAAGCATTTGAACTGGCCGCTGACTTCACTGAAGTAGATGGGGGTGCCAAAGACCAGCAGGTCCGATTCTCTGATGGCCTTAAAGACATCTTTCATGTCGTCATCTATGGCGCAATGGTCTTTTTTGGTCTTACAGACATTACAGGCCTGGCAACCCCTAAAATCCATCTTACTCAAGCGAAAACTCTGCGTCTCGGCCCCGGCTGCTTCGGCCGTTTCCAGAATTTTGTGGACCAGGAAGTTGCTATTCCCTTTTTTTCGGGGGCTACCCATAAAAGCGGCTACTTTCATCTGCGGCTTCTCCTTTTTTAATGCTGGATGGGGAATGATTACTTTGAGTTACGGTTTAGGCCCCAACTTTATCGGAATACTATAACACACAACCAAACTTAAGTTCAAGCTCCATTTAGTCCACCACGAGGACGAATTCCTTTTGGAAAAACATTGCAGAGGACATGAAGAGCCAAAAGGAGGACGCAGAGATTTTTCAGCAGTTGAACTCGATGATTCATCCAGGGCCGGGCGGCTGGATTAGTTTTGATCGCCAAAAGAAAACGTTGTCACTGAAGGCGTGATATGATATTCTGCCGAAGATGCAGTTTTACCAATTTCACGTTTGTTCCCTCACCTCCGGCATAGGTTGCTTCAATGAAAATCAACTGCTCCGAATATCGCCAGACCATGCTTCTCCTGTCCCTCCGAAACCGCTTACAGGGAGAGCATCTGGCCGCCGCCGAACGACGGCAATTGGAAGAAGAAATAAGAAGGCTCGAATCAGCTCTGGCTCTGGATGATTGAGAACCACCGATTCTTCGCAATCGGCCTGATCAATTTACCACAAAGACATCTTCTTATAATTATAAGAGATAACAGAAAGACGCAGCACCACACTATAGCAACGGAGGGCCGTTTGGTTAAGCTTATCGTTACGTTAACCTTAGTCAACTTACTGGTAATGGTAGGGCCGGTGTTTTCGGTGGATGTGTGTGATGTGGGCCTGGACATGCTTGACCAAATAAGCACGGCCAACCGGCCGGACGCGGAGGACTTGTTCGATCACGAGATCAGGCAGCTCAAAGTCACCGGGAGCGGGACCATAGAAGCATACGGCTCAGAGCGCCTGGCGGAAGGAATCTATGTCAGGTGCCCAGGTGGCCGGGTCATGGTTCACCTGGCTGGATACCGCAGTATTAGCGGCAAAAACCTTCAAGAGGGGCAGGTGATCGGGTTCAGCGGCAAGAGTTACGGATGGACAGAACAGTCCTACACCATGGAAAAATATATCGGCGAGCGTAAAGTAAGTTATATTCTTTTTCTTCTGAATAACAGCCTGATAGAATGATCCGGCCCAACCGGCGGAAAGCTTGTCTCAGGCAGGATTGACCTCTTGATAATGATGCGTTAAAAGGGGAATCAGGTGATTGAACAACACCTTCTATGGATTATGGCGCTTGTTTTCGGGTTGGTGGTCGGCAGCTTCTTGAATGTTCTGATCTACCGCCTTCCAAGAGGGGAATCCATTGTCAGACCTGGTTCCCATTGTCCTTCCTGCCAGGCGGCAATAAGGTTTTATGACAATATCCCGGTACTAAGTTTCTTGTGGTTGAAAGGCCGATGCCGGGCTTGCGGCGCGACTATCTCCCGGCGCTATCCCTTAGTCGAATTTATCTCCGGTTTGTTTGCCCTGGCCGCGTTTCTCCGATTTACTCCGGTTTGGGCGGCGCTCATCTATTTCGCCTTTTGCGCGGCTTTAATCGTCATTACTTTTGTGGACTTAGATACTCAAACTATCCCTTTTTTCATCGCCGTGCCGGGTATTCCCCTGGGAATGTTGGCGGCTGTGGTGCTACCTGGGATTACCTTCATCGATTCGCTCTGGGGAGTGCTCTTGGGTGGTGGAATCCTGTTTGCGGTGGGCTGGATTTACAAAAGAATTTCCGGGATTGAGGGGATGGGGTTCGGCGACGTGGAGTTACTGGCTATGATCGGGGCGTTTGTGGGACCACGAGGAGTGGTGGTTACCATTCTGGTCTCCGCCTTGTTGGGTTCGATCATTGGCCTGACGGTTATGGCGATCCAAAAACGAGACTTAAAATACGCCATACCCTATGGTCCGTTCCTGTCTATTGGGGCGATCGCCTACTTATTTTGGGGCGATTTGATTATCACTTCCTACTCAAGGATGATGCAAAACCTATGGCGATGAAAAAATCTTCCCTAAGCCTCCGGTTTCAGGTAGTAGCAGGCATGACTTTGCTCATGTTGGCGGCCATTTTTTTCATCAACGTCATCATCCTCCGACTCGCCGAGGATGATATTTTGCGCCAAAAGGCCGGCCAAATTTCTGCTACCATTTCGACCATCAACCAATCCCTGTTCATCATGACCGGACCGGGCCAACCAGCCCGCGTCGACCCGAACCAGGTGCAAATTTTCATCCAAAACGCCCTGACCAATACCAACCTGAATCCTCTGGTGATTTACGGACCGGACTTGAGGCCGCTGAATAGGGCCGCAACTGTGGAAGAAAACGCTGATTTTAATTTCAAAGACTTAGAAACGGCGGTTAAGTTCCGAGCCCCGATGTTCAAAACCATCCCGTCGGCCACCTGGATCATCAACTGGAATTACCAGAACACCCGATTATTCGTCAGTGCCCCCCTCTTTGCCGGAACCCGGCTGATCGGCGCCTGCCAGGGTAGCATTAAACTGCAAGACATCCAGGCGGTGCTCATGCGAGGGCAGCGGATGGTCTGGTTATTTATCCTGATCTATTGTCTTATTTTCATTTTGTTTGGAAATTATCTGATCACCAAGCAATTGATGAATCCTCTTCAAAGAATGGGGCGATTGGTCGACTCATACCGGGATGTGGATCAACCGTTTAATCAGGCCGGAGAATGGGAGATCAACGAAGTCGGACGGCTTTACCTGTCAATCAAAAAAATGATCGCCCGACTTGAAGAGAACAAAGTTCAATTTCGGCATCAAATCGAAGCCCTGGAAACGGCCAATCGAGAAATTCTGAAATCCCGGTACGAAATGATCACCTCCGAGAAAATGGCTTCAGTGGGCCGCCTGGCTGCAGGGATTGCCCATGAAATCGGAAATCCCCTTGGGGCGGTCTTAGGTTATTTGGAAATCCTGGGAAAAGGCGCCTTGTCTAACGAAGAAGGGCAAGACATTATCAGCCGAATTGGTCCGGAGTTGGAACGGATTAATAGAATTGTCAGACAATTACTTAATTTTTCCCGCCCCCCGCAAGAACACCTGGCCGACGTCGGGATGGATGCCATTCTTCAAGAATCGGCTGATTTATTTCGTTTTCAGGAAAGCAAATCCGGCATCACCATCGAGCTTAATTTGCACGGGTCACTACCCTTGCTCCGCACAGATCCCGACCTGTTGAAACAGGTGATCATTAATCTGATGGTCAATGCCTGCGACGCCATGGCCCAGGGCGGGGTCATCACCATGGAGACGGATGTGGCCGCAACTGATGGCTCCTCACCCCAGGAAGTGATCATTCGCGTCCACGATACCGGCCCCGGCATCCCGGCTGAAGAAATCGGCCTGATCTTTGATCCCTTCTATACGACTAAACCTCCCGGCCACGGCACCGGACTGGGGCTCTCCACCAGCCTGGGCATAATCGAGTCCATGGGTGGCCGGTTGTCTGTCCACAACGCCACCTCCGGAGGGGCGGTGTTTACTTTGACCATCCCGGTCAACAATTAAATAAATCAAACCGAAAGAGGACGCTGAAGAAACAAGGAGAGTCTGCCCGGATGATCACTCTAATGTTTTAAAATAGATCATTCCAAATAAGCCCCAACGGGGCGATCTAGGTTAGCCCAGGGCAACGCCCTGGGAAATACGGCAGGTTACGTGTCAGCAGGATGGTCAGGAGGTCGACCGACCCCTAAAGCGGTTCCTTTGAACAGGATATACCACGGCTGAAGTACGGAATTGCCGGCGGTTTTATGTGGCCATTACATGTCATTTTATATAGCCTCCGCCCCTACCCAGGGCGCTGCCCTGGGCTAACCTAGAGCGCCCCTTCGGGGCTTAATCGGAGTTGCCATTTATTAGAATCAGATCTGATTCCCCTGCACCTTAAATCAATGACATTAACATGCAGCCGGCAACAGGTGCATGCACCCGGGTGGGTCAATCATAGCCGAGTCAAGTATAATTACCGGAGCCTGAGCATGTCTGAAAATCTTGGCACCATATTGGTGATAGATGATGAAGACGCCATGCGTCATATGCTCAAGATGCTACTCACCCGGGAAGGCTACCAGGTGGACCTAGCCGGCCATGGTCAGGAAGGTTTGGCTCGACTCAAGAACAGGACCTTTGACTATGTGTTGTGTGATATCCAAATGCCGGTCATGGGTGGTCTCAGTTTCTTGGAGCAGGCCCTGGCCGATGGGTTCTCCGGGCCGATCATCATGATGTCCGCCTACGGGACGGTAGACACGGCCATCCAGTCGATGAAATTGGGAGCGTATGACTATGTCTCCAAGCCGTTTAAGGCAGATGAAATCATCCTGACCCTGAAGAAGGCAGAAGAAAGAGAACAACTCCGGCGGGAAAATTTAATACTTCGGGAAGAAGCCAAAAAGACATATAATTTTAGTAATATTATCTCCAAGAGCCCGGCGATGAAGAAGATTTTTCAAACCATCAGCCGCGTGGCCGAATACAAGACCTCAGTTTTGATTACCGGCCCATCCGGATCAGGAAAGGAACTGGTGGCCCGGGCCATCCATCATAATGGTCCGCGGCGGGACAAACCTTTTATGGCTGTGGATTGCGGTGCCATCCCCGAAAATCTTCTGGAAAGCGAATTGTTTGGCTTTGTGAAAGGGGCCTTTACGGATGCTTACCGAGACAAAAAGGGCTTACTGGCCGAAGCAGCCGGAGGGACTTTTTTTTTAGACGAAATCGGTGAATTGCCGGTTTCTCTCCAGGTTAAGCTATTGAGGGTTCTCCAGGAGGAAGAAATCAGGCCGGTAGGGGACACTCGCTCCTACAAAATCGACGTGCGCATAATTGCGGCCACGTCCCGGGACCTGTCCAAAGAGGTGGCCGCCAGGCGTTTCCGTCAGGATCTATACTACCGGATTAACGTTATGTCTGTTGTTTTGCCTCCGTTAGCCGAGCGCAAGGAAGATATTCCCCTCTTAACCCAACATTTCATTGAAAAATTAAATCATCGTCTCAATCATCAGGTGAACCGGGCCGTACCGGAGGTCATGGCTCTTTTTATGTCCTACCACTGGCCCGGAAATGTACGCGAGCTAGAAAATGTGATTGAACGGGCCATGGTCCTGACCGAAGGCTCGGTGATTACATTGGATTCCTTGCCTTTGGAAATAATGGAAAGAAAATCCGCCACGCCTGGTTCCGGATCTGAACCTTCCAGCTTCGGCCCCCTTGCAGATGGCGACCTGTCCATTAAGAAAGGAACCAGACACCTGGAAAAAATATTGATAATTCAGGCATTAACAAAAACAGGCGGGAATCGCACCCATGCCGCCAAACTACTGGAAATCAGCCACATGAGCCTGCTGAGCAAAATCAAGAAATACGCCGTTGATCTCTAAATAACCTGAGTTCGGCGAGTTTGTGAAAACAACCCGCAACCCGTAACGCGCAACCCGCAACAGTAAGGAAACACCCATTGTCCAGCGAACCGTGTCCGACGCCTGCCGGCGGCCCCTCGTCTAAAGAAATCATCACGACCCACATGAATGCCGACTTTGACGCCTTAGCCAGCATGCTGGCGGCTAAGAAGCTTTATCCCAACGCCACGTTGGTTTTTCCGGGCTCCCAGGAAGGCAGTTTAAGAGACTTCTTTCTTCAATCCACGCTTTACATCTTTGACTTTGAAAAAATCAAGCAAGTGGATTTAGAAAAGGTGGAACGGTTGATTCTGGTCGACACCCGGCAGGCCGGCCGGATAGGAGATTTCAAGGACATTGTTGGCAAGAACGGCGTAGATATACACATTTACGACCACCATCCGCCATCTCCGGACGATATCACGGGTTCGGTCGAGGTAATCCGAGAGGTCGGAGCCAATACGAGCATTATGGTTTCACTGCTGCGGGAGCGGGACATCTGTTTGACACCGGAAGAAGCCACTGTCATGGCCACCGGCATCTATGAAGATACCGGCTCTTTCAACTTTTCCTCCACCCGAGAAGAAGATTTTTCCGCGGCGGCCTTTCTGCTGTCCAAAGGGGCCGACTTGAACATCGTCTCGGACTTGATCACCCGTGAATTAACGGTGGAACAAGTCAGCCTGCTCCACGACTTGATAGAATCAGCCAAGAGTTACGACATCAACGGAGTGGCGGTGGTCATAACCAAGGTTTCATCCAACAGATATGTGGGCGACTTCGCCCTATTAGCCCACAAATTCATGGACATGGAAAATATCAACGTCCTCTTCGCCCTGGCCCGGATGGAAGACCGCGTTTATATGGTGGCCCGCAGCCGCGTCTCCGAAGTCAATGTGGGCGAAATTGCCATGACCTTTGGCGGTGGCGGGCACCCCACAGCCGCCTCGGCCGCCATAAAAAACGAAACCCTGCTGCAGGTGGAGAAGAAGCTGATCCTGGTCCTCCGAAGCAAGGTCAACCCGACGACCAACGCCGGCAGTCTTATGAGTAGCCCGGCCATCACGGTGGAAGTGGACAAAACCATCCAAGACGCGTTAGACTTGATCATCAAGTACAACATCAATGGTGCCCCCGTGGTCTCACATGACCAACTGATGGGCCAGATTACCCGGCAAGTATTGGAAAAGGCGGCTTTTCACGGATTGCGGGAGTTACCGGTCAAGGAATTAATGAGCCCGGATACGGTCAGCGTCCATCCTAACGCGTCGCTGTATGAGATTCAACAACTCTTTTTCGTTGACAAACAACGGCTGCTGCCGGTGTGCGAAAATGACCGGTTGGTGGGTATCATCACCAGGACCGATCTGCTCAATGCACTCATCGGCCAGCCGACTGTTTCTGAATATCTTTATGACAGCAGCAAAGGCCACGATTTCGTTCGCACCAAGAAGATTAAGTCACTCATGGCCGAACGGTTACCCGAAGACATTTTCAAGCTGTTACAAGATATCGGCGAGGCGGCTGAGGAACTCAGCTACAACGCCTATGCGGTAGGGGGATTTGTCCGTGATCTGCTGTTGCGTCGGGATAATTTCGATATTGACGTCGTCATTGAAGGCGATGGAATTCACTTTGCCCGAGTGTTTGCCAAAAAACATAATCTCAGGATGCGCCATTTTATAAAATTCCGGACGGCAGTGCTCATCTTTCCTGACGGTTACAAAGTGGATGTGGCCACGGCCCGGTTGGAATACTATGAATCGCCGGCGGCCTTGCCGGTAGTTGAGATAAGCTCCATCAAACTGGACTTGCACCGTCGGGATTTCATCATGAACACCCTGGCCGTCAAGCTGAACAGCAAACACTTCGGGACGTTAATTGATTTCTTTGGAGCCCAGAAAGATATCAAGGAAAAAGTTATTCGCGTTCTGCATAATTTGAGTTTTGTCGAAGACCCGACCCGCGTGTTCCGGGCCATCCGGTTTGAACAACGATTCGGTCTTAAGATCGACAAGTTAACGGCCAACCTCATCAAGAACGCGATAAAAATTAAATGCTTTGATCACTTATCCGGAATCCGCATTTTTTCCGAGTTGCGGCTCATTCTATTAGAGGACAATCCGGCGTCGATCCTGGCCGAAATGAATCATTACAAGCTCCTTCCGGTCATCTGGCCGGACCTGCGCTGGAGTCCATCAAAAGAAAAGCTGATCAATCGGATCAAGGAAGTTATCTCATGGTATGAGCTTAGTTACATTGAAGAATCTTTTCAGCACTGGCTGGTCTATTTTCTCGGCTTGACCTCAGACCTCAAGTGGGAGTCTCTGGAGGCCCTGTGCGTGCGGTTGATGATTCCAACCCGAAAAAAAACGGCCATCATAACCGACCGGGCCGCCGCAGATCGCATTCTCAAGAAGTATTACCTTCGCAAGAACCTGATGAAGAGCGAGATATACAACGATCTAAATCTATTGAGTAACGAAGCGCTGCTTTACATGATGGCCCGGACCGGAAAGGACATGACCCGCCGCTCCATCTCCTTGTACCTGAACCAATTAAGATACATAAATCTACACCTGACCGGCCGAGGGTTAAAGGATATGGGCTACAAACCAGGGCCGGTGTTCAAACAAATATTGTCCACTTTGTTTCAGTCCAAACTCGACGACATCGTCAAAACGCCGGAAGACGAAATAGATTATGTCAAGGCTCAC
>JADFYN010000126.1 GCA_015233055.1 Deltaproteobacteria bacterium
GTCCGTCAAGAATGCCACGGCAGGGGACGCGTTCAGGCGGGTCCGGGCTGTTTCTTCACTCTCCCTTAGCCGTTCCGCTTGGCAGGATTCATTCAATTGAGTAGTTCTATCTTCCGCCTTTCGTTCCGTCTCGGGGCATAACCGTTTAACCGTCTCTTCAGCCTGTTTCCTTCTCGTAATCTCAATCTGTAATTGGGTATTCGACGCCTCCAACTCCGCCGTACGTTTCTCAATCAATCTTTCCAAATAGTTCCGGTATTTTTTGAAATGTTCACCATGATCTATCTTGCCCAGAACAACTTCAACCGCCACTTTAAGTTCAAATTCATTGATTGGTTTTACGATGAATCCATCTGGTTGTGCGTTCTTTATCCTATCTAAGATATGATCATCCGCATGACCGCTTATGAATATTATCGGGGTGTCAAGTTCATCTTTGATTATTTCGGATGCGTCAAGGCCGTCTAAACCGCCCGGCATGACGATGTCCATCAACATCAAGTCGGGCTTGAAGGCTCTGGCCAATTCCACGGCCTTTTCTCCCGACGCGGCGGTTCCGACCACCTCATGACCAAAAGTCTCCAACCGCTTTTTTAACTGCATGATCACAACGACTTCATCGTCGGCAAGTAAGATCCTGGCCATTTATTCCCTCAGGGGCAGACACTAAAGTTGTAATCGACTGATATATTATATTTTTGTCTTGACGATAGAGTTAGGCTTTGGATTGCTGTCTTTCTTGAGATATCCGGGTGAAGCCCGGTCAGGCCCGAATGACATCCACCGGCTGGATAGTCAAGGCTTTTTGGGCCGGATAGATCCCGCCCGTCATGCCCACGGCCAGAGACGCAAAAAAAGAAAAGACAAACCCGGCCGGTGAAATTGTCACTGGTAGGTCGAAAAATGTTAGGGCCGACAGGCTGATAATCACTCCGGCCACTACCCCTACCGCAGCCCCGGCAAAGGAAATAAAGGAAGACTCCATCAGGAATTGAAAGACAATGTCTCTCCGCTTAGACCCCACCGCCCGTCTGATGCCGATTTCCAGCCTCCGCTCACTGACCATCAAAATCATGATGGACAAGATGCCCAGGCTGCCGATCAAAAAGGAAATGGTCGCCGCAATCGCGCCCAGGACATTTACCGCATTCATTGCCTGGGCCTTGAGGGCCATAACGTCTTTAAGGTCAATAATGGTAAAGTCGTCCCTTTGCCCCGGCTTGATTTTGTGCCGTTTTCGGAGGATGTTTTTCATTTCCTCGGCCGCGGCATCAATGACTTGTCCGCCCATCGCAGTTACGTAGACGGCGCTGATGAAATCCCGATTGACCAGTCGTTTTAGAAAAGTGTTCAGCGGAATAAACACCTGGTTATCTTGGTCCAGGCCGGACAGGTCAGCCCCCTTTTCTTCCATCACGCCGATGACCTCAAAGGGCACCCGTTGTATCAAGATTGTTTTTCCAAAGGGATCCTTATCCCCAAAGAGCTTTTGAACCACTTTCGTACCCAGCAGTACGACCCGCCGGGAATTACTGTCGTCCGCCTCAGCGATAAATCGTCCCTGAACCGCGTGAAAGTTTCTAACCGCCTCGAAATTTGGGGTTATCCCGTTGACCAGAATCGAGTTCAGGATGAGTTGACCGGACCTGAGATTAAATGTCTTATTGCTCGACGGTGAGACATCCTTAAGGAACCGCGACCCAGCCAACAGGGCCACCGCATCCGCAGGTTTGAGAGTGGTGGCCTCGCTCAGCAATCTTATCCCGGTGGCATGTTTGAGAACCTGGCCGCTGCGGACGATGATCAGGTCTTGGCCAAGTTTGGCCGCCTCCAATTCCGTTTTCTTGATTAATGAGGACGACAGGTTAGACACGACAATAAGAGATACCGTCCCCAGAAAAACCCCCATGATGGCCAGGGCTGACCTGAGCTTAAAATTCTGGAGAGACTCCATGGCCATGGTCAGGTTGAGCAGTATCCTCCTCATTCTCGAATCGCCTTAATTGGCTCCAGATTAGCCGCTCTGGAAGCCGGTTGCAGGCCAAAACCGATACCGATCGACCAGGACAGAAGTAATCCCACCACAGCCGACTTCCATGAAAAGTAGATCGGAAATTCCGCGACCATGGTCAATAGTTTGGAAGAAACCAGGCCCAGCAAAAATCCGACCACGCCTCCGGCCGTAGTGATCATGACGGCTTCGGCCAAAAACTGAAACAGAATATCTCCCTTTTTAGCCCCGACAGACCTCCGGATGCCTATTTCCCTGGTTCGTTCCTTAACCGACAATAGAAACAAATTGGCCAGGACAAATCCCGCCCCGATCAAACAGATAACTCCGGCCAGACCTAAAAAAACGATCAACGATCCGGTTAAGGCCACCAAAAACTTGATGATTTCCATTGGAGAAATGATTCTAAAATCGTTAGGCTGATCATCGGCCAGGGCATGCCGTTGTCGTAGAAAAAGTTTCATCTCGTTTTCATAATGCCCCAGGTTCTCTTGATCCAGGAATCGGATTCGAAAGAGAGTGACATATCTGGTTTCGTTGATTATTTTCCGCATTACAGTGGACACGGGCATAATCAGCCGGTTATCCAGATTCACTCCGGTGGGGCTCATGCCCCGTTCTGAAAGCACACCAATGATCTGGACAAGCACCTGCTTGACCATGACGAATTTACCCACCGGATTTTCAGTTCCAAACAATTCTCTTAACAGATCCTGACCAATTATTCCGACATTTTTCAGACCAAGTACGTCGATCTCGGCCAGATCATAACCTTCGATTACCGGCCAGTTCCAGGCGGAACTATAATCACTGGTGGAACCGATAATCAGTGTTTGATATTTATTGTTCTTGTAGGACGCGGTTGTTCCTTCGACGGCCATCAGCGGCGCGGTCATATAGGCGCTCGTAAATGCCTGTCTGGCGGCCTCGACATCAGCTAGGGTGATGGTCTTTGTCCGCTGTCCTACGGCCCGAGCCTCATCACTCCCCGCGATAACCATAAGCGAATCCGGCCCGAACCGCTCCACCATCAGGTATGCCTCATGAAAAGCCCCTTCCGTGGTCGCCACAATGACCGTAATGGCCGAAATGCCCAGGGCGACGCTAACCAGGCAGAAGAAGGTTCTCACCTTGAACGCCCGAACCGCCATCAGCGCCTGGGCAAGTATCCTGATCAGCCGCATCATATTTTGTGGTGACTCTTCAACGGGGTATAGCCTCAGCATTCAAAAAAAGCATAACGTATGGGACGCAGAGAGAAAAACGAGAGGACTAAGGAATTTTACCGGGATATGCGGAGAGCGGAAGAAACTCTCGGCGCCCACTTTTGTTTCCTCTATGACCTCCGAGTTATGCTCAAAAAATCGGGCCAATGACTAAATTAAAGCCTGAAGAGCCGCGAGCAACGCGGGAACCGGTCAGGTCTCCATCAAGCCGTCCTTGATCCGAACAATTCTAGATGCGTACCCGGCGATGTTGGGGTCATGGGTGATAATGATCACGGTCTTGTGGTCGGCGTTCATTCGGACAAAAAGCTTCATGATGTCTTCAGCCGTCCGGCTATCCAACTGCCCTGTGGGTTCATCTGCCAGGAGGAGTTCCGGGGAGTTAATCAAGGCCCGGGCAATACCGGCCCGCTGTTGTTCCCCGCCGGAGAGCAGGGCCGGTTTAGACCTGGTCCGGTGTTCCAACCCCACCATTCGCAACAGGTCAACCGCCCGCCCGGCCGCGTCATTTTTCGATTTCATGGTGTAAAGACTTGGGAGCAAAACGTTTTCGTACACGGTGGCGTACGGGATGAGGCAAAAATTTTGGAAAACGAAACCGATGTGTTCATTCCGGATAACGGACAGTTCATCATCGGTCAGCTTGGTCACATCCCGGCCGGCCAAGATATACCGGCCACCGGTTGGAACATCTAAGCATCCGATCAGGTTCATCAACGTTGTTTTACCCGATCCGGAAGGACCCATCACCGCCACGAACTCTCCCCGACGAACATTCAGGTCGATCCCCTTTAAAATGGCCACGTCTTGGTCGGCAATCCGAAAGCTCTTGGTCACCTGATCCATCAGGACCATGGGCTGGGTAGTTTCGTCCATATTTCTTGACCTTAGTGTCCGACTTCCAGATTCAGCCCGGATTCGACGCCCTATCGCCAGGCAAGCCGCAGGAGAATGGTGATACGGAGAGGTTTCCTTCTAATTACCGGTTTTTTTCTCGACCGGCAGGATCAGCTTGGTGGCCAGTTCATCTCCAGCCTTCAGCCCCGAGATAATCTCCGTCCGATCCTCTCCCCTGATGCCGGTCAGCAACTGGATTTTTTCGACCTTGTTAGGACCGATGACTTTGTAAGCGATTTGCTTCCCTTTTTCAAACTTCACCGCGGCATTGGGGACAGTCAGGATGCTGGGCTTCCGGTCATAAATCACCTTAACATAGGTGGTCATCTCCGGCCTCAGAAAGGCGGCGTCTTCACGTGTTACTTTAACAATGGCCAAATAATAAACGATATTGTCTTTAGTTATCGGCTGTGGATAAATTTTTTCCACCAGTCCGCCAAAAGTCTTTTCCGGGAAAGTATCCACCCGATACTCCACCTGCCGGCCGAGCGCAACGCGGCCGATATCAGTTTCGTCCACGTAGGTCCACAGCTCCAATCGCTCGGGATCCAACACTGTGACCAGGTTGGGTGCCTGGAGTCCGGACACGATTGTTTCCCCCTCTTGGGCTGTAACGGCCGACACTACGCCATCAATGGGCGCATAAATCTTGGTGTAGCTGTATTTTATTTCTTCTTGTCGTAATTTTGCAGTGATTTCTTTTACCTGGCTTTGAAAGATGTCTTGTTGAGTTCGGTACTCCAATTCCAGCCGGTTTTGCACAGCCGTGGCCGCGTCAATTTGGTTCCTGGCCTTATCATAGGCATCTTGGGCTGCGGCTTTTCGGTCAACCAGGTTCTTTTGCCGGTCAAGTGAGAGTCGGGCATATTCACTGTTGGCCTTGGCTTCTTTGATCCTATATGGATAGACTAATCTGGTTTGTTCCAAATTATCCTGAACCGTGGTCAAAGAGGCTTTGATTTGTTCAATTGACCTGAGAATTTCTCGATCATCAATCAGAGCCACAAGTTGACCCTGGGTGACTCGGTCGCCTATCTTGACGTTCATCTTGACTATGGTGCCCGTGGCTCTGGCCCCAATCTTGACTTCGGCCCCCACCTGAGCTTTGATTATGCCGGTCGCCACCAGTACGCCTCTGAGATCATTGACCTCCGCCTTGGCGGTTTCCAGCACCTGGACTTCCGGTTTCTTAAACAGACGTCCATAAGCTATAAAACCGCTTGCGCCCAGCACCGCCGTAATTACCACAAAGACGATAAATTTCCTCAACAATGACCTCAGTTAAAGGAGCTTGCCCAGCAGTTGTTTGACATGATCCAGACACCCCGGATCGATATCAGTGAATTGCAGGCCCACATTATATCGATTGCGCGCCAGTCGCCTCACCCATCGAACCTGCCCCACGGCCTGAACATATCCGGCAGCCAGGTGCTGATCATCCTCCTTTTCAATGCGATAACCCAATACCTCAGGAAGGACTCTAATCTCTAATTCCGTCCCCAGGGAATAGGATTCATAGGTTTCAAGAAGAATTCCTCCCACGCTGATATCACGTAAGATTGACTCCTTATACCCCCGGGCCGGGTCTTGAGTGGGCCGATATTGGACGAATCTGGAGTATCTGTGCCTGGTTAGTTGTCTTTTTTCTTCAGATCTGGAGATGTAGGTATGGACACCCCGTTCTCTTCCGGGGGGACCCTTAACCACCGTGATACCGGTGCCGGAAGCATCCAAATGAGGCATTTCTTTAAGCTTCTCCACCATCCGCACGGTCAGGGTATTATCGGCTTGCAGCAGCAAGTTCCCGGTCGGCCCAAACAGATCTTCAGCCAGAATCATACCTGGGGCCAGGTCTTCTAATGAAACCACTATGACGTCTGGTTTCCAGAAACTATCCGCCTTTTCTTCCAAATAGATCCGGAAGGTGGCGACCAAATCGGGATCGAACCAGGTCGATGATTTTTCTTCTATTTCATTTAATAACTCAACATCGGAAAAATTTATATCGGGTGAGTCCAGAGATTCCCTAAAAAAAGAGACTATCCGCAGAATACGCGAACCAAGCGGGATCTGATTTAGGAGACGCTTATCTGGAAATCCGGTTCCGTTGAAGTTTTCAAATTGACTCTTAAGCAGTTTGGCGATGCGGTCATCACTGTGAGCGCTGGTCATGATCTCATAAGCGTAAACGGATACATCCCTTACGGACTCAAAGCCGCCGTCTAGTCGTGAAATCGGCACCCGTGAAGTTTCGCGAGGTAATAATAACCGACCCACATCGGCCAGGTAGGCCGCCATCTTGACCTCTTCCACTTCCGGGGGAGACAATCCAGCCTGGGTGGCCAGATAGGCTGCAGCCTGGGCGGCAGGTTCAATCCTGGGCGTGACCCAGGGAATTCTTAATTCAAGCATTCGTCTGAAGATCGCCTTGACGTGAGTGGCCACGACCGGAAGCTGATCTTTTAATTCAGTAATTTCTTCGTGAAGGTAATCCAACTGATGTTTTGATTCGACGATACGGACTATCCGATCCAGATCGGGAATTAGACACAGGACATTTTTGCGGTCATAAGCCAGGGTTACGCCCTTAATGTCATCAGGCAAGGAGGCGCCTTCGGACATAATTAAAATCAGGCTTCCAGGTTTGCTCGTAGTATTCGAGGCCAGCCATCTGAAAAAGTTGATTCCATCAACCGCGGGAGGCTGATGACTGGAAATGACCAGATCCGGGACCAATCGTTCAAGCAACGACATGGCCTCTGAACTCTCAGTCGTGGCAAAGACGTCAGCCAAGAGGTTAGAGACGAAATGATCCTTTAGCGCGGTCACATGGGACGGCAAGTGATGCAGGATGACTACCCGGGGGCGAGCAAATTGTTCAATCATACCAGTCTCTTTTTTGTATAATCAGATTGACCTTCGGCTCATTTCATCATAATCAAGACGCTGACCCGACGATTTCTAGCACTTTCGGGATGCTCCGGATCCGCCAACCGGTTGTCGGCGTAGCCTCTGATTTCTTTTACCCGATCTTTGCCCAGACCATCATTTTCCAATATTTTTCGAACGGTATCAGCCCGGTCACAGGAGAGATTCCAGTTGGTGTAATCTTGCCGACCGACGAAAGGACGGCTATCCGTGTATCCCTCTACCACCAGGCTGCTCGGCATGTCCTGCAATTCTTTCGTGAGTACGTCTAAAATCTCCCGGAGTTCGGGGGAAGGAGAGGGGCTGCCGGTTTTGAAGAACTCGACCCCCTCTTTATCTTGAAATTCTACTCTGATACCGCTTTGGTCACCCTTGCCGGGAGACTTATCTTCATATAGTTCCACTCGAATTTGGTCTTTAAGTTTTTCGGCAAGCGGCATGCCTTGCAGAGCGTTCTCCAGTTTTTCTCTGGCCGCTTCCCTGGCCTGTTCACGCTTTTCAGCCGGCGAATACTTCTTTAGCTTGGGTGCGATATCTTTAGTTACAATTTTTTTTGAAATGCCCGATTCTTTAACCACCCCTTCTTGGCCCGGCATTAACCCCCGGGAACCGGCCGCTTTGGAAAACCCTACGGGATCATTAAAATAAGCCTCCACCGCTTTTTTGACTTCTTCGCTTTGGCCGATAATCCAGAGAACTATGAAGAGAGCGACCAGGGCGGTAACAAAATCGGCATAAGCCACCTTCCAGGCACCACCATGGTGCCCCCCGCCCTTCCCTTTGACCTTTTTAATTATAATCGGTTCTTGTTCGGCCATCGCTCACCAACCTTAGATAACATTGGGAAAATGTGCATAAGTCAAAGGCTCTGCGGGCATAAACCAATCTTTTCCTGCCCCGGGAAAACCGCACCACACTACTCTCCCCTTGGCCTATAATCACCTTCGTGTCCTAACCTTCAGGCCTGGTGATTTACTCGGAACCAATTTTTTTCCATCTGGTTCCGGTTACTTTGAAGGTGCGGCTTTCAGTGATCTGACTGCTCCTTCAACCTCGGCAAAGGATGGACGACCTGACTCGGGCAGCACCCGCCTGGCGAATTCCACCGCCATCATCGGGGCCTGGCCGCGGGCAAAGGCAGCCAGACCGGCTCTGACACAAAGCATATTCTTGATTTTGTGATCCGCAATATGATGGAGGGCGTGGCTTATGGGTTGCACAAAACCATACGAACCCAGCACGCCCAAAAAAGTCCCCACTAGAGCGGCCGCGACGTGATGCCCGACCTGCTCAGCCCCTTCACTGATCGAACCCATGGTGATAACGATGCCCAGCACCGCGGCCACAATCCCCAGTCCCGGTAAGGCGTCCCCGATTGTAGCCAACGAGGCGGAAGGATAGACCAGCTCTTCTTCCTGGACTTCCACGTCGGACTCCATCAAGGTATCGAGTTCATATGGACTCAGGCCACCGATGATGATCATTTTGAGTGAGTCGCACATGTAAGTCATGAGCGCTTTATCATGAATGAGGGCGTGGTATTTTTGAAAAATGGGGCTTTTGTCGGGATGCTCCACGTGTGATTCAAGAGACAGGACCCCCGACACCCGGCTAATCTGGAATATCTCAAACAGCGCTTTGAGGATTTCCATATTGTGTTCATTGGCGCTCCCCCCTCCTTTAAAGATCATAGGCAACATGCCTATAATTTTTTTGACTTGCACCGGAGGGGTGGCGATCAAGAAACTTCCCAAGACCGCGCCGCGGAAAACGATGAATTCCGACGGTTGGATTAGTACGGCTATTTTGCCACCGGCCATGACAAATCCGCCCATAACCGCTCCAACAAGAACCACAAGCCCAATAATGGGAAACATAACCTTTTTCCTCAAGCTTTGTTTGTGCGTTAACGGTTGGCATCTGTCCGTATAGACAGCATAAGCCTTAGC
>JADFYN010000127.1 GCA_015233055.1 Deltaproteobacteria bacterium
ACTATTTCGTAATAGCTCTCCTGCGGCCAGGACCAGTTCGTTACCTTTGGTATCTTCTTCTCCGATACTCAGCAACCCGACCGAGGGATTTTCCACATGCAACACGCCTTTGGCAAAGGCCTCGGCCATAATGGCGAACTGAAGTAAATGGCTGGGGCGGCAATCCACGTTTGCCCCGACATCAATAAAAACAGTCTGGCCTTTAGCCGACGGCATCTGGACGCACAAAGCCGGACGTTCCACCCCTGGGAGCCGCCCTAATATGATCACCCCGGCCGCCATGGTGGCCCCGGAATGACCGGCACTGACCACAGCCTGAGCCCGGCCTTGTTTAACCAGCTCAAAAGCGACCCGAATAGATGAATCTTTTTTCTTTTTAATGGCCGCCGCAGGGGCTTCACTCATTTCCACTACTTCACCGGCATGGTGAATGGACAACCTATCCGGGTAACTTTTACCGGCCAGTTCTTTTTTTATCCGCAGCTCATCCCCGACCAGGGTGACTTCATACTTAGACTCTCGAACCGCCATGACGGCCCCCTCCACCACTGCTTGAGGGGCATAGTCACCGCCCATGGCATCAACGGCCACATTTATCATAATCTACCAACGCAGAAACAAACTCGAGCATATCTGTTTTCTGCTTCTTTTTATTTCCCGGTTATTGATCTACGATCGTTAAAATCGACCGCTGCCGTTATCAATCAGAGCCCGGTGAGGATTTCTTCACCAGTATCTTTGTCCAACAGGCTAGCCCTCAACTTCCAAGACGGTTTCGCCCTTATAGACTCCGCAACTGAGGCAGACCCGATGGGGCATTTTGGGTTCATTACACTGAGGGCATAAGACCACATTCGGGAGGGTCACATGATCATGGGACCGGCGAGTATTTTTTCTGGCTTTTGATTTCCTTCTTTTGGGAACGGCCATTTTCTTCTCCTTCTTGCCCTTGTTTTCCGGCAGACGCCGTAAAGGGCTGTTAACCGCGCCGGAGAGGCGCTAAGCAACTCAATAGGTCTATATAATAACCTTCAATAAATCTGACAATAAATCTGACTAGCGAGGCGCATCGCCTTAGAATAATTAGTTCTTCAGGTATCACCTTTGGGGCGCTCCAACTTTTCTTTAAGAGAGGCCAACACGCCAAATTTCGATTCTTTCCGAGCCGTTTGACATTGACATATTTCTTTATTCAGGTCAACTCCACACCTGGGACACAGGCCCCGGCAAGATTCGGCGCAAATGGGCTTAATGGGCACGGATAACAAGATATTCTCCCGAACCACCCGGTCCAGGTCAATTTCTTCTCCGTCATAAAAATCAAACTCCAGGTCGTCCCTGGTCAGTTCCATTTCTTCGGTGGAGGCTTCTTCCTCCCTTGGGCTCAGTCCCTGGTCAAAAGTCAAGTCCACCTGGTATTCAAACTCGGTCAGGCAACGGCTACAGACCAATGCCAAAGCGGTGACCACTCGTCCTGCCAGGATGACATGTCGACCGGACTTTCTTACCCGAACCTCGGTCTGTACCGGCCGGCACAACAGCACCGCGGCACCCTGCTCGCTCCATTGATCTTGGAGGTCGTCAAACCAATCCGTATCTTTGGAAAAAGAAACTGTTAGACCACCGTCAGGGATATCGGTAAATTTTACTTTCAAGAGACCTCGGCAAATTCCAAATGACTTCCAAGAAGCCTTGTTATCCTTAGTTTAATAAATAGTTAGCTGTTCTTATGAAAAAGCCATGATCAAGCGTTAAAAGGACTAACTATATAAAAAGCGTTTTCTTTGTCAAGAGAAATTTAGCAAATCCACCCGGCAAGCCGATTTATTTCTTTCAGGGGCAGGCATCATTGACAATAAAACCGGCCTTGACTGTTTGGTTATAATGTTTTGGCCAAAACAGAAAGTAACCCGTTAAATAGACTAATATACTAATATTTTCTTATATATAACCATTAGCATCCGCCCTTGCACCTTGACCTTTTGAAAAGAACCCGCTATATCAATTATCTTTATAATGATGAAGGGCCGGCTGGGGTGGTTCTGTGATCTTGTTTCACCTTCTTGCCGATTAACCAGGCATCCCCGTGGGGAGCGCCACTCACGCCGGCCCCAAAAAAAACGATCTGGGGGATATTTTTATGAATTCAGTCCGATACCATGATACTCAAGGTATTAAATTGTTGCAGTCAGCGCCAAGGAATGGAGGGTTAGGATGAGAGAATCTATAGGACGAAATTTATCGGGCGTCTTGACCAAAGGCCAGCTCGTTCAACTCCTTGATACTGTTTTCAAAATATTGGATGAGGAAAACACGAAAGCCGTCCTGGCTGAGTTAGCCGACGACGTTTCAACAAAAGTAACGCAGGTTCTCTACCCCGAGCCGGAAGAATTAAAAAAAGCTGCGCCCCAAGAAAACTTTGTAGAAATTTGGAACCACCTATGGGATGAGTTCGGCAAAATATTGCCTAAGGTCGGCCAGGCGCCAAAAGAATCCGAAGCCAAAAACGTACTGCACGTCACTTCCCAAGTGTTAGGCTATACCGACACCAGCCAGTTCATCTCGGAAATGAATAAAGTGACCAAGAAGATGCTGCCGTTATTGAAAGTAATCCACGACCGTAAAGAAGAAAATGAGAGCATCTTTTGGGATGCCGTTAAGAAGATAGAAGACCGAATCACATCTAATCCCGACTCCAAGATGGCCGCAGAAGGACCGCACAACCTGGGGTGGGCCTTTACGGAGTGTCTCCTCAAATGGACATGGCTTGCCGCCCCAGGTGCCGAGGCCTTCTTGAATCGTCTGGTCCAGGTTACGATTCAACCGGCATTGGTGGAGTTGGACGAAAAAACGGTCTTTGATTTCTTTTTCTCCTTATCCGAGGATGAACAACGGCAACTATTTGATTATTTTGCCCGGCAAGTCAACGACCCGGTTTGGAAAGAATATCTTAGCCCCGGGGCCAATATCTGGAGCCAAATATATCAAAATTATTCCAAAATATTCGACCACGCGGCTTATCTTCAGGTCTGTCGAGACCTTTTTCGCCAGAACTGGCAATACGGTCCGCCATTAATCAGCCATGCCGTCCAAGAAGATGATCTTGCCGAAGCAGATCGAATCTATGAGCAGACTATGGCCGGGGTAATCGGTCTGGAGAATGGCCGTGTTTGGCGCCCGGAAGAGGACCTGTTGATGGCCGACTCAAGAATAGATCCGGCCCAGATCAAAGAGACGATTCATGACCTGCTGACCGGCTGGATTGGCGCGGTCGAGAGACTGGGCCTGCACCACAGAGCCCATGCTTTGAAATTGCAGCTAATCACATACCAGCACCCGACAGACTGGGATAAGTTTTCGGCAGAGGTCGAACAAGTTGATCGCCCCGCAGTATCCAACTTAATTGATCAGTGGAAAAGGATTGTCTTAGAAGCCACGCTGGGGTCGGGCTTCAAGTCTATGGAAGAATCTAGTGACTGCTGGATCAAGTGGCTGATAGACGCGGCCCTGGATCAAGACAAGAATACCGACTGGTTTTGCGACAAGACGACAAGCTGGATAACCTCTCTGACCCACGGAACGCAAGATTTGACAAAAGAGCGAGCCCTCCTCTTCATCCTGACCAGAGACCTGGCCGCGCATGGCGATCTCAAGAACATGTTTACCAGTTTGTTACGGATTGTGGAACGTGGCCCACACGGACGAGCAGTCTATGACAAGAGCCGGCGGATCTGGCTCAAACGAATGGGCGGAGAACAATTTATAACCCCATTGACCAACTTTTGGGCAAAAAACGTGGCTAAATTTGTTCCCAATCCGGGCGTGGAACACAAATCCGATTATACGACCCATGCCATGTGGCTGGCGGCCACCAAAGAGCTTGATCCGATCTCCTTTCAGCGGATACTCGATCAATGGAAAAATGATTATAAGCTAAGGAGAAATCTCTGGAAAGCGATTGGCGAAGGAGGGATCCCCTTAAGGTAGAACCAACTCGATAATGACCCGATGAACCGTGTTGGAGACGAGAAGGCATGAAAAACCATACCTGCCCCTGGTGGCTGGCCTATACTTTTGATCATCGATTACGGCGCCTTATTCATAATCCCGAAAGGCTATTGGGCGGCCAAATCAGACCGGGGATGACCGTACTGGATTTGGGCTGCGGCATGGGCTTCTTTTCGATTGCGATGGCCGGGTTGGTCGGCCCGGAAGGACGAGTTATTTCAGTTGACGTTCAACCGGACATGCTTCGAGTCTTGCTTAGCCGGGCCAAACGGGCGGGACTGGCCGATCGTATTCAGCCCCACCTGGGCCGGCCGGATCAGCTCGGCCTCACCGCAAAAGCGGACTTCGCTCTGGCTTTTTGGATGGCCCACGAAATTAACGATCGAACGGCGTTTTTTGACCAGGTCCGCGGCTGCCTCCGAGATGGAAGCCGACTCCTGGTCGTGGAACCTGTAATCCATGTGACCAGCCGAGACTTTCGGATTGTTATGGACTCGATCATCGCGGCTGGATTTGTCCCTTCAGATCAGCCTCGGATTCGTTTGAGCCGGGCCGGGCTGTTTGAGGTAATATAACGTAATGATTACGTTTGATGTTGAGCGAACATAACATCGGATCTGAGAGGGATTAAAGACCGGTGGTGAATAGAAACCCAGATTTGGATTGAACATCTTTATTTGGAGGGTCATCGTGATAGAGCTGAAAGAGAGAACCATGCCCGCTATCTTCCAGTCTCAGGTGAGAGCATTGGGAGACCGCGCTTGCGTTGCGTATAAAAAGAATGGCGCATACGTTGACATCTCCTGGAATGAAATGGACAAAATGATCAGGAATCTGGGTTCCTATTTAATTTCTCAAGGGATCAATCCCGGCGACAACGTGGCTGTCTTTTCTCCCAATCGATACGAATGGTGGGTGGCGGACCTGGCCGTGTTATCCATCGGCGCGGTAAATGTACCCATCTATGCCACCAACTCCGCAGAAGAAGCGTATTATGTGTTGGATCATTCAGAAGCCAAGATGTGCTTTGCCGGCACCCCAAGCCACCTCCAGAAGGTGATGGAAGTCAAAGACAGGTTGCCATATCTCAAAAATTTTGTCATCTTCGATCTGCCTAAAGAACCCGTGCCTGAAGCAAAGACGTTGACCGAGGCCATGAACGAAGGTGCGGCCCAGGACAACCAGGCCGAATTTGACCGCCGATTGGAGGCCATTGACCCAGCGAGCCTGGCTACCGTCATCTATACCTCCGGCACCACGGGAAATCCCAAAGGAGTCATGCTGTCCCATGCCAATTTTGTGGCCAACGTAGATCAAGTGCTGACCGATTTCGGCAATTACCTCACAGGAGAAGACACCCTTTTATCGTTTCTGCCCTTATCCCATTCCCTGGAACGGACTGCCGGGTATTACCTGCCCATTGGCATCGGAGCCAAGGTGGCCTTTGCCGAAGACTTTTCAAAAATTCAGCAAAACATGGTGGAAGTCAGGCCGACCTTGATCATCAGCGTCCCCCGGCTGTATGAAAAAATCCATGCCGGCATCCTAGCCAAAGTGGCCACAGCCGGCCCCATCAAGAAAGCCCTGTTCAACTGGGCCATGGGCCTGGCTATGGAAGGTTTGACCTATATTTGCCACAACAAACCCATGCCGCTGACTCTTTCCCTAAAATACTCCCTGGCCGATAAATTGATTTTCTCCAAATTAAAAATCGCCTTGGGATTTGACAAATTGAAACTGGCCGTTTCAGGCGGGGGACCGCTTTCTGCCGGAGACGCTATTTTTTTTCTGGGCATGGGCGTTATTATTTTAGAAGGGTTTGGGCTGACCGAGACAACGCCGATTCTCACCGTCAACAGATTAGGGATGATTAAACCAGGAAAGGTGGGTAAGGCCATGAAGGACACCATCCTGACCACTGGAGAGGATGGCGAATTACTGGCCAAGGGACCCCAAATAATGTTGGGCTATTATAAAAATGAGGAAGCCACCGGAGAAGTCTTTACCCCGGATGGCTTTTTTAAGACGGGTGATATCGCGGCCATGGATGAAGATGGCTACTGGGCGATTACCGGCCGGATTAAGGATATCATCGTCACCTCCGGCGGCAAAAACGTTTCTCCCCAAAACATTGAAAATAGCCTGAAATACTCTCATCTTATCGAACAAGTGGCCGTTATTGGGGATCGGCGAAAGTATCTCTCCGCACTGATTATTCCAAATTTTGAAGAATTAACCAAGTGGGCCAGGGAAAATAATATTTCCTTTAAAGACAGCAAGGATCTGATCAAAAACGACCAGGTCCGAAAGCTCTACGAACAGGAACTGGCGGAGCATACCAAACAGTTTGCCAGGGTGGAACAAATCAAAAAATTTAGCTTGTTAGACTCGGAATGGACTCAACTTACCGGTGAACTGACTCCGACGCTTAAAGTTAAAAGGCGGGTCATCGAAACTAAATACGCCAAAGACATAGAGAGCATGTATCCCCAAGAGATCCCGGAAAAAAAATGATCCCGTGGGCCGGGTTAAGATTTCTCGCTTCGATAGAAATGACAGAGAGGTGGACCATCCAGAATTACGATATAAATTTGTCATTCCACCGGTCAGTCGGTTTTTCTCGGTTCATCAAGTTCCACATAGACTGCCGCATTCTTCAGGAATTCATCCGACAGAGTCATGGAATTGTTGGTCTGATAATCATAACCGACCTGGACCGATTCCCCCCTGGCGTAAACTATGGATTCATCATCCCGGCTGATTAGTTGGTACTTGAAATCAAACCGTTTATTCCCGATGTAACTGATCCACATTTGCACCGCCACCTTATCCCGCAACGTGACCGGCCTGAGATAATCACAACTGACATGAGCTAAAATAAAATTGAATTGCCGGCCCTCCGGTTTATCAGACAATTGAAGAAAAAACGCTTTCCGCCCTTCCTCAAAGTAGGTTATATACACTGCATTGTTGACGTGCCCCATCGCATCCAGATCACGAAATCGAACAGTGATATCAGTAAGAAATTTCCTATGGTCGGTCATTAATCGGCTCCTCCAGGTTAATTTAATCTATTGCCTCAGGCCGGGCATTGTGGTAACAAACTTCGGGTTGCTTGCGGGTTACTGGTTACTGGTCAATGTCAGTGATTTAAGAGTGCGACAAACGAGCTAAATTTTCTAAAATAGCCAATTCCAAACAAGCCCCGGAGGGGCGCTCTAGGTTAACCCAGGGCAACGCCCTGGGAAATACGGCAGGTTACGTGTCAGCAGGATGGTCAGGAGGTCGACCGGCCCCCAAAGTCATCTCCTTTGAATGGGATATCCGGCTACGGTTGAGGTGCTGAATTGCCAAGAATTTTTTGTGGGCATTATAGGTTATTTTGTATAGTTGTAGCCCATACTCAGGGCGCTGCCCTGGGCTACCTAGAGCGCCCCGTTGGGGCTTCATCGGAATTGGCCATTTATTAAAATCAGATCCGATTCCCCTGGCCTGAAGTCAATGACATTGACCCGCAACACGAAACCCGCAACCCGTAAGAGGAAACATGAATGGTTATGCCCTGGTCATACTCTTTGCGCTGCTCTTTGAGACTCTGTTAAGTCTGGCGGCTGATCTGTTGAACCTGAAAAACCTGAAAGATGACTTGCCCACAGACTTTCTAGGCATTTACGACCCGGACCGCTACCGCCTGGCCCAGGAGTATCTCCGGGAAAACACCCGGTTTGGTCTGGTTACTTCCATTTTTGATCTGGCCGTCGTGCTGTCATTTTGGTTGTCGGGTGGATTTAACTTTCTAGATATCTGGATCAGAGGGTGGGGTTACGGCTCAGTCATGACCGGGTTGATCTATGCGGGCATCCTGATCGGGACTAAGAACTTGTTGACTTTCCCTTTCCAGATCTATGCCGTTTTCGTGATCGAAGAACGTTTCGGATTCAACAAAACAACACCGGCCACTTTTGTTCAGGATATCCTCAAGGGCATTGTCTTGGCCGTTGTGTTAGGCGGCCCTCTCCTGGCCTGCGTCCTATCTATTCTTGAATCCGCTGGTGGTCACGGCTGGATCTACTGCTGGTTGGCGACCACCGTTTTCATTCTGGCGGTCCATTTTGTCGCGCCCACGTGGCTCCTACCATGGTTCAACAAATTTGATCCATTGGAGGAAGGGGCGTTGAGGTCGGCCATCATGTCCTATGCCCAGTCCGTGAAGTTCCCATTGGAGAATGTTTTTATTATGGACGGCTCACGGAGATCCACCAAATCCAACGCCTTCTTCACCGGATTTGGCCGGCACCGTCGGATCGCTCTATTCGACACTCTGATAGCCCAGCACACAGTGCCCGAACTGGTGGCGGTCCTGGCCCATGAAATCGGCCATTACAAAAAGAAACATGTCATCCACAATCTGCTGGTCGTAATTCTCCATGTCGGGATCATGTTTCTTCTGCTGTCTTTGTTTATCACCAGGGACGGCCTGTTCCAAGCCTTCTACATGGAGCACCATTCAGTCTATGCGGGATTGATTTTTTTCGGCTTGCTTTTCTCCCCGGCAGAATTGATCATGTCCATCCTGATCCAGATTATGTCTAGACAAAACGAATCGGAAGCAGACCGGTTCGCCATTGATACCACCGGAGATGCCGATTCTTTGGCCGCGGCCCTGAAAAAAATTTCCGCTCAGCACCTGAGCAACCTGACGCCCCATCCTCTTTATGTATTCTTAAATTACTCCCATCCCCCGATCCTGGACAGAATTAAGGCCATGTCAAACCGGCACTGATACTAGGCAAGGCCTGGTTCCTCTGTTTCCTCAAAAGACAAAACGCACAGGACGCGGTGCAAAAAAAAAGACACGGATATCTCTCAGCCATTGAATATATTAATCTACCCATAATCCACCCAGGCCATAATCTACCCAGGCTGGTCAAGGCCACAATGGCTCAACATATCCTATGAGAAAATCTATATCTTTTTCTTGTTTTCCAGGTCCTCTG
>JADFYN010000128.1:0-5626 GCA_015233055.1 Deltaproteobacteria bacterium
GACAACAATTGGTCTATCCAGGTGTTGGCCGCCGAAACCTTGGGGAAATTTCAAGACCCCCGAGCGGTTAACCCATTGATTGAGCTGCTTCAAAATTCTGATTGGCGATCACCGGAGTCCCGACTGCCGCGGCCATGTGCATCGGCCCGGTGTCGGTGGAGATGACCAGGTCGGATCGTCGATAGATCTCGGCTAAGTCAGCCAAACTGGTGTGGCCGGCTAGATTTACCGCTTTTTGGTGCATTCCGTCAAGAATATAATCTATGATAGTCCTGTCTTCAGGGCTTCCGGTAAACATAACCTCCGCGCCGTAGCGTTCAATCAGGGTATCCGCCAACCGGCTAAATCGTTCGGGAAGCCAGTTCTTGGTGTCCCACTTGGCCATGGGATTGATCGCGACCAGGGGGTGATGGGCCGAGGACAGCCGGGCCCGCAAATCATCGTCCTCAAAGTCCCGCGGGGGCAACTCCGGCTCCGGAGTTTCAAAATTAATTCCGGCCATAGCGCCGGCCAAATGAACGTAGCGCCAGACCGCGTGGTTATCCTTGGATACCGGGGTCACTCGCCGGTTTAGGGATAGATAACTGCCTTCTTGGGTCAGATCATAGCCCATCTTGCATTTGCCGCGGGCCAGGGCGACGACCAGGGCACTTTTGAACAACCACTGGAAATCAATAACATAGTCATAGCGTTCCGTCCGAAGCTCTTTAACAAACCGGCGGATCTCAGGAATCGCCGTCTTTATGCCGCCGATTTTTTTGAAGTCTCGTTGCCATTTCTTTCTTCGTGAAATCATAACCTTATTAACGTCGGGATGCCCCTTTACCAGGCTGGCCGCCGCTTCTTCCACCACCCAGTCAATCTTGGCCGTCGGAAAGGCGGACCTGAGAGCGGTCAGCGCGGCCATGGTATGGACCACGTCACCAATGGCGCTAAGTTTAACGATCAGGATTTTTATTTGCGGCATTTTTTCATAAAATTCCATCATGCTCCGTCTTTTTTTCGGCGTCCTTGACCCGCCGGGCTTTTTTGGATTTCTGGGTATGCTTCTGGGGCTTGACATTGTTGGCTGAGTCGTCTAGTGCTTCGGTTGCGGCCGCGTTTTCCCTGGTTGAAATAGTTTCGGCCGAGTCCCGCCACCACTTTTCCCAGGCCCCCGTGTCTTGGCCAAAATCCTTTCCGGTAAGGGACCGGAGGATTGACATAGACTCATCCCGGACTAGATCTTCCTTGTCATTCAAAGCCAAAAGCAGGCGCGGCAAGGCGGAAGACGCCTTCATCTCTTTAAGGGCGCGGAGGGAACTCAATCGAACATCAACTTCGGGATCGTTTAACGCGTCGCTCAATGGTTCCAAGGCCCGCGGGTCATTGATCCGTCCCAAGGCTTCGGCGGCCAGGCGCCGGACCAGAGGTTTATCCTCCTTCAGGGCCTTAATTAGATATTCTACCGCCTGTCTATCGTTGGTATACCCCAAAAGGATGGTCGCATTGGTGCGAAAATAATCATATTTGTATCGTGACGCAATTAGAAGATTATCAACGTTGAGCGGATAAACCGACTGGAACAAGGCCCAGGCTGCTTTTTCTCGGGCCTCCGTGTGTTCGGATTTGGCCTCAACCATAGCAATCAGGTCTTTTTCTGTTTGCGGCTCCCTGATCTCACCCAGCGCCCCGGCCGCGGCGGCCCGGACTCGCCAATCAGAATTTTGAAGCAGCTCAATCAATGGGTTAACCGCTCGGGGGTCTTGAAATTTCCCCAAGGTTTCGGCGGCCAACACCTGGATAGACCAATTGTTGTCAGATAGCCGGTCGATGAGTGGATTTACCGCCCGGTGGTCATTAATCATACCCAAAGCCTGTATGGCGGATGCCCGAACCTGATGGTTCATATCTCGAGTAGCCGCAATCAAGGAGTCGATGGCCCGATGAGCTTTTAGCCTGCCGATGACCTGGGCGGCATAATGACGTTCCCCGGCATCCTGGTCTTGGAGAATGGCTTCCAGGGGGGCGACGGCCCGGCCGTCATGGATATTGCCCAAGGCAATTATAGACGCCACCCGGACGTCCGGGTACTTGCTTTTTAAGATGTCAATCAATGGCGGGACGGCTCTGGCGTCTTTGATATGCCCCAGAACCTCGGCCGCCCGTTGTTGTACTTCCGGGTATTCAAGGTCTGTTGAAGCTGCATAAGGGTTTTTGGATTTGAGCAGGTCAATCAAGGCTCCGACTGCCTGGCGTGCTCTCAGTCGGTCCAAGGCCCCGACGGCACTCCGCCTGACCATCCAGGTTTTGTCCCGGAGCGTCTGGATCAGCGGTCCCACGGCCCTGGCATCTCTGATGGCCCCAAGGGAATCAGCCGCCTTAGCCCGAATTCGCCAATTCTTATCTTTCAACAACCCAATTAGGGAGTCAACTGATCGAGGGTCTCTGATTTCTCCCAGCGCCTCGGCCACGGCGGTTCTGACTTGCTGATCTTCATCTTGAAGGGCAGCCAGCAATGGTTCCGTCACCTGGGGAGATATGATGTTTTTTAAGATCAGGGCCGCGTTGGCTCTGGTTGTCGGTTGTTGCTTGTTGTCATTTAGGACGGCCGAGACCCTGGTGACCAGATCCTGGGCCCCGTATCTGCCCAAAACTTTGGCGGCGACCGTCCGAAGCTCATAGTCGGTGCCGGTCAGAGCCACATTCAATAGTGCGTCGATAGCCTTAACATCTTTGATTTTCCACAATGCCTCCATCGCCTGTTTCTGAACCCAGCCATATTCATCGGTCAGTAATTCAATCAAGGGGCCGACAGCCCTGACGTCGGCAATCCGGCCCAGGAGGCCGGCGGCTTTCCAGCGAATGTCAGGATCGGTGCTCTTTATAGAATCGATCAAAGTCGTAACTATCTGAGTAGGCTTTATCTTTCCCAACGCCTCGGCCGCGTTTTCTCCCGACTGGCCCCGGTGGTTCATCATGGTTTGGAGCAGGGCCGGCACGGCTTTCACGTCGCCGATGGCTCCTAAGGCCCAGGCGGCATTTTCACGGGTATCAGGGTCATCGTCGTTTAGGGCTGCAATCAAGTAGGGTCCAGCCGTGGAGGCTTTGATCATCCCCAGCGCCTTGGCCGCAGCCTGACGGACAGGGGGGAATTCGTCCTTAAGGGCCGCGGTTAAAGGCCCGACCGGTCGCGAATCGCCGATTTCGCCCAACGATGCGATCGCGTTTTGACGGACAACCGGGTCCTTATCTTTCAGAGTTGTGATCAAAGGTTCAACAGCTCTGAGGTCTTTGATTTTACCCAAGGCTTCAGCGGCTTTTTCCCGTAGGACGGCCTGGTTATCATTCAACGTCGCGATCAAAGGCAGCACCGCCGACGGGTCGGCAATCATTCCCAGGGCCCAGGCGGCGTTGGCGTCATGATATCTGGCCATTTTTTCGGTCAACCTCCCGGCGGCCGGTTGATACCTCATTTTCCCTAGGATCCATGATGCCTTCTGCGAAATCTCCAAATCCTCATCGTCTAGGGCGGCCAGGAGTGGGGTTATCGCTTGTTGGCCGATGTTGGCCAGTGCCTGAGCTACTTCAATACCTTCAAATTCAAAGTGGAGATTGGGCCAAAACCAAAACCTCCGGCTCCCGCCCAACATATTTATTAGTATCGGCACGGCTGGAGCGACGCGTTCCCCCATTTGCCCCAGGCGGAATACGGCGTATTCTCGTTTAACCGGGTTCGGCGAAGACAAGTCGGAAATTTGGTTTTTGATTTCGTCGGGGAGGTGAAGCTGGATGCTTTTGGGAGCGGCTCTGTGCCCCGGAAAATACCGCGAGCTATAATCCACAACCATCATAAAGAAATAAACGATTAGAAGGGAAATGAATATTCCCAACACCACATTTCTAATGCTTTTAAAGAGATACGATAACATTAAGATCACCGAGTCAGGTGAATTTTGGTTGCTGGTTACTTGTTGCTTGTTGCTTGTTTATAGCTTAAATCATGATGATTCTTCAAGAACATATCAAAGATTGAACTGCACGCTGAGTAACGTCAAATCGTCTGAAAATCTCAAGGCATTGGAGTAGCGTAGTAAAGCCAGTTGAACCTTTGATAAATGCTCTTGTGAGCCATTGAATCCGATGCGCTTGAGCAACTCCAGGAATCCTTCCTCCCGAAGGCATTCACCGTCGTTATTCATCTCTTCTACAGCTCCATCGGTATAAAACAATAAATGGTCACCGGCATGGAAGGGAACAATGATATTTTGATAGGATACTTTGGCCATCAGGCCCAAGGGGCTCCCGGATGCGTCTAATATTTTTACGCCGTCATTGGCTTGAAACAGAAAAGGCGAAGGATGGCCGGCTCCGGCATAGGTGATGACTTTCCTTTCCAGATCAATTACGGCATGAATCGCAGTGGCAAAATGATAATCTCGACCCGTCAGTATACTCAATCCCTGATTGACCTTGGTCAGAAAGGCCGCCGGATCAGCCAAGATGAGCCTGGAATCCTCCCACAGTGACCTTAGTTGCATGGTATACAGGGCAGACGCCACCCCGTGGCCCATGACATCCGCGATCATTAGTCCATACACATCGGGACCGATGCATTCAATGCGGTAAAAATCTCCACCGACAAATTCTTCCGGGGCCTGGCAGACATGGAACGATATGCGGGGATCCTCTTGCATGGGGGTGTTCATGGCATTATCTTGGATAATCTTGGCCCGCTCCAGATCTTTAATTGCTTGCTCCATATCGCGGAAGACCTCCACCGCCCCGATAATCTTTCCATCGGCATCCCGTAAGGGGGAAACGGTGACTTGCATAGGAATCCGTCGGCCGTCTTTAGACGTGGCGAACACAAAAATAGGTTTCGTACTGGCCTGTCCGGTTGTAATGGATCTGTGGAGAGGGCAGTATTCCTTGCCGCAGAGCTTATGGCCGTCTTTATCCACGTGTTGCATGAAGTTGTCATAGCAGGTCCGTCCGATAACCTCATCGGCCTGCCAGCCGGTCAGTTTTTCGGCCGCCTTATTCCAAAACAGTATTTCCCTTTCTACATTAGTAACGTATACACCATCGGCCAGGGAGTCGATGACCATCGCCAAGAATTCGAGGTTGACCAGGCTTAAGTCCATGAGAACATAACTTTCATTGAGATTACGCTATGATATGTATAGGGCTACACAAAGGTCCGTTTATATATCGTACCGGCCGGACAGGGCCCGGTCCACCGCGGTCAGAACTTCCATCGGCTGGATGAGGTTTAGACAATCGTAGGTATTGAGACGACACGTTTCCTTTTTGCATGGGCTGCAAGGCAGGGCGTGTCGCACCAGCACCAACTTGTCCGTCTTTGGGGCAGTGGCCAGGTGGTTGGTTGATCCAAACAGCCCCACCACGGGTACATTCAGCGCCCCGGCCACGTGCATCAATCCGGAGTCGTTGGCCACAAAGGCCGCGCACTGTGAAATTACCGCCATGGCCACTCCTAAATCGGTTCGGCCAATCAGGTTGAAGTCAACCGCGCCGGATTTCCGGGCGATCGCGTCTCCCGTAGCCTCCTCCCCAGGACTGCCCAGGAGAACCACCTTGGCTCCCAGTTGATGTTTAATCAACCTGACTAACTCGCCAAACC
>JADFYN010000128.1:5730-8960 GCA_015233055.1 Deltaproteobacteria bacterium
CCCTGCGGCCAGGTCGGTCGGAGTCGGCGTCAAACGGGGCCTGCGGTCGGTTACTCGAAGCCCCAGGGCCTCGATCACATACAGAAAATAATCCACCTGATGGCCCTGCTTGACGGCTCGAGGGAGCGGGACGCCATGGGTCAACAACATGCCCCGGGCATCGGTCTTAAACCCGGCTCGGATAGGAATTCCGGCTCCCCAGGCCAGGAAAGCGGCATCAAAGGCGTTTTGAAGCAGCACCCCCAGGTCGAACCGTTGCTTCCGAAGGGCTTTAATTAAGACCATGCGGCCCAGCAATCCCCGGTGCCGCCCGATGACATCATAGTCTATTACCTCGTCCACCAGTTCACCCGGCCGAAACACGGCTCTAACCCAGGGCCGGGCGACCGCGGTAATAACTGCGGCCGGAAAATTTTCTCTCACGGCCCGGACCGCCGGGATGGCCATCACGGCATCCCCCACCCAATTGGGCACCCGGATCATAAGATGGCGGATTGATTGAAAAGCTGTTAAGTTATCGGTCAAGATGACTCCCAGGCGATTAGGTCTTAAGTAAGCAGCAACAGGTGATCTTAGGAGCGGGAATTATAATCGTGTCCGGCATAAATGGTTTCTTTCGGCCCCATAGGAACATTATGGTTTCTCGTGTCCGGCCATCCGGCCAAATCTGGTCAGTTGTACCTAACTGGGGCCGGCTAGTCAATAGCCAAATGCTGCAATGCCAGAATAGCAGTGTTGGTTCGGGTCAGACGTGTCAACTGGTTCATTTCGGAGGGGTCGGTTGCAGACATAGAGCGATATCAGTGGGCCGGGTTGATCGTCGTTTTGGCTGTGGTAGGATTTTTTCTTTTTTTATAAATGCCGTCAAGGGGTCAATTTAGGAAACACCGCCTTGGTCTCCAGTTTGACCATGGTCATGATTTTCGCCGCGTTGATGCCCTCAAGGCTACGTCTGACCGGTTCCGCGGCCAAGGTCGTGATGGCGAATATCCTGGATTCGGCACAGATACCGGCCGATATGGCCGACCTTTTGACCAGGCGTGCGAAATAAAAGCCGGGCGGGAAACATGGCGCAGGTGACCAGGCTACCTGGGCGGCAAATAGGTGGTGGCCTCATCGCCCAAAATCAGGCGGATGGATTGCTGCAGGGCCTGATACGGGTCTTGGACGGGTTTATCGCCGCCGATGGCTTTGATCTGCCTTTCCGCCAATGATTGCATCAGTTTCATGGCATAGCGGGCGGTATTGATGCCGTCTCTAACGGTATAACGTTCGTCCGACGCGTGGGCCAGTTGCAGGAAATCGACGACATAGTTCAGAATCCGGTTATCAGCGAAGGGAAGATTCCGTCTGATAATCTTAAGTTCCTCTTCTCTTTCCGGGAATTCGATCCAAATCTGCGGTTGCAAGCGGGAATGAATGTATTCGGGCAGATCGTAAGTGGAGGCGTCGTCATTCATCGTGGCGCACAGTCTGAAGTTGTGATGGGCCTTTATCTTGATCCCGGCCACGATGGACTCGACGTAACGGCGATGATCCAAAAGCGGCGCTAATGAAGCCCAACTCTTCTCGCTCATCCGATTGCCTTCGTCTAAGATAACAATTCCGCCCCGGAGCATGGCCGTGACCACGGGACTGGCCACGTAACGGATCTTGCCTTGATCCGACACGACCGGGGTGACCAATAGATCTTCCGGCCTGGTGTCCATTGTTGCCTGAAAAATATAAACTTCCTGGTTCAATTTTTTGGCCGCGGCATAGGCCAGAGTCGTCTTGCCGACACCGGGTTTCCCCAACAGCCGCGGGTTCAAAGGCACATCATCCTCGCTGACTCGAAGCCAGGCGGCCAGGAGTTGATACATCACTTCATCTTGCCCCACCCAACTTAACTGAAGTTCATCGGGGTGTGAGAGTTTAAGCTCAACCCCTTCAATACACACAGTTTCCAAAAATTACCTCCAAAATATAATAGATCCGGGTGCCAGTCGTGGGTTGCGTGTCAATGTCATTAACTTAAGGTGCAGGGGCATCGGATCTGATTTTAATAAATGGCCAATTCCGAATAAGCCCCAACGGGGCGCTCTAGGTTAGCCCAGCGGCAACGCCCTGGGTTGGGGGCGACACCGAATAAAATAACCTAGAATGCCCACATAAAATCCTTGGCAATTCAGTAGTTCAACCGTAGCCGGATATCCCATTCAAAGGAGATGACTTTGGGAACCGGCCGACCTCCTGACCATTTTGCTGGCACGTAACCTGCCGTATTTCCCAGGGCGTTGCCCTGGGCTAACCTAGAGCGCCCTTTCAGGGCTTATTTGGAATGAGCTATTTTAAAACATTAGCGCGATCGTCCGGTCCTTAAGTCAAGGACATTGTGTTGCAGGTTTAAGCCGTAATCTATTCAAGACCCTGTGGGAATGAATATTCTTGTTATGGATGATTGACTTAGGAGGCTGAGGCCGCGTCATTAGGGTGACACACATCATGCCTTAAGTCAATGCCGTTGATCCGCAACCAGAACCCGCAACCTGAAACACGCAACCCGAAACACGTAACACGTAACCCGAAACACGCAACCCGAAACACGTAACACGTAACCCGAAACACGCAACCCGTAACTTCTCCAATTACAGGTCCAGGCCGTATTCTTTGATTTTGTTTTGAAGAGATTTTCGTGTAATGCCTAATAACTGGGCTGACTTGGTGCGATTCCCGGAGGTGTGTTCCAGAGTCGCAATGACCAGTTCCCGTTCCATGTCTCGGATGGGCGTCCCTGGGGTCACCGTAATGCAGCCGTCTTTGGCCGGCGGTTTGATCCTGGCTATGGCTTGGGGTAGTTCCGCCAGGGTAATCAGGTCGCCCCTGGTCATGATTACGCCCCGCTCCACGGCGTTTTCCAATTCTCGGACGTTTCCCGGCCAGTCATAGGCCTTAAAATATTCAATGACTTTAGAATCAAACCCCTTGATCTTTTTTCCAGTTTTCAGGTTTACCAAATGAAGGAAATGCTCGGCCAGCGGGACGACATCTTCCCACCGTTCCCGGAGGGGAGGGAGATGAATGGGAACCACGTTTAACCGGTAGTACAGGTCGCGGCGGAATTCGTTTTGGGCCACGGCTGCCTCAAGGTCCTTGTTGGTGGCGGTGATAATTCTGACGTCCACCTCAATGGGGATGCTGCTGCCCAGTGGTTCAAAGGTGCGTTCTTGAATCACACGCAACATCTTGGC
>JADFYN010000129.1 GCA_015233055.1 Deltaproteobacteria bacterium
CTTGGCTCAATGTTGTTGAATTAAGGGTGCGGCGTTAAGATTGCTCGCTTCGCTCGAAATGACAGGAACGTGGACCATATGGAATGACGATGTAAATTTGTCATTCCGAACGAATGTGAGGAATCTTAACACATCCGAAGATGGTCAGGCCGCACCTTTAATTCAACAGCATTGGGGGGCTGACCATTCGGACCAGGTGCACCCGCTAATTCAACGGTATTCAAGGCTATGATTCAGATAACTCGGTCCTAAAAAAATCGAACCATGGTTAACCACGGTTAACGTATTTAGGAGGTCAGACGCGATGATCCACGATAAAATGCAGCAGGCCGTCAATGAGCAGATCAATGCCGAGCTTTACTCATCTTACCTCTACCTGTCCATGACTTCATTTTTTTATTCCATCAACTTACCAGGATTTGCCAACTGGATGCGGGTTCAAACCCAGGAAGAATTGGTTCATGCCATGAAGTTCTATGACTACCTGGTCAGCCGCGGGGGCCGGGTGATTCTGAAACCGGTTGAAGGAGTACCGACCTCCTGGGAATCGCCTTTGGCCGCGTTCGAAGATGCTTACAAGCATGAACTAAAGGTCACCGGTTTGATCAATAAGTTAGTCGATCTGGCCATATGAATCAGTGATCATGCCACTAATACCTTCTTGCAGTGGTTTGTCAACGAACAGGTGGAAGAAGAAGCCAGCGCCGATGGGGTGGTCCAAAAGCTGCGCCTGATGGGTGGTCAGGGATCCGCCCTGTTTATGATCGATCAGGAACTGGCCACCAGGGTGTTTGTCCCGCCGGCTAAGCCTAAGGCTGCCTGATTGTGAGAGTGTCGCTGACTGGTCGGAAATCGACCGGCTTGTCCCCGACACCATGGTCCCCCTCTATAGCATTAATCTGTCGAAACGTCAGGAGGTCGGTGATGAGCCAGGCAAAAGAACGGGTTTTAGAAATGTGCACCAAGGCGCTGCAAATTGAAGCGGATGGTAAAGCCTTTTATCAGCGGGCCGCGGAGATGTGCCATAACAAGCTGGGGAAAGAAGTGTTCTCAATGCTCATGGCCGATGAAGAGGTTCACGCCAAACGCATCCAGATGATTTATGATGCGATGAAGCTGAAAGAATCTTGGACGGATGACTGGAAGTGCCTGGGCACGGCAAATCCGGATTTGGTTAATTTCATTAAGATCAGAGCCGCCAAAGGTGAGCCCGATCCTCAGGCCGGTGACGTCGAGGCCCTGGATGTGGGTCTAATTTCTGAAGATGCGTCCATCAATTTTTACAAGGGGCAACTGGCCGCGGCTACTGATCCGCTCGAACGTGCTTTCCTCAATAAAATGGTCGAAGAAGAATCGGTCCACTATCAGGTTTTGAACGATATGAAGTTTTACCTGACCAATCCGGCGGAATGGTTCCTGGAAAAAGAACACTCCGGATTAGATGGCGCATGATTGTCCCGAGACACCTGAATCTGACTTCCCGTCTCAGGCCGGGCCGATTGCCTGACGGGACGGTCAAATCCCAGGCTTTGGTGGAATGCTTCATTCGAGGATTAGATTATGCCGGAAACCGTATTGAATATCATGATCGGGGGCGAGGCCGGTCAAGGACTGGTGACCATCGGCCAACTCCTGGCCAAATCTCTTGTCCGCGCTGGATACTTTATTGTGGTCACCCAAAGCTACCAGTCTCGAATTCGAGGGGGACACAACACCTATACCATCCGGGTCAGCCCTGATGAGATTCAGGCGTCTCAAGAGAGCGTGGACTTGTTGGTGGCCTTGGATAAACAAACCATCGACCTGCACCAAGACGAAATGTCCGCCCGAGGGTTGATCGTGGTGGATGAAGCCTTTGACCGCCGGGGGGATAATTACGTCCTCGTCCCCTACAAGCAGTTGTCCCCGGAAAGATTTGCCAATATCGCCGGGTTGGGCGTGCTTAGCGTCATGTTGGGTCTTGATGGGCCGCTGGTGGCCACGGCCATGGATGAATTTTTTGGGAAGAAAAACGAGGAAATGGTCAAACAGAACAGCCAGGTGTTGGTCGGATCAAGGGCCTGGGCGGAGGCCTTGGATAAGTCTTTGGCCCGAAGGCTGCCGGCGGTGACCAATCCGCAGAAACGGTTGCTTATGAACGGAAATGAAGCCATTGCCCTGGGCGCCCTGTCCGCCGGAGTGAAGTTTTTGTCTTTCTATCCCATGTCTCCAGCTACCTCCATTGCCTTGACTCTGGCCGCGAAGGCCGAGGCTATGGGCCTGATCGTGGAGCAGGCGGAGGATGAGATTGCGGCTATCAACATGGCCTTGGGAGCCTCATACGCGGGTGCCACGGCCATGGTGTCGACGTCAGGGGGCGGGTTTGCTCTGATGGTCGAAGGGGTGAGTCTGGCCGCCATGACGGAAACGCCGATTGTGATCGTTGTAGCCCAGCGTCCCGGTCCCGCCACAGGGTTGCCCACGCGGACCGAGCAAGGCGACCTGGAGTTTGTCCTGCACGCCGGTCATGGTGAGTTTCCCAAGGGCATCTTCGCCCCTGGAACGATTGAACAGAACTTTTACCTGACCCGCCGCGCCTTTGAACTGGCTGAGGAATATCAAGGCCCCATGTTTGTCTTGACGGATCAATTTATGGCCGACTCTTACCGGGCGGTGACCCCGTTTGAGGTGGCCGACCTGCCCGCTGTCAGGCCGATTGAACTTCAGATACTGCCGAAAATGAACTATCAGCGTTACGCCATTACCGAAAGCGGTGTCTCCCCCCGGTTGCTCCCTGGTTATACCAAGCATGTGATTGGGGCTGACAGTGATGAGCATACCACCGACGGCCATCTCACTGAAGATCTGGCGGTACGGGTTCAAATGCAGGATAAACGATATCGGAAATTGACCGGACTGTCGGCCGAAGTCACGCCGCCGGAATGCCGGGGGGAGGAACACCCCGACCTGCTTCTGGTCTGCTGGGGAACGACGCGGGGTGCGGTTCACGAGGCAGCCACCCGGCTTAAGACGGAGGGAAGATCCGTGGGGACGCTTCACTTCTCCCAAGTCTGGCCTCTGGTCCCGGAACAATTCATGAATCACCTCAACGGGGCTAAACAAGTGGTGGCCGTGGAAGGTAATGCCACCGGTCAGTTTGCCCGATTGATTCGGACCACCACCGGATTTCACATCTCCCGGCAGATTTTGCGTTATGACGGACTACCGATCACCCCGGAATATATATTGAAAAATTTAGCCTCAGTTTAGCCCCGGTAGAGTTGCACGTAACCAAAAACCAGTAACAAGCAACCAGCAACCAGTAACATGCAACGAGAAACCAGCAACATGCTGCCGGCGTTCTGCTCGGTCCGCAGGAGACTAATCTTATGGTAAGCTTTGAAGGATACGGAAATTATGAAACAGCCTGGTGTCCCGGTTGCGGCAATCATGCCATCCTGGAGGCCCTCAAAAAGGCTCTGGTCACCGCTGAATTGTTGCCTTATCGGGTCCTGATCGTCTCCGGCATAGGCCAGGCAGCTAAGTCTCCGCATTACTTAAATGTTAATTTTTTTAACGGCCTGCATGGACGGGCTTTACCGGCCGCGACCGGGGCCAAGCTGGCCAATCCGGATTTAAACGTGATTGTGGAAAGTGGTGACGGGTGCAACTATGGGGAAGGTGGGAATCACTTCCTGGCCGCCATCCGCCGGAACATCGATGTCACTCTGTTGGTTCACGATAACCAGGTTTACGGTCTGACCAAAGGCCAGGCCAGTCCGACCACGGCCGAGGGGTTTGTGACCAAAGCCCAGCCTGCGGGGGTGCCGTCGATCCCGTTCAATCCGGTGGCGGTAGCCACGGCCATGCAGGCCGGGTTCGTGGCCCGAGGTTTTTCCGGGAATGTCGATCACCTGTCCGACTTGATCGTTAAGGCTATGGCTCATCCCGGTTTTGCCCTGGTGGATATTATGCAACCATGTGTGTCCTTTAATAAGGTAAACACTTTTGCCTGGTATAAACAGAGATGTCAGCCGGTATCCGAAGACCACGACCCGACCGACTGGGAACAGGCCATGAAGGTGGCCTTTACCTGGGGAGACCGGATTCCCATCGGAGTGATCTACCACAACCAGCGGCCGGCCTTTGAAACCCATTTTTCGGCGTTGAAACGCGGCCCTTTGATCAAACAACCCGTGAACACGACAAAACTGGCCGGCATATTAGAAAGTTTTGCCTGATTCAGACAGCCGATAACAATTTGAAAAAAAAGGAGATGAAGAAATGGAAAAAGTCAGTTGGAAATGCAGCAAATGTGGTTACCTGCTGGAAGAAGAAAAACCACCGGAGACCTGCCCGGCATGTCAAGAGAAGTGCGAGTTTTTGAATGTGACCTGCTATATCCCGGGGTGTCAGCCTGGAGTCGACACCAGGTTATAGCCAAGATGAGCGTCGTCTCTGGTGCTATGAATAGAGAGTCCTGATTTTTCTCCACTCCAATATAACCTGAGTTCGACGAGTTTTTTGATTAACTACCGGAAATGTATCCGCAGATTTCTCAGATTAACGCAGATGGAAAAGATACGCAGGCGTATTTTGGTCCTAATCTGTGCAAACCGGTGCAATCTGCGGATTGAATTATGGCCCTTGAGGATAATCGCTTGTTTTCTCAGCGTGTGCTTTTATTGTTCATCGGGAGATAGTTAGATGAAAGTCGTCGCTTTTAACGGCAGTCCGCGCCCCAAAGGCAATACATCGATCCTACTCAATGTGGTTTTGAATGAATTGAATGGACAAGGTATTGATACGGAGTTGGTTCAAATAGGCGGCCGGCATCCAGCAGGTTGCATCGCTTGTTACAAATGCTTTGAGAAGAAAGACGGGAGATGTGCCCAACATAAAGATATCATTAATGATTGCATTGAAAAAATGCGTCAGGCGGAGGGGATCATTCTGGGTTCGCCCACCTATTTTGCCGACCTATCCGCCGATCTCAAGGCTTTCATCGAGCGGTGCGGGATGGTCTCTCGGGCCAACGGGGATCTATACAAACGGAAAGTGGCCGCCGGAGTGGTGGCGGTCCGACGGGCCGGATCCCTTCATGCTCTCCATTCCATCAATAATTTTTTCTTGATCGGTCAGATGATCGTGGTCGGCTCGAGTTATTGGAATATGGCCATTGGCCGGGATCCAGGTGAAGTCGAGAACGACACTGAAGGAATAGAAACGATGAAAACTCTGGGCCGGAATATGGCCTGGCTGATCAGCAAAATTTCCTGATGATTTTTTAGGCCGGGGCGTCCGGCCATGAAGATACACCGGACTTAAAACCGGATTGCCGAAAAAGGTTGGCCTGATATACCCCGGTGGCCGAAGACCAATCACAGGTACCCGGAAAAGCCGCAACCAAGGACAGGCTTAAACCGTGTTGGCGGCTTTTTTTGTTTGAGTCTTGGTCATTGCATCATGATGCCCTTGACCCGGTTACGGCCTTCTTCAATAGCTTGGGAGAGGGCCAATCCCGCCGCCGCGATCAAGTCCGACGGTTGCCTTTGCATGGTCGGAAAACTGCAAGCCAGGCCCAGAGTAATCGTCAAGTGATCAGCCACCTCGGACCCCGTATGGGCGAGGGTCAGTTGGTCTACCCCTAACCTCAGATACTCCGCCAAAGTGATGGCGCCGTTAATATTCGTGTCAGGCAAGAGAATGGCAAAATATTCCTCCGCAAAACGGGCCAACACATCTCCCGGCCTTTTCATCTCCTTGTCTAAGGTCGTAGCCAGATGCCGCAAGCAGTCCTCCCGGCTGTCAGGACCGTAGATCGACGTAAAGGCTTCAAAGAAGTCAATCTCCACGAGCACCATGGACAAGGGTCTGAAGCTGCGCAGAGAGATCTTCCACTCCCTGTCGAGGCTTTCCTTTAAGTGTCGTTCATTCGCGATACCGGTGAGGTCGTCAATCGGCGAAATAGTCTGAAGCATCTGGTTGGCTGTTTCCAGTTGTTGGGTCATTGCCTGCAGCTTTTGCTCACCGGACCGGCGAAGCACCGTCTCGTTCCGCAGTCGCAGGGCTGACCTGACTCGTGCCCGTAAGGCGGCGGCCCTGATCGGGCTGAGAACATAATCGGTTGCCCCGGCCGCCAAGGCCGCGTCCAGTTCACTGAGAGCGATGGCCGGGACTACCAAAATTATTGGGATATCCCTGGAGCGATCGGCTGAGGTCAGCATTCGGCAGGCTTCCACTCTATCCATGTCCGAATCCATGTCCGAAGATGAGAGATTCAAAATAATCAGATCAACCTCAACGGTTGGATGGTCGGCCTCGTCATTCAAAAGGCCAAAAACGGCACTGACTGAGTCTAACCAGACAACATCAGTAATCCCCTCGTCTGACAGCATGATTTCTAATCTCCGCCGTTCTTGCTCGGAGCCCGCAATGACCAGTATGCCCATCGTTTCATCCTTAGTGTTTGTGCCGGTTCCTGAAGCCGTTCGTCATGTGCGCCATACTTCCAACCCTGTTTAATCCTTATAACCATTTCCTTTCTTTTTGTAAATGCTATGTTATTACTCTCCGTGATGTTTTTTTAGCAGCCCCGAAGGGTGTCCCTGATCTCCGGTGACGGATACATTGCCGATCATAATTGTTCCTTCTCAAGCAAGCTCAAGACAAGCGCCGGAAAGATTGCTGCCATGTTGAATGAACATGATGAGAACGGCCGCGTTGAAGAGTCCATTAGGCCTGGCTGCATCTCCAATGCTGTTGAATTAAGAATGCCGCGCATACTGTAACTAGGTGCCCAGGGTGGCGTTTCATTGTCGCTGGGCTATATTAGGTCGCTTCGGGGTATTAGGACGGTGGCCCAACCTAAAGCGGACTTAGACCCGGCAATGGATTTTCAAGGCGGATAACCAGGTGTAGCGGCTCGCAATCATAAACGGCCGGGCTCGATTTCATGTCACGCTTTGGGCTCAAATTAGGTGATTCTATCCGACCGCTCCGGCTCATATTATTTGACACTGGAGGCACTAAAATAACGCCCGTTAAAATATTGCCTTTTTCTCTAAAAAATGGATTGATTTTATTAGCCTTAATGGGTAAAATTTATTCCATTTTTGACCTTTATTTAGTTCATAGAGAAAAGCAATGAAAACTATCGCCTACCTTCGGGTCTCCCGAGGCAGCCAGGATTTAGACAACCAGCGGTACTCCATCCTCCATTAAGCCCATAAGCATGACATCAAAGTCAGCGAATTCATTGAAATCAGTATATCTTCCCGAAAATCTCCAAAAGAACGTGGCATAGATGACATTTTGAGCCGCCTGGGTCCCGAGGACTGCCTTGTTGTCAGCGAACTGTCCCGTCTCGGCCGTAGCGTTGGTCAGGTCATCACTATTGTGGATGCCTTGATAAAAAAGGGGACTTCTTTCCTCGCCATCAAAGAAAATGTTGTCCTGAACGGTTGCAAACAAGACATCCAAACCAAGGTGACGGTCACGCTGTTCGGATTATTTGCAGAGATTGAGCGGGACCTGATCTCTGAGCGGACTAAGGCCGGGCTTGCAGCGGCTAAAGAAAAGGGGAAGAGACTTGGCCGGCCGAAAGGAACTTTCAAATCCAGGCTGGACGGCAGGGAAAAGGAGATCAAACTCTATTTAGAGAAAAAGGTCTCCAAGGCCTCTATCGCTAAAATTATGGACGTATCAGAAACCACTCTCCATTCTTTTATCAAGTCACGAAACCTTGGGTGAACTCTGATGACTTCAAATGGGATCCCGCCCGAACGGCTATTTGAACCTGATTTGTGTAGATAACGCAGACCATGCCAAAATGTCCCCTCAGAGGGATGACCACTGATCTCGCGAGCAAAAAATAGGCCGGAAGTCGTCACACCCTGGGCGGGATTTGCATCTTTACGGTTTTTGCTCGTATACGCTCCGGCAATTTGTTTTGCTTTTCCATTTTCTTTGTGATATTATAAGGATGTCATTTAAATAACCCGCATACCTATGACTTCTGCAACCCGGGAGCGTCCTATGGCGACCGTCAGCCTGCAAATCAACCTTGAGCTTGAAGATTACCTTGTCAAAGGGAGTAATCTTGAAGAACGGCAACGGCTTATCAGAGAAGACATTATAATCGGTGATTATCTCAATGGGAACTTGGACATCGGCACACTGACCAAAACATTGGATTTGGGTTTTGATGATACTATAAAATGGCTTGAGAGTAAAGGCGTTCCTCTTTTAAGAAGACTCCCGCCGGAACTGGAAAAGGCTGTTCAGAAGAACATGCAAGACTTGGCAGCGGGTAAATTACCTCATCTCCATTTTGATCCGTGGGAAAATCACCAGCTTCTCATGGAAGGAGAAGTCTGTTTTCTGGAAAAGATGAAAGACCCAGAGTTTCGGAAGGCGATGGAAGAAGACGAAATACGCCCCGAGATAGAAAAGGAGGCACGGCAGGCAATTAAAGAAAGATTGATCGTCCATGAGTATGTGCATGGGGATATCAGCATAGGTTCTGTGGGTGAAATGCTTGGATTGCGGTATGTTGAGGGAAGACACTGGCTGGCCGGTCAGAGCATAGCGACTATTAGAAGTCTTCCGCCTGAGTTGGAAGAAATCGCAGATAGGAATATGCGAAAATTTGCAAAAGAACTTGGGATAACAATACCTCAACCGCTATGAAAATAACCATCTGTGATACATCTCCAATCATTGGTTTAGGAAAAGGCAAAGGACTCAATTGCTTAACACTGTTACCGCCGGTCAGGAAGTATGCCAAAATCGCCGGTTTAAAAGTATACCACAGGGGGTCGAGGGCGCACCTCTATATTACCGCTCTTATTTTTTAAGGCAGCTATTCGTAAAGGACTTTTTCGTTTAGGAAAAAATCCTTGTTATTTTATTAAGATAGATCTATTTTTCTCTTTTTCTATAACTTGATCCTCCGAAGATTAG
>JADFYN010000012.1 GCA_015233055.1 Deltaproteobacteria bacterium
CTTATGATCCCATCCTTCAGGCCCGGAGCGGGTTAATGGATTTAACCGGGGAGCGAAACGGCCCCCCCCAAGTCCTGGGTATTCCTCTGCCGGATATGGGGACCAGCGAGCACGCTTACGGCCTGGTGATGAAGGCCCTGTTGGAACGCCACATAACCGGGCAGGGCAGCCGGCTCGATGTGTCCATGTTTGAAAGCACTGTCTCGTGGTTGACCGTGCCCATTACCCTGACCGAAACGTTTGGGAAAGACATCACCAGACGAGGCAACACCCATGAATTCTTTGCCCCGGTGTCCGTCTTTAAAACCAAGGACGGGTTTGTGTACATCGCCGTCGGCAATGATCGGCAGTGGGAAAATATAACAAAATTACCAGGCTTTGAGGCCCTGGCCCGCGAAGAATACCGGAAAAACGAGGGCCGCATTGCTGATGTAATTAACCTGAACAAACAACTCGGTTTGATCATGGAAAAAATAGCCGGCGAAGAATTGATCATCGGGTTCAACCAGGCCGGGGTGGCTATCTCGAAGATCAAAAACATACGTGACGTTATCGCCGATCCTCTGGTGGCCAGGCGGTTATTGCACGCCAAAGACTCAAGGACGGATTGGGAGCTGACCCTGGCCCCGCCACCCTACATGACGCCGTACCTGAAGTCATGCGCTTCCCGTCTTTCTTTTCCTCCCCGGTTTGGCGAGCATAACGAAAAGATATACACGGGCACGCTGGGCTATTCATCTTGCAAGCTGTCCGAGTTCAAAGAGAAAAAGGTGATTTAAGATGAACTCAAATGATCTATAGTTATAGATGTCCGAGGTCCCGGCCCAATGCTGTTCAATTACGGCACGGTCCGACCACCTTCGGATGTGATTAAGATTCCTCACATTCGTTCGGAATGACAAACTTACATCGTCATTCCATATGGTCCACTTCCCTGTCATTTCGAGCGAAGCGAGAAATCTTCGCGTTGCATCCTTAAATTCAACAGCATTGGGGCCATGGCCGGGGATGGGTAAAAGGTTCCAAAACACGCCCTGGACAGCTTAACGTATTGCTTTATGTATCAATTTGTTTATGATTAAATAACAAACTATTAACTATAATTTATGCCAGTGGTAAGCGACCAGGAGGAAGCCCGTGACCAGACCAAGAACAATCCGTATCCTGTTGGCCAAGCCCGGCATGGACGGTCATGATCGCGGGGCCAAAGTGGTGGCTCAGGCTCTGCGTGATGCCGGCTTCGAAGTCATTTACACCGGGTTGCACCAGACAGTGGAAAGCATCGTGGCCGCGGCCATGCAAGAAGACGTAGATATCATCGGATTGTCCATTATGTCCGGGGCCCATATTCCTATTTCAAAAAAGCTGATCAGCCTGATGAAGGAAAAAGGGCTGGACGATATCATGGTCGTGGTGGGCGGGGTGATTCCCAACAAAGACATCCCGGAACTGAAAGAAATTGGGGTTACGGGAGTCTTCCCAGGCGGTACTCCCTTTGATCACATCGTGGACTTCCTAACCGAAAATGTTTCCCGGAACTGAGCGCCAATTGCCGGCAAGGAGAAGAGCGTGGGCGTAGCCAGATATGTGACGGATGAAAAAGGGGCGATCAAGGAAGTTGTTTTGCAGTCTGGAATCCAGGTCCAATCCCATTATGGCCCAAAAGATCTGGAGTCCCGAGGATTCGACTATGACCAGGACCTGGGTGAACCAGGCGAGTATCCGTTCACCCGGTCGATTCATCCCCAGGGTTTCCGGTCTCGCCCCTGGACAACACGCCAGTACACCGGATTCGGGACGCCGGAAGAGACCAACGAGCGGTGCAAGTTAATGATTTCCCATGGTCAGACGGGACTTAACGTAGCCTTTGACCTGCCGACCCAGATGGGTTATGATTCTGATGATCCCATGGCGGAAGGGGAAGTCGGCCGAGTGGGCATGGCCGTGGATTCCTTAAAGGACTTTGAAATCGCTTTCAAGGATATCAAACTCGACCGGATCGGCGTCGGCCTGACCATAAACGCCGTGGCCACCATTGCCCTGGCCATGTTTCAAGCCGTGGCGGAAAAGTATGGCTATGCCAAAGACCGCATCAGCGCCACCCCCCAGAATGACATTCTAAAAGAAATGATCGGCCGGGGCGCCTGGATCTTTCCAGTGGAACCCGGAGTTAAACTGGTCTGCGACTGCATCGAATATGCGGTCAAGGAACTGCCTCGGGCTAATCCCGTGTCTATTTGTGGCTACCACATCCGGGAATCCGGCGCCACTCCGGCCCAGGAGATCGGCTACGCCATTTTGATCGCCAATGCCTATATCGACAACCTGATCGCCCGGGGTTTGGCCCCAGACGATTTTGTCGGCCGGTTTTCGTTTAACTTGAACGTCTTCGGGAACCTGTGGGAACAGGTGGCCAAATTCCGGGCGGCTCGCAAGCTCTGGGCCAAAAATTTAAAAGAGAAATACGGCGTTAAAGATAAAAAGAACCTCTTCCTCCGGGGACTTTTCGGCGGCGGAGGCTATGGTTTGACCAAGGCCCAGCCGGAAAACAATATCATGCGGGGGGCCTACTATGCCCTGGCCGCGGCCTTAGGTGGCGCCCAGACCATTGCCTTGTGTTCCTATGATGAGGCCTACACCATTCCCCCGCCCCATTCGGCCTTGATCTCTCTTCGGACCTTGAATCTGCTGATGGATGAGGTGGGCTTGCGGGATACCGTGGACCCTCTGGCCGGGTCTTACTTCATCGAATCGCTGACCCTGGATATGGAAAAGAAAATCATTGCGGAAATGGACCAGGTGACGGAAATGGGCGGCATTGTCAAAGCCGTGGCCGACGGAGCCATTCAACGCCTGGTCTCCCGGCAGGCCTATGAATTTGAAAGAGGTATCCAGAACGGTGAGCTAATTAAGATCGGGGTAAACAAGGACGCCGACGAAGAGGCCAAGGACGTTGAGTTGCATGAATATAGCTATGAATCGGCCGAGCAGAAAATAGCCGAGTTACGGCAATTCAAACAAGCGCGGGATCAGCGGGCCGTAACCGAATCATTGAAGGAGTTGGAACGCGTTGTCCGGGCCGGTGAAAACGTCATGCCGGTTCTGGTCAAATGTTGCCATGCCTATGCCACGGTGGGTGAGATGTGCGGCATTTTTCGGCAAATTTACGGTGAATTTAAAGAGCCGGTTATTTTTTGACCAGGCGCCGGATTTAGACCGGCCGCGGCGCTCCAGGCATCGTGGCCGGCTTTCTTTTAGAATGCGGGAATTCATCATTGGATGAGCCCGGTGACCAGATGCGGAGGCGGTAAATGAAATACAAGATCGGCATTGATGTGGGAGGGACATTTACCGATTTTCTGTTGGCTATGGAAGACGGCACATCACAGATTTACAAAGTTTTATCGACTCCTGATGATCCGTCCATCGCCACCATGAACGGTATCGGCGAAATGGCTGCGGACAGGCATATCACCGTCGAGGAGTTCTTGCGGGATGTGACGGTGATCGTCCACGGCACCACCGTGACCACCAATGCCGTGCTTACCTACCGCGGGGCCAAGACCGGCTTACTGACCACCACGGGCGTCCGGGATGCCCTGGAGATGCGGCGGGGGATAAGAGAGGAACAGTACAACAACCGGTATCAGAACGTGACTCCGCTGGTGGAACGCTATCTCCGTCGGCCGATTACCGGTCGGCTGGATTATAAGGGCGATGAACTCGAACCTCTGAATCTCCATGACGTGCGGGAGGCGGTGGGACTCTTTCAAGCAGAAGGCGTTGAAGCCGTGGCCATCTGTTTTATGAATTCCTTTGCCCAGGACCTCCATGAGCGGGCTGCGGCGGCCTTAGTCCAGGAAATGATGCCCGACGCCTACCTGACCGTGTCACATGATATCCTTCCCTCCATCAGGTTTTACGACCGGGTCAGCACCACGGTCCTTAATTCCTACGTTGGTCCTATCTTAAAGTATTACTTGAAGTCATTGACGGCCAAGTTGGCTGCAGTTCGATATAACGGGGTGTTACTGATCATGGCCTCCAACGGCGGAGTGATTTCTCCGGAAGTGGCCATCGAGAAAGCCGCCTTGACTCTCCTTTCAGGACCGGCCGGCGGTCCCGTGGCCGGCATTGCCTATACCGAAATTCAAGGGTACCAGGACTGCATCACGGTGGATATGGGCGGCACTTCCTTTGACGCGGCCTTAATCAAGAACCGGACTCCTTTTGTCACTACGGTTGGGGAAATCAACCGGCTTCGCCTGGCCTTGCCCATGTTGAACGTGGTCACCATCGGGGCCGGCGGGGGCAGTATCGGCTGGATAGATGAAGGCGGGCTGCTGCGGATGGGGCCTCAGAGCGCCGGCGCCAAGCCCGGCCCGGTCTGCTATGACCTGGGTGGAACGGAACCCACCTGCACTGATGCGGATTTGATTTTAGGCTATCTGGACCAGGATTTCTTTGCCGGTGGCCGGATGCCGCTCAACATTGACCGGGCCGAGCAGGCCATCCGAGACAAGATCGCCCAGCCGTTGAAAATGGACCTGTATGAAGCGGCCCTGGGGATGTACCATGTGATCAATGTCAATATGGCCGCGGCCGTCCGGGAAGTATCCATCACCCAGGGGCAGGATCCCCGTGATTTTCCGCTGGTCGTGGCCGGAGGGGCCGGGCCCAACCATTCTTGCATGATCGCCCTGGAACTGGAGATTCCCGTCCTGGTTATTCCCCGTGAGTCATCCATCTTCTGCGCCGCGGGGATGCTCATGTCGGATTTAAAACATGACTTCGTCCGGTCTTATCCGGTGCGGCTGAACGATATTGAGCCCCGGAGATTTACGGGCGTCTTCGACGAGATGAAGGCCGAAGGGGTGTCTTTGTTGAAAAAAGAGCATATCCCGGAGGATAAAGTCCGGTTCGTCTATCAGCTTGATTTGCGTTACGTCAAACAATATCACGAAGTGACCCTGGAGGTGCCGGAAGAGAGCGTTTACGCCGGTGATTATCAAGCCATGGCCGCGGCGTTCCACCCCGTGCATGATAAATTATTCGGCTATTCTTTGAAAGACCAGGGCACGCCCATAGAATTGATCAATATGCGGCTGACCGCGGTGGGGATCACCAATAAACCTAAGTTCCTGGAACAAGAATTCGCCGGATCCGATCCTTCCTCGGCCTTCAAGAAAAAGCGCCGGGTCTTTTTACCCCTGGCCCGGTCCATGGCCGAGGTGCCCGTATATGACGCCCATAAACTTCGTTTCGGCCATGAAATCATTGGACCGGCCGTTCTGGAGCAGGTCAACACGACCGCCTTCGTCACCCCGGAATACGATGTCATGGTCGATCGTTTCGGTAGCTTTACCGTTTATCTCAAGGACCGGGCGGACGAGATCAAAAGGAGGATCTTCACATGAGTCAGGCCAAGATCGATAAAATTCTGGTGTCCATTCTGCAGCGTCGATTTAAGTCGATTACCGAAGAGATGTCCATCGCCTTGACCATGACGACGCGATCCCCCATCCTGTGCGAGGCCAAGGATTTCGTCACCGGCCTGTACGACGCCCAGGGTCGGATGCTGGAACAGAAAGAAAACCTGCCCATCTTGTCTTTCTCCCTGGCCCCGGTGTGTCAATACATCATCAAATACTTCGGCGAAGAGATCTATCCGGGAGACGTGATTTTCCACAACGACGTCTTTTCCATGGGCAACCAGAACAATGACGTGGCCGTATATAAGCCTGTTTTTTATCGGGACACTCTCATCGGCTGGTCGGCCTGTAAGGGACACCAGGCGGATATCGGCGGGGCCGTCCAGGGCGGGTATAACCCCCAGGCCACGGAAGTGTGGCAAGAAGCGCTGCGCATCCCACCGGTGAAGGTCTATGAGCGGGGGAAGCTCCGCAAGGACGTCTGGGACCTGATCTTCGCCAACATCCGGCTGGACATTGTGGCCGAGGACATGCGGGCCCAGATCGGTAGTTGCGTTGTGGGAGAACGGGGATTACTGGCCCTGGTCGAGAAATATGGACTGGACACGGTTGAGGCTCATAAGGAATATCTATTCGGCGCCACGGAAAAGATGATGCAGGCTGAAATCAGGACCATCCCCAACGGCGTTTATAAGGGGGAGGCCAGAGCCTATTATGATGGCAAGAATCCCGGATCAGTCTATACCATTCGGGTGACCATCACCGTTGAAGACGACCGGATCACCTTTGACTATACCGGAACCGACGTCCAGACCACCGGTTTTGTCAATGGCACATTTACTTCCAGCGCCTCGGCCACCATCCTGACTTTTCTTCAGATGGTTAATCCGGACATTCCCCATAACGACGGGATGATCCGGCCGATTCAGATTATCATTCCCCCAGGGACCATCCTCAATGCGGCTTATCCGGCAGCCACTACCTACGGTAACCATCTTTGTCCCAATAATGCCGATGCCATTATGCGGGCTTTGGCTCCGGTGATTCCGGACCGGGTTACGGCCGAGTGGAATGAACTGCTTTGTTCTCTCACCACCGGCATCGACCCCCGAAAGATGGAACCATACGTGGATATCGGGTTTATGGGCCTAAAGGGGGGCTCAGGCGCCATCAAGGGGGTGGATGGTTACGATCACATCGGCATGATCGACGCCTCAGGCGGGGTGCTGGATCAGGACTATGAGATGTTCGAGCAACAAACCCCCCATTTGCTGCTCCATCATGAATACTGGACCGATTCCGCCGGGGCCGGGCAATGGCGTGGCGGCTTAGGGGTGGAGACCAGGTTCCGCATCGGGAGCGACCGGACCAAACTGGTCACTTTTGGCGACGGCGACGTGGAACCGGCTTTTGGGGCCCATGGCGGTAAGGACGGAACGCTGAATAAGATTGAACTGACCTATCCTGATGGACGGTATTATTTATGCACGACTAAAGACCTGGTCACGGATGTCCCGGCCGGGACGATCTACTTTCAACAGGCCGGCGGGGGAGGGGGCTACGGCGATCCCAAACTGCGTCCGGTCCATCTGGTGGTCAAAGATGTCAGAAACGGAGTTGTCTCGGTGGACGCAGCCAGGAACGATTATGGAGTGATCATTGATCCTAAAACCTTTGATGTGGATGAGGCCGCCACGGCCGGATTGCGGAGGTAAGCCTGTGAGAATTGCAGATGCCAACGCAAATGTTCGTCAGCTCGCCGGGAGCATTTTCCTTAGACCTACACGACCGGCATCAAAAGGCGGCGTGGTGTATTGTTCTCTCTGATGCACGAAACGATTACAACCGGCAAAAATGGGGATTCGTAGGAGATGTCACATTATGAAGACTTTTTCTAAGGGTGATCATAAGATTATTTGGGGTGATGCTCTGGAGGTTATGCAAAGCGAACTGCCTGATGGGTCGGTCGACCTGATTTTTGTAGATCCGCCGTACAATATTGGAAAGCAGTTTAATGACAGACGAGACAAATGGGAGTCGGAAGAAAATTATTTGACATGGTGTTATTCATGGTTCGATACTTGTATACGGAAACTAAAAAATAACGGCAGCTTCTATCTTATGAGCGCTACGCAAAATATGCCGTTTTTTGATATCTATTTGAGAAAGAAACTTCACATATTGTCTCGGATTGTGTGGTGCTATGACAGCTCAGGCGTTCAGGCCAAGAAATATTATGGTTCATTGTATGAGCCAATCCTCTTCGCAGTAAAAGACAAAAGCAATTATACCTTCAATGCCCAAGATATTCTTGTTGAAGCCAAGACAGGAGCAAAACGCAGATTAGTAGATTACAGGAAGCCGAACCCGTCACTGTATAATATTACTAAGGTCCCTGGGAACGTTTGGGAATTTCCGAGAGTGCGGTATAGAATGGATGAATACGAAAACCATCCTACACAAAAGCCCATCGCACTTATTGAAAGGCTCATAAGGGCAAGCTCAAATCCTGGTGATATTGTTCTTGATCCGTTTTCGGGCACATTTACCACGTCGTATGTCGCTAAGATGTTAGGACGCAGTTCAATAGGTATTGAAGCAGAGGAAAGCTATGTTAAGATCGGTTTAAGACGGATCGGGATTTTAACCCATTACGATGGAATAGAGTTAAGAAAAGAACAGCGGTCTTTCGAGGTTGCAGGAAATTTGGACAGCCAACAACTTAAGCTCTTTCAGGAACGATGATGGATCACGAATTTACAGACCAACTGAAGGGAATATTGCGAACACGTTTTGGGGAACACGCTGAAGATGTATACGAAAAAAGCCCCATGCTGCAATACCTCAACATAAAAAGTAGATCTGCGAATAGAGGATCAAAGGCAAGGGGAAGCTTTGCGAATTTCTACGCTATTTACGTTTTGGTGGAGGACTATCTGGCGCATGGTTTTGACAAGGAGGGTGATTACTCAGGATATGAGGGTGCTAGATTTAAAGATTTGTCTCTTCGGCAGAGAGAATTGCCCTTTGGGAACAGGCTGGAAAATCATGCCTTAAATCACCGGATGAACGAAGACTTCCGGAAATATTTTCCACAGTCAACATTCATCCCAATCTTACGGGATGTTAGTGCAAATCGTTATTGGATTAATGAGAACCTTCTGAAGGTGACGACTAACAGCAATCTATATAATATTGCGAGTGTTATCATTGATATAATTGACTTATATGTAAAAACAAAAAAACATGCTTTCAATGCGTTTATACAAACATGCGAACGATTGAGAAATATTGATAAAGAGAGTGCTAATGCTATAGAAGAATTCATACTGAGTCTCTTGGCTACGAACGTTGATGCGCGAGTCTTTGAAATCGTAACTTAAGCTATTTTAAAGTATTACTATGATGAACAGATGGTGTATCTCGGGTTCGAAATCGATCACATCACCAAAGAAAACCTGAAGCTATACAAGACAGGCAGAACAAATGCAAATGATGGAGGTATCGATTTTGTGATGCGGCCACTGGGAAGATTCTTTCAAGTCACAGAAACTCTGGACGTGAGGAAATACTTCTTAGATATTGACAAAATAGAACACTATCCGATAACATTTGTCATCAAGTCGGAGAAATCGATCGACTATTTGAAGCGGCAACTTGAAGATAAGGCCAAGAAACAGTATGCTGTAGCGGCCATAGTCCGGCAATATCTCAACTGCATCGAAGAAATTATTAATATTCCTGCCTTGGAGGAGAGGTTCAGAGAGACAGTGAAAAATAACCGCATTAGAGAAGTGTTAGAGGAAATCATCAAACAAAGCAAAGTTGAGTTTAATCATAGGGGGTCCGACGAAGACGGATAGTTCAATAAGCCTATATTTATTGCCTAACTATTTCGACTTCTGGGTTACTTATCGTAGACAAATTGGAGGTAACGGCATGGCCCGTTTTATGCCTGAAATCAAGACCACGGAAGAACTGGCCGCGCTGCAATTGGAGGGTCTGAAGTGGACGGTCAACCATGCCTATCATGGTTCCGACTTCTATCGGAAAAAACTGGATGCGGCCGGGATAAAGCCCGAAGACATCAAGTCATTGGCCGACTTGCCGCGGTTACCGATGACCATGGCCCATGAACTCCAGGGAGATTATCCCTTTCCGTTGCGGGCCGTTTCCCATGACCGGATTGTCCGGATTCATGCCTCATCCGGCACCACCGGCAAACGTAAGGTTTTTTGTTATACGGCCAAAGACCTCGAAGACTGGACCTATTTTTTTGCCCGATGCTACGAGATGGCCGGTTTAACCGTGGAGGACCGCGTCCAGATTGCCGTCGGCTATGGTTTGTGGACGGCTGGAACGGGTTTCCAGGCCGGTTGCGAGCGATACGGAGCCATGGCCATTCCCATCGGTCCCGGCAATGTGGATCTGCAATGTGAATTCCTGGTGGATTTTCAAACCACGGTGCTCTGCTGCACGGCCTCCATGGGCCTGTTATTGGCTGAACGAGTGGAAGCTGAGAAACTACGGGACAAAATAAATCTCAAGAAAGTCATCTTCGGCTCAGAACGGTCCTCCCAGGCCATGCGAGATAGGATCAAAGTTCTGCTGGGGGTGGAGCATCTGTTTGATATTCCAGGCATGACCGAACTCTATGGGCCGGGGACAGGCCTGGATTGTCTGAAGCATGAAGGCATCCACTACTGGGCGGACTATTACATTCTCGAAATAATCGATCCTGAAACCTTCCAACCGGTGCCGGAAGGCGAAACCGGCGAAATGGTCGTGACCACGTTGCGGAAAGAAGCCGCTCCCCTGATCCGGTATCGGACGCGGGACTTGACCAGATTGATCCCCCAGTTATGCTCCTGTGGTTCCGTCCTGCCCATGCATGGACCGCTTCTCGGCCGGACCGACGATATGATCATCTTCAGGGCGGTGAATATCTATCCCGGACAAATCGACCACGTCCTGTCCCGCGTGGCCGGTGTCGGCAGCGAGTACCAGATTCATTTGGAGCGGAAAGATGACGGCAAAGACTATATGACGGTGGCGGTGGAAAGGGCCAAACAAGGCGATCCTGCCGATGACGGTAACCTCATTAAAGCCGTCTCGACCGGAATCAAAAAGCAGGCCATGGTCAGCGCCGATGTCCGGATTGTCAATTATGGGGACTTACCTCGGAGTGAGCGAAAAAGCAAACGTGTCTTTGATCATCGGCCGGATTAGCCGGGCAGCCGCATCTGATCTGAGGTGATGTTTTGATCTTCCGGCTGCTCTCCGGCCGGGCCGCGATCTTCTCGACGCAGCATCCGTTCATGGCCTCCCCCAATGAGACCGTCAAGCCACTAGAGACATGAATATGAGAATCACCGAGATAGCCGTCAACGGGCTCTTCGGCCTATTTGACCACCACATTCCGCTGAACTTGAGTGAACGCGTTACCATCATTCACGGGCCAAATGGATTTGGGAAGACCGTCTTGTTGCAAATGATTGACGGATTATTCAATTATAATTACGAGATATTTTCCAGGGTCCCGTTCAGTCTCTTTCGAATCAGATTCAATGACAAAACTTCGTTGAATGTAAAGAGAAATCGGCCCACATCAGCCGGTGTCGGCCCGGAAATCAAAGCTTATGGATTACAGCCGGAAGATGAATTAATCGATCTGGCCTCGTTAAGCCTGGAAGGGGTTACGGATTTTGCCGGTGATCTGGAAAATTTGTATCTCGAATTACGGAGGACCGGGCTACCAGGGTGGTTCAGCACAAAAACGGGTTCGACACCTGATGGTCTGGATAAAACAGGACTATACGTTTGGTGGCTGCTAAAAAGACATCCTCGCTACCCTGACTGGCTGGCCATTATCCGCTCGGTTAATCCAGTTTGTTTGATAAATCGTGACCAATTGACGGCCTACCAACAGCCGGTGATGGACCCATGGTCAGGACCAGGCCAGGGCCCGATGGGAGGCCCAGGTCTGACCGGCAGTTCGACGCCACTGCTGAATAAATATCCGGCCGTACCTGAATACGCCAGACAATTATCTGCTAACATCAACAAAATATTGGCTGATTCAACCCAGTTATCTATGAGTCTGGACAGCACTTACCCGAAACGTCTGATTGGCGATTTGCGGGAGAAGAAATGGGCGGGAGTTAACGAAGGCGAACTACGTCGAGAACTGAGTGAGCTAGACAAGAAGAGGGCCCGCCTGGCCGCGGCGGGGTTTATGGACAAGCAACAGGACTCCGTCGAGATCCCCAACCAACCTGTGGGCCGGGAGACATTACATGTACTCATGACTTATGTGTCGGATGTTAAACAAAAGCTGGGTATTTTTGAGGAGATGCTTAAAAAAATTGAATTGTTGAAGCGAATTATCAACAAATATTTTTATGGCAAGGAATTAATTATCGACAGGCAAGAAGGGTTTGTCTTCATGATGCCCGATGGCCACAGGTTGCCGTTGAGCGGGCTGTCGTCGGGCGAGCAACACCTCCTGGTCCTGGTCTATAAACTTCTTTTTGAGGTGGAGACTGACAGCCTGGTAATGATAGATGAGCCTGAGACATCCTTACACCTTGCCTGGCAACAGAAGTTTTTGGACGATCTAATGGATATTACCGGGTTAGTTGGATTCGATTGCTTGATTGCCACGCATTCACCAGATATCATTAGCGATCATTGGGGGTTGACGGTGGCTATGGAAGCTCGTAAAAACCAGGCGGAAGCAAGACCGGCATGAAAGATTTCATTACCCCGAGGCGAACCGCCAACGCCATACTCATGCTCAGGGCGCACGCTCAATATCGAAGTAAGAGCTTTCTTGTCGTTGAGGGGCCGACCGATCGTGATATTTTTGACCGGCTCATCGACCAAAACAATTGTGATATCAAGGTGGCCTCTGGAAAAGATAACGTGATCATGGTGCTTAAGGAACTCCAAAAAGGAAAGGACAGGTTCGAGGGAGTCTTGGGCGTGATTGATACGGATTTCTGGATGCTGAATGGGACGGCGTCACCGGTTGACAACCTTTTCCTGACTGATACCCATGACCTGGAGACGATGATTATTTCATCTCCGGCACTGGAAGAAGTGGTGCGGGACTACTCCCCTCCGGACTGTGTTCTGTCGCCTGAAGAGATGACTGCGATCATCCGAGGGACACTGATAAGTATCGGAAAAGACATCGGCTATCTACGGTGGTTGAACGATACGGAGTCTTTGGGATTAAGGTTTGAAGGGTTGCCGATCACCGACTTTGTCGAACCGATGACGCAGGTGATAGACATCGCCGGGCTGACATCGGCGACAAGAGTCGGCGGAAACGGAGATTCATTAGAAGAAGCTGTTATTAAACATAAATTTTGTGAATTGCAGGAGGTGGCGGCGGATCCCTGGCAGCTTTGTCAAGGGCATGATCTTATGTCTCTATTAGAGATTTTCCTACCGTTGATTATAGAAGAGAATTGTGGCGACGATACCGCAGCCGGGCCCTCTGGTCAATTCGCCTCAGCAGAAATATCCCAAAGTCTTTTGGCCGCTTTTGGACCCGGGCTTTTCGCTGAAACCAAACTGCATGCTTCGATCCAAAAATGGGAAGAGGAGAATCACCCATATCTTGTATTGTCAGATGGGGCACCCCGTTCAGTTTTGGAAATCAGGATTTGATCTTGTTTGCTGTGGCCGATATCAGCCACGAAAAAGGCCGGCGGATTGTCCGGACTAACAAACCTGGTGTGCCGACCGGCTGGTTTGGACTGTGTGGCCCATCATGACATGCTTAGCAGGTGGACACCTCCGTCCGGTTTCGTCCGAGATGCTTGGCCGAGAGCATGGCTTGATCTGCTCGTCCGATAGCATCTCCGATTTCGTCATCGGGCTTGATACAACCTACGCCCAGGCAGATGGTCACCGGGACGCTCGCGGCGCCAAATTGGAAATCTATCAAAAAAATCATTTTTCTAATTTTTTCGGCGACGATATATCCTTCCTGGAGGGAGGTTTCCGGTAATACAATGACAAATTCGTCTCCTCCAAAGCGGGCAAAAAAATCCACCTCCCGGACATGTTCTTTCACCACTTCGCAGAGCTCTTTCAATATTTGGTCACCATTCAGGTGGCCGTACTTGTCATTTATGGCTTTGAAATTATCGACATCAAACATGAGCAGAGTGCACGGCCGGCCATACCGCTGATGCCGAATGATCTCGTCATTCACCCGCCGGTTCAAGGCGCGGCGGTTGGGGATTTGAGTCAGGTCATCCATTTCCGCCTTGCCTTTGGCTTCCTCAAATTCACGTCTGACCTCCGTAAATTTCTTCTGCAAACTATGGACGCTTTCTTCCAATTCAATAAACTTATTCTTCTCTTGCGTGCGCTTTTTTCTAATGGTGGCCCTGATCAGGTCGAGACCCTTGATCGTCATATCTTTTAGCTCGGAAGGCGCCAGTCTCTTATCCAGATTTTCTCTGATACTGATTACTTCACTCCTGATAATCCGATTTAAGGCCAGGCCGTTCTCCAACGCACCTCTTTCCTTATCTAACAATTCATCAACAAATTCTTGCTCCAATTCAAGCAGCCGATCTAATATCTCGTGCAACATCTTGGTTGTTTCTTCGTTCCTGCGGGTGTACTCTTTGATCAGCCTGGTGATCAACCTCTTATAGTTGACTATATCGTTTAGATTAAAGTCAGTTAGCAATTCCGAAATAAAATGATCGAGCCGCTGATTGAATTCAGATTCATTCTCAGAATAGAGCTGGTTGATTATGCCCATCAGCAATTCTTGGAACTCGCCCTGCAATTTTTCCCGCGAGACTATAATCCGGGATAGGACTCTTTCGGCCATCGCATGGCTGATCCCTGAAAATTCCAGGCCATATATACATGGATGATCCGCTCTGTCATCCTTATGAACTACAGTGGCCTCAAGCTCGACATTCTGCTCGGCTGAATAAGGAATAGACAAAAATACCAGTTGGTTGATACTTAGGAACACATCCGTACTGATTTTGCAACCGGTTTTGCTCATGTCACGTACTATGGCGGTGAAAGGGCCGGCCGGACCGTCTTGGTCGCTGGACCGAATAGACAATCCAGCACTTATGCGGACTTCAAAGCGCCGATGGCGTCTTTTGTCCATCCGTTGGATATGAATAGGAAAGGTCAAGAAAATGATCGGAGCAGGCGACAGAGTCGAACTAATGATCCGGCATTTGAACCCCAACAAGGTCTCGTCATCCAACAATCTGACGATGTAATTATCGCTTCCGGCTAATGAGGTGATGAGGGCGCCCTGGACCGTGGGCGTATCAACGGCCAAATAGACACCCTTCTTGGCTCCCACAATAACTGATCGACCGCCGATTCTCTTACCATCTCGGCCAATGGTTTCAATAAGAACTTTGGCCTCTAACGAAGGGAGGAAGCCGTCTTCCTTTGACTGTTCGGTTATCATATTCATGTTTTTTCTATCCATTGGCCATCCTTATAGCTCTGGAGACCAGAGATTTCTTCATCGTCAAACATCAAACCGACAGCATAGCGCGAGAAACAAAAAAACGCAAAGAAATTTAATTATTCCTTTGCGTTTTCTCGGGTTTTCGATTGTAACGAATAATTCCGGGAAATATCGACTCAAGCTGGGGCACCAGACATCAATGAGTCCTTATCTCCGGAGAGGGAATTATATTTTCAAGCTGAAATAGGCTAAATGGTTCCGGCATAGGGTTAATGAACAACTCGTCGGGGTGATTTAGGGCCAGGGCTTCCCTTAATACCTGATCCATATGATCTACGGGAACAATGTTCATTGATCTCAAGATGTTATTTGGTATATCCTTAAGGTCTTTTTCGTTTTCTTTGGGAATGATGACCGTCTTAACGCCGGCCCGGTTGGCTGCGATCATTTTTTCCTTTAACCCACCAATCGGCAGCACCCGGCCGCGCAAGGTAATCTCGCCGGTCATGGCAACATCGTTTTTGACCGGTTTTTTGAGCAGGGCGGAGACAATGGACGTGCCGATAGTGATTCCGGCCGATGGACCATCTTTAGGGATAGCCCCTTCAGGGACATGGATATGAATGTCCACCTTTTGATAGAAATCCAAAGGCAGGCCGATACTGTTGGCCCGAGACCGGACGTAACTCATGGCCGCCTGAGCGGACTCTTGCATCACCTCGCCTAGTTTGCCGGTGATGATTAATCTGCCTTTGCCCGGCATTAAGACCACTTCAGTTTGGAGCAGTTCACCGCCCACTTCCGTCCAGGCCAATCCGGTGGTGAGCCCGACTTCATTCTTTTCTTCCGTCTTTCCATACCTGTATTTCTGCACGCCCAAATACTTGGCAATGGAGGAAGAAGACACCTTCATGAGCTTGTCGGTCCCCGACTTAAGAACTTCTTTGGCCACCTTGCGGCAAACAGAGGCTATTTCCCGTTCCAGGTTTCTGACTCCGGATTCTTTTGTGTATTCCCTGACAATGCTCAGGATGGCATTATCGGAAAACTCTATTTGTTCTGGTTTAAGGCCGTTGGCGTTTTGTTGTTTTCGGAGCAGGAACTGTTTGGCAATATTTAGTTTTTCATCTTCCGTGTACCCGGGCAGGCGAATGATTTCCATCCGATCCTGGAGCGGCAGGGGAATGGAGTAGAGAGTGTTGGCTGTAGTAATGAACATGATATCGGACAGGTCATAGTCGACGTCCATATAATGATCATTGAAGGCCATATTTTGTTCCGGATCCAATACCTCAAGCAAAGCGGCCGCGGGGTCGCCACGGAAATCGGTACTCATTTTGTCTACTTCATCGAGGCAAAACACCGGATTATTTGTCTTAACCTTACGCAATGACTGAATAATCTTCCCAGGCATGGCGCCTATGTAGGTCCTTCTATGGCCTCTGATTTCAGCCTCGTCGCGGACACCACCCAGTGATAACCGGATGAAGCTCCGCCCTGTGGCTCTGGCCACCGATTTGGCGATAGAGGTCTTGCCCACTCCAGGAGGCCCGACCAGGCACAAGATGGGCCCGCGAACCTTTTTAACCAGCGATTGAACGGCCAGGTACTCGGATATCCGCTCTTTCGGTTTTTTCAAACCATAATGATCCTCATCTAAGATTCTCTCGGCCTCGTTGATGTCGATCTTGGTCCGGGACAGGTTATACCACGGTAAAGCCAACAACCAGTCGATATAATTCCTGACCACAGTGGCTTCGGCCGACATGGGGGACATCAATTTCAGCTTTTTGAACTCATTGCGAATCTTGGCGGCGGCTTCCTTAGACATTCTCTTACGGTTAATCTTTGTTTCTAACTCTTTTAGTTCACTCTTGAAGTCGTCCTTTTCCCCCATCTCCTTCTGGATAGCCCGCATTTGTTCGTTAAGATAATAGTCCTTTTGGGTCTTTTCCATTTGCTTCTTGACCCGACTTTTTATGCGGTGTTCAATCTGGAGAATTTCGATTTCTGAGCGCATCAGGGCATACAGCTTTTCTAACCGGGCGCTGGGATCGGCAAGCTCCAACAGTTTTTGTTTCTCTTCTATTTTTACCCCCAGGTGGGCCGCGATGATATCCGCCAACCGGGAAGGATCGTTGATGCTTTCTATGGACTGGACTACTTCGTGCGGTATTTTCTTGTTTATTTTGGCATAGGCTTCAAAGGTGGAGTTAATGCTCCGCAGCAAAGCCTTCAGTTCCAGGTCGTTTTTAAATTCATGAGCCAGCCGCTCTACCTCGACCAAAAAAAAGTCGGGGTTGGGAATAAAATGCTGGATACCGGCCCGTCTCTTTCCCTCGATCAAAGCCTTGACCGTGCCATCCGGGAGCCGGAGTAACTGGAGGATCGTCCCCAGGGTGCCGATATGGTGGATATCCTTTTCTTGAGGAATATCTGTCTTGGCGTCTATCTGGGTGGCCAGGAAGACGGTTCTGTCTTTGGTCATGGCATTTTCAAGGGCTTTGATGGACTTCTCGCGGCCAATAAATAACGGCGCCACCATGTGGGGGAAAATGACGATATCCCGGAGCGGCAGAAGAGGGACGGTGAGTCTATTAATTCCAAGAAGATCCAAGTTTTTTTTCCTCGTTAAATTAAACATGGCGATGTGTTCTACCTCGATTACAGTTAGGGGTATCCGGTTTCGTCGGAAACATTACAGCCTCAGTCAAACGACTATATCTCGGAGATAATGGCTAAGTAGTCCGGCAGGTAGCAAGCGATGCTCGGGCCATAGCGGCAAGGGCGAGATTTTCCTCGGGTATTATTCCTTCTGGAGGAACATCAACCCTGGTGCTATCATCCGTACCTCCCATCGCTCAGTCGTGTTCCGGTCCGGATGGTAACATGATCCCCAGTCCTAAGCCTGAGTCATGGAAATAAATTGGAATTATTTTAAATTAAAGCAATATCCGGTTGGGTGCCGGTCAGCGCCTGAAAGGTCAATAGTCAAAAATTGCCGGTAGAAGTTCTTTCCGGTGGAGGCCCTGACCGTGTTTATCAAGTTAATCACTCACTGGCCCTTTGTAAATGGGGAGGGTATAATTCGAGGGCGTATTTATCTTGTAACATATTCTATCTATCAGTCATTTCAGTTTGCGGAGAGGCAAAATCGGCTCTTCTTCGTCTCTGTCTTCGTGTTTATATTCTCCGCTGATCCAGTTAAAAAGCAAAACCGTAAAGGACACGGAGGTTTCGCAGAGAGTCTAGGGCGCTTTTGAGTGGTTTATTCATCACGTCAAAACCGCTGCGGCATCTCTTAATGCTCTGCGTCCTTTACGGCTTGCCTATTTTCAAAATGCTGGAAGTCGACATGGGACAACCGCCGGTCATCGTCAGCCGATGTGTCGGTCGGTTGAACCGGCCATCTCGACCGGGTTAGGCGTATTCCGCCTTATTTTCATACAACAAAATCGGAGATTCACGGTTTAAGATCACTTCTTCACTGATCACGCATTCCCGGACGTTTTCCATCGAGGGAATCTCGTACATGATGTCGAGCATGGCGCTTTCCAAGATGGCGCGCAAACCACGGGCTCCCGTTTTTCTTTTCAGAGCCTCTTTAGCCACGGCGTGCATGGCCCCTTCGGTGAACTTTAGGTCAACGTTTTCAAATTCAAACAGTTTTTGATACTGTCGAATGATGGCGTTGCGTGGCTCAGTCAGGATGCGGATCAGGGCCTCTTCGGTTAGTTCGTCTAACGTGGCCACGATAGGTAACCGTCCGACAAATTCAGGAATCAGGCCGTATTTGAGGAGATCTTCCGGCTGCACCTTCTTGATGGTCTCGCCGTATTTCGCCTTGCTTTTACTAACGATATCGGCCCCAAAGCCCATCGTTTTGACACCGGTGCGGGCCCTGATGATATCCTCTAAGCCGTTGAAGGCGCCACCGCAGATGAACAATATGTTGGTTGTGTCAACCTTGAGAAACTCTTGTTGCGGATGCTTTCGCCCACCCTTGGGAGGGACGCTGGCCATGGTTCCTTCAATGATTTTAAGTAACGCCTGCTGCACCCCTTCGCCGGATACGTCGCGCGTGATTGAGGGGTTATCGCTTTTCTTGGCGATTTTGTCTATCTCGTCAATGTAGACAATCCCCTTAGATGTTTTTTCGAGGTCATAATCCGCTCGTTGGAGGAGATTCAGGATGATGTTTTCCACATCCTCTCCCACATAGCCCGCCTCGGTCAAAGTGGTCGCATCGGCAATGGTGAAAGGTACGTTAAGTATCTTGGCCAGCGTTTGGGCCAGCAAAGTTTTGCCGGACCCGGTGGGGCCGATAAGCAAGATGTTGCTTTTCTGGATTTCGATTCCATCGAGATCAACTTTGGATTCAATCCGTTTGTAATGGTTGTGGACCGCTACGGCCAATATTTTTTTGGCTTCTTCTTGTTCAATCACATACTCGTCTATAATCTTCTTGATTTCCATCGGCTTGGGTACAGAGGATTTAGACTTGTCCGATTCTTCTTTTTCGTATTCCTCAGCGATGATCTCGTTACATAGTTCGATGCATTCATCACAAATATAGACAGACGGGCCGGCAATGAGTTTTTTCACCTCATCTTGGCTCTTGCCGCAAAAGGAACACAGCAGATCGGTCGTTTTTCCGTTTTTGTCCTTTGGCATTAATTTTCTCCCAAAGCTACCCTGTTGACCTGGGATGATTGTTGTCGTTTCACACCAACGAGGGCCCGGTAAGGCCTCGTCTCGCAAAAACTTCGTCTATAATCCCGTATGCCTTAGCTTCCTCACCGGTCATAAAAAAATCCCGGTCAGTATCATGTTCTACTTTTTCTAAGGTTTGTCCGGTATGCTTGACCATGATGTTGTTCAGCATCCGGCGCATTCTGATGATTTCCTTGGCCTGGATGTCAATATCAGTCGCCTGACCTTGGACTCCGCCCAGGGGTTGATGGATCAGGATCCGGGAATGGGGTAGGGCATATCTCTTGCCTTTTTCACCGGCTGCGAGAAGCAACGCCGCCATGCTGGCTGCCTGGCCCATGCACAGGGTCGAAACCTGGGGTTTAATATACTGCATGGTATCGTAAATGGCCATTCCGGAAGTTACCACGCCGCCAGGTGAGTTAATATAAAAGTTGATATCTTTGTCTGGATCTTCCGATTCCAGAAACAGCAACTGGGCGATGATCAGGTTGGCCACCTGGTCGTCGATCGGGGTACCCAAAAAGATGATTCTGTCTTTTAGCAGCCTGGAGAAAATATCGTAGGCTCTTTCGCCTCGGCTACTTTGTTCCACTACGATGGGAATCAGATTCATGCGTTTTCCTGTCTCGCCTCCATTCGCCTAATCCAATTTATGCTCGGTAATCTTAGCATGTTCGATGACAAATTTCAACGCCTTTTCTGTGAGCAACTGGGTCTTGAGCGACTCTTCTTCACCGTCCTTGCGGTACAATTCACGGATAATCGACACCTCTTGCTTGACCTGGTCGGCCAATTTGCTATAGTAGGCAGTGAGATCTTCTTCCGTAACCTCAATGGACTCCAATGTGGCGATCTTTTCTAAGATTAAAGAAGCCTGGACATTTCTTTCGGCCCTGGGTTGAAATTCCTTAGCCAGTTGCTCATGATGAACTGCAGAGTCAGGTAGCTTTACTCCCTGGCGATTCAGATTTTCCGTAAAGTTTTGGATCAGGCGAGCCATTTCGCTGGAAACCATAGACTCCGGCATCATCAAGGTACTATTTTGAATTAGGAGGTTGATGGCCGCTTCCCGAAGACCGGTATCGGATCTCTCTTTTTCAATCAATTCCATTTCTTCGCGGACAGAGGCCTTGAACTGTTCCAGAGTTTCCAAGTCCCCCCCAAGATCTTTAACGAAGTCATCGTCTAAAGTCGGCAGAATTTTTTCTTTTATTTCCTTCAAAGTAACACTAAAATGAATGGTTTTGCCGGCTATTTCTTTCTGATTAATGTCCGAAGGATAGGTCACGTCAAATTCCCGCGTCTCACCCGTGGTCATTCCGGACAGATTATTGGAGAACTCCGGTAACGACCGGGCTCCGCCGATCTCAAAATCAGCGCCGTCAGTCTTGAGACTTTCCATTGACTTGCCCTGATCATACCCTTGGAAATCGACGGTGGCAAAATCACCCGTTTGAAGTGGCCGGGCTTCAGCGATGGGTTTTAATTGGGCGTGGCTTTCTCGGATTTGTTCGATCCTTTTATCAAGCGCCTCATCGGTTACGGGTGAGACCTCTTTGCTCAGTTCCAGGTCTTTATACTCCGTAATCAGAATTTCAGGCTTGACTTCCACGGTCATGCTATATGTGAATTCTTGCTTGGGAATGATTGGAGATATGTCGACGTTGGGTTCCGACACGATATCCAGGCCGGATTCTTCCAATGCCTGGCCAAGAGTTTCTTTGATAATGGTTCCGGATACGTTTTCAGCCATTTGCTTGCCGAAATATCTTTCCAAAACACTTTTAGGCGCCTTCCCAGGTCTGAAGCCTTTCAGACGAGCGGTCTTGCTCAACTCACGATAGGCGGAATTGAATCCATTGTCAACTTCCTCCACAGGAATGCTCACCATGATTTTCTTTTTGACACCGTCGATGTCTTGAACACTTACTTTCATTCCAACCTCAAGTTTAGTCTGATGTGGTCTTGGTTAAGGTCTTGCGCCTAATTTAAACAATGTAAAAAAACATAACATTGAATAGGCTCAGCATGATATCTTAAGGAACCTCGGTCCCGGATTGGCATTAGTAACTTATTAGCCTATCGATTGCGGGCTATTACGGGTTATTAAAGGGATTGATAGGTATCGAAAAAAACAAAAAGGGCCTTTCCCGCCACGGCCCTTCCATGGCGCATGCGCCAATTTTCTGGTGCGAGAGAGGGGATTTGAACCCCTACGGTTGCCCGCTGGATCCTAAGTCCAGTGCGTCTGCCAGTTCCGCCACTCTCGCTTGTGGTTAAGCCCATGCAATTCCACTTATAAAAAAAAAACGATACCTCTGTCAACCTTTTTTCGTTTAGCTCAAAAGGAATTAGTCGGTTATCGTCGCTACATTAGACGGTTCGGTTCATCTCTTGTTAAAGATATGCCGTTCTCATCGGTTCGTCAAGACCCAAATGAATTTGATCTGATTTTTGTCGGAGTAGATTTTGCCCGCTACGGTCAAATTTACCGCAATCAAATAGCAGATGGAAAAAAACGTCATCCCTTCTCCGAGGGGCACCGTGCGTTTAAATGGACAAGTCTTCACTAATCAGTCCCGGCTCAGCATTAAAACAAATGGAATAACGATGTGATTTAAGTTCACCCCGCATCTGATCGGGTCAAGCCCAACTTCCAGCAATCGAAAAAAATGCTTGACTCGTTCTCCAACCCAGAGTATAAGAAATGATTTTACCCCCTCCCTTGCCTTGAGGCAGGGCACCATAATTTGTCCATGAGGAGGCGTTAACATGCGCAGATATGAAAACATTTACATTCTTCACCCGGAGCTCCCGGACGACGAGTACCCTAAGATCAATGAAAAGTTTCAAAATATTATCTCCAGCTTTGGCGGTCGGATGCTCAGCTTTGATGATTGGGGCAAACGAAAGCTGGCCTATGAGATAAGCAAATTCAGCAAGGGTTACTATTTCGTCTATGATTTTGCCGGTAACGCGGCAACCGTCAACGAGCTGGAAAGAAATCTTAAAATTGATGAAAAGGTAATCCGGTTTCAGACCATCAAATTGGAAGATGAATTCGACATCGAAGATTACCTGGCCAGACGCGAAACTGAACAAAAAATGGAGCCGGAACGAAAGATTCCAGAAGAGTATGAACCCCCTGAAAAGGACGACAGCGAGTTGGATCGGGGTGAGGAATCATATGATGAAGGCGATGATTCATTTGAAAAAGACGAAGACCGGGAATAACCCCAATCAAGTCGCTATCTAAATATAAGTGAGGTGCCTTTATGGCTTTCCAAAAGAAAAGACGACGGATGTATCCGCGGAGGAAAATCTGCCGCTTCTGTGCTGATAAGTCCCTTATGATCGACTACAAGGACGTCAGAACATTGAAATATTTTACCACTGAACGCGGGAAGATTATCCCCCGGCGAATTTCAGGTAACTGTGCCAAGCACCAGCGGGTATTAAATACGGCGATCAAACGGGCCCGGAACATCGCTCTTCTACCGTACGCCTCTAACATGGCTATTTGATAATCAATTATTGCCATGGCAAATTATCAGGGGAAGGATAGGCGCAACGGTGGCCATTGGTCTTCTGAAACAACGGAAAATAAAAGAGCCAACCGCTGAATCGGGTGGTAACAAGCCGGCAAGGGATGAGGTTGGTATTGTGGTTGATGACGCAACTAGGTTAACCAACAAAGATATCTCCACAGGTGTCCTAGTCACCACTGCCATCTTTTGTTTTTCCGTCATCATTCCGGTGGTCGGGGTACTGCTTTACCTGTTCACCCCGCTGCCGGTCATGTTGTACAGGTTAAAGCTGGGTCGCAAGGCGGGCGCCTTTGTTCTTGCTGCGTCCACCTTGGCGGCCTATCTGCTATTGTCCTTGATCGGCTCCGGAGGAGAGGCTGTCTTTTTCATTCAGTTCGGAGTCTTAGGCTGGGCCGCCGGGGAAGTTCTTGATCGGAACGGCTCTATTGAGCTGGCCGTATCTTTGCCGGTATTGGCGGTCATTGGTTTGGGCGTGGTCTTGCTTGTGGCCGTGGCCATGAGCCGATCCACCGGACCTTACCAGCTCCTGACCACCTACGTTGATGGACAGGTCAAAGAAACCTTAAGCTTATACCAGTCCATGGGGGTTGACGTCCCCGATCAGAATATGGCCCAGATCAAAACGGTCATGCTGGCCGTTTTCCCCGGACTGACAATCGTGGGACTGGGAATCGTCTCATTCCTTAACCTGATGGTGGCCAGGCGTCTGAGCGCAGTCTTTAAGATACCGTTTCCAGAGTTTGGTTCCCTTAATAATTGGCGGCCTCCGGAATATTTGGTCTGGCCGGTGATTGGGGCAGGGTTCACGCTGGTCGTCCCCGGATTAGGGCTGGCCATGATCGGCCTAAACATATTCTTGATTGCTTCCCTGATATATCTTCTAGCCGGGTTGGCCATTGTGGCTTATTTTTTTCAACAAAAAGAAGTTCCGCGGTTCATGCGTGTCTTTGGTTATACCCTCATTGCTCTAACACAGCTTGTCACCCTAGCCGTGATACTTATAGGGTTTATCGACACCTGGATAGACTTTAGAAAACCTCGCAATCAGGAAGAATCATAGGGTCGATCGGAATCTTATTTCGGAACGGCCAAATCCAGCGATCAGGTGTCCGGCTTTAGTCAGGGAATGGATAACTATACTGTGAACGGTCATACTTGTCCCTTTTAAAAGAGACGTGGTTGCTGGTTGCCTTTAACGAGTAACCAGTAACAAGCAACCAGAAACAGGTGTTTTGAAAGCAATCACAAAAGCCCATCTCAGCCGAATATGGTTTGTTTGGCGGATTGGAGCTGTTCGTAGATAGGAGGTTTGCCATCATGAAGCTTATTCTTAAAGAAGATGTAGCCCAACTCGGCTCCAGGGGGACTTTGGTCAATGTGGCCCGTGGCTATGCCAGGAATTATCTGGTACCCCAAGGCCTGGCCATTGAGGCCTCAGAAAAAAATATCAAGCTGGTTGAAAGTGAAAAGCGGGTCATTTGGGCCAGAGAAGCCAAAGACAAAGAATCGGCGGAGCTGGTAGCCGCACAAATTGGCGCCATTGTATTGAAAATTTACCAGAAAGCCGGTGAGTCCGAAAAACTGTACGGTTCCGTGACTTCTATGGACATAGCCGCTAAGCTGGCTGAAAAAGGCGTTGACGTGGACCGGAAGAAAATCATCTTGCCGGAGCCGATAAAGGCGCTGGGCACCTATGAGATCCCGGTGAAACTGCATTCCCAGGTTCAGGGCAAGATTAAGGTTGAAGTGCTGCCGGAAGAGTAGTTTTCGATTTAGCCCGAGTCCGGGTACCAGGCCCGGACTTTGGACTGTTTGGTCTATCCTATCTTTCGTGATTTTTTCTTTTGCCGATCAATCAAGGCATCCCCAGCCAGATGGCCCGGCGCAGCAGATACAGGCTGTTTCTGTGTCCTGCAATCCGGCGATAGTTTATATTATACCTCGAACGGTCATAATTGCCCTTTTATAGAGATGACATGTTTGCCGGTTTCTCGTTGCTGGTTGTCTTTAAAGAGTAACCAATAACGAGCCCAGGAACGAGTAACCAGGCAATATGAGTTCTCAGAAACGTCAATTGCGGCCGTGGCAAGTATATCTCCCCAGGAACATACTCTAGTGGCTCCCAAAAAAAAGCAAACCCAGGCCGACGCCATTCGAATTCCGCCTCAGAGCCTTGAAGCCGAGATATCTGTTTTGGGAGGCATCCTGGTTAATAATCGGGCGATCGACAAAGTCTTGGACGTCATCACCCGTGATGATTTTTATACGGAAGCTCACCGCAAAATATTTTCGGCCATGGTCAATTTGACCGAACGTAGCGAACCGGTAGACTATTTGACTCTGTCTGAGGAATTAAAACAGAAGAGTCAATTGGATGACATCGGTGGTGAAGGATATCTGGCTTCTCTGACCAACGCTGTGCCGACTTCGGCCAATATTGCTTTCCACGCCAAGATTGTTTACGAAAAGGCCGTGTTGCGGCGTCTCATTAACTGTGCTTCCGACGTAGCCAACATGAGCTACGAGGCCGACCGGTCGGTGGAGACCATTCTCGACGACGCCGAGAAGCTGATTTTCGAAGTGGCCGAGACCAGAATTCAACAGGGCTTCGTACCTATTGGAAAATTGGTCGAAACAACCTTTGCCAAGTTAGAAGCCATGAAGGATCAAGGTGGAATCATAACCGGAGTGCCCACCGGTTATCATGACCTTGACACCGCTACTTCCGGTTTCCAGCCTTCCGACCTGATCATCATTGCCGGACGCCCCAGCATGGGTAAGACAGCATTTGCCCTGAACATCGCCTTTAATGCCGCCCAGCAAGGTTATCCGGTCGGCGTTTTCTCGCTGGAAATGTCGAAAGAACAACTGGCCTTTCGAATGCTTTGTTCCGAGGCCCGGGTTAATTCCACCAATTTGCGCAAAGGTTTTTTGCCCCAGGGGGAATGGCCGACCCTGGTGGCCACGGTCAGCCGGCTGGGCGACGTACCTGTTTATATAGATGACACCCCGGCTGTGTCGGTGATGGAGTTGCGGGCTAAAGCCAGAAGAATGAAATCCAGCCAAAGACTGGCCATGGTCGTCATTGATTACCTGCAACTAATGAGAGGCCGGCTGGGCGAAGATTCCCGCGAACGCGAGATATCTGAAATATCGAGATCTTTAAAATCATTGGCCAAGGAACTGGATCTACCGGTGGTGGCGCTGTCACAATTAAACCGGAAAGTGGAGGATAGGTCCGACAAGCGACCTCAGTTGGCCGACTTGCGGGAATCCGGGGCCATAGAGCAAGATGCCGATGTGATATTATTTATTTATCGAGACGAAGTTTATAACAAATCTGAGGATAACCCGAACCGGGGCAAGGCAGAACTAATTATCGGGAAGCAACGTAACGGACCTACGCTCAAGATAGACCTGGCTTTTAACGGTAGCTACACCAGGTTTGACAATCTCTCCACCCGGACGGACGGCGGGGCGGTCAGCCGGCAGGAGGCCACGTCGGAGAAATGAGCCAGACCGTCAATTGTCCTTCATGTGGGGCGGAGGTCATGACCTACCGCAACCCCATCCCGACCGTAGATATCATTATAGAGGTGACGCCCGGCCGGTTTGTTTTGATTCAGCGGGCTAATCCCCCCTATGGGTGGGCCTTGCCCGGCGGCTACGTGGATTATGGCGAATCATTAGAAGCGGCGGCTGTCCGCGAGGCATTTGAAGAGACCGGTCTGCGGGTCAAACTTATGCGACAACTGGGTGCCTATTCGGACCCAAAGCGGGATCCCCGGCAGCACAACATTTCCATAGTCTTTGTCGCTTCGGCGTCAGGTGTGCCCCAGGCTGGTGATGACGCCAAAGATCTGGGTATTTTTACCGAGACCACCCTACCCATCGATCTGGCTTTTGATCATGCCCAGATACTGGCCGATTATTTTACCTCCTTAAAATCATAACTTCAGACGCTTCCTCTTCATTTCGTTTAAGGGTCATACCGCCGTGCCTATCCGTGCCATCAACGACTTGACAATTTGACCCGTAGAGCGTTAACACCCGGATCGCTGCTGCTGTCCATACCCAAATCATTCAAACGTCTATTCGCGAAATATAAACTAAAAGTTGACCGGTGATGGGTCATCTTCGATGTATGCCATTCCCGCTACGGTCGATGTGGTCCGGCAGGTGTTTTATCCTAATCCATCCCACCAAGAAAGTGATTAATCCATTCGCGTGTTCAACGACGTGAATATGCCCCGGTATGGGGCCAAGCAGGATCTGAGTTGTGGCTGAAACCCGGCACTATAGCCGGGTCCTTTGTCTGTCCGGGATCTCTATTGTCGATTACCTGCATTATTGTCGATTATTCGGTGTTTCGCGTGAATTAGATGCTTCGAGATTATTTTAAGCTTGCTGGGCGGCCGGTCTGGACAAATACATGGCTTTATCCCGTCTGCATTTTTGTAAACAATATAACTATACTGTTGACATTGTAAACGGGTTTTGATAATGAACGGTGACAGCGTGTCGAATATATGGGGCATAAGGTATTCACGATTTATAGGGGCATAAGGTGTTCATAAGTTCAGGTGAGCCGAAATTTTTTTTGGGTGGTGCGGAAAAAAATTATATAATTTATAACTAGCCATTGATTAAGAATATAGAATGTTGGTTTAAAACAGCTTTGTTAAATATATGGCCACTGATTTTACTACTAAAAAATGATAAACAACCCAATAATACGACTATTTCTGCGGTGTACGAATGATATGTTGCAACATCCTAAGGTCGCTTGACAATCACCTTTTTTTGTGGTTTAATAACCTCGGGAACCAATCAGGTTCATTCGGAGAAATAATTACCTCAGGCTCCTGAATCTACGGCAATGGCCTACCGAAAATACGGCCTTATGTTCGCCTGACTTGGGAACCCACGGTTGCGGAACCTGACCGAAAAAGAAATACCGCGGCCGCCTGGAGTAACACCCCGACGAGTGTTTAATCTTTATGACGTTAGTATTGACTGCCTGATTATTTGAATTATAGTTTAATGGTTGGTTAGGGCTGTGGCTAAGGCCGTAACCAGGTGGGGATGTTGTCACTAATCCCTCTTCTCGATGACCGGACTAACCGATGGAGTGATCATATGGGCTTGGAGAATAGCACGGAATCTCTAAGGATTCTTCTGGTGGAAGACAATGAGAATGATGTGAAGGCCTTTAAACGTTCTTTTAAAACCAGCCGGATCCCCCATAAAATTACCTTGGTGGATAGGGCTGAGACGGCCTTGGAAACCCTTGAAACTGATGCTTCCCTTTTTGATGTCGTGGTCATTGACCATGGCTTACCCGGCATGAACGGCCTGGAGTTGTGTGTCAGCCTTCGTGAACGAAGCGTCCCCTTACCCTTGGTGATGCAAACCGGCATGGGATCTGAGAAACTTGCCGTTCAAGCCCTCAAATCCGGGGTGGATGATTACCTGATAAAGGATTCATCCAGCAATTATCTTGAGATATTGCCGATACATTTGTTAAAAGTTGTCCGCAACCACCGAGACCGTCTGGCCCGCCAAAAGGCGGAGGATGAACTTAAGAATTATCATATCCACCTGGAGCGATTGGTTGAGGAACGCACCGCCGATCTGGTTCGCGCCAATGAACTGCTTGAAAAAGAAATTACCGAAAGAAAGCGGACCGAAGAGGCCTTACGTCGGAGAGAAATGGAGTTGGAGTCTCAATCGAAATACCTCGAAGAGGTCAATTCGGCCCTTAAGGTATTGTTGAGCCAGCGGGAGCAGGACAAGAAAGCCTTTAAGGAAAATGTGTTGTCATCCGTTAAAGAGCTGGTCATGCCTTACTTCAAGGATTTGAGAAAAACGGACTTGACCTCGCAACAACTGACTCTGGTCAATATTCTGGAATCCAACCTGGAAAACATCATATCTCCTTTCGTCGGTAACCTGGCGTCGAGATTCTTAAATCTGACCCCCACGGAGATTCGAGTGGCCGGTTTGATCAAAGACGGCAAGAAAAATAGAGACATCGCCCAGATGTTGGGACTCTCCGAAAACACGGTCATCTTTCATCGGGCCAATATTCGCGGAAAACTCAAACTGAAGAATAAAAAGGCCAACCTCAGATCTTATCTCCTCTCGTTGAACCGGTAAGACCCGGCCACAGGATGCGTCGGGCGCATCAAACCAAATGATGGATTAAAGTAGGGCTTAACGTGTATATAAAAGAACATATCAAAGCCATGACTCCATATTTACCACCCTTGGAAGGTCGGGCCTCAGAAGGCAAGTATACCCTGTTGGATTTTAACGAAAGAACGGCGCCTCCCGGTCCGGCGGTGCTTAATGCCCTCCGGACTTTTATCGATTCAGGAGCCGTCCAGGCATATCCCGAATATGGCGATTTGGAGGCTAAGATCGCCAAATACGCCGAAGTTCCGGCCGGCCAGGTGATGGTCACCAACGGATCCGATCAAGGGATTGAGATCATCTACCGGGCCGGCGTAAGCTTCGGTGACGGAGTTATTATTCCCTCACCCAGCTTCGCCATGTTTTATCAGGTGGCCGGGGTTGAAGGGGCCAGGCTCATCCGCCCCAGTTATCACGAGGACCTGTCTTTTCCCGCGTCGGACGTCCTGGCCGCTCTCTCTCCGGGAGTCAAGCTGGTGGTTATCGTTAGCCCAAATAATCCTACCGGATCGGTAGCCTCGGAAGAGCAGGTCAGGGCTATCCTGGATAAGGCGGCCGGCCTGGGCGCGGCAGTCCTGTTAGACGAAGCCTATTTCGAGTTCCACCGCCGGTCTTTCAAGCATCTGATTCTCTCTTATGCCAATCTGTTCATTATCAGAACATTTTCCAAGGCGTTTGGGCTCCCTTCTTTACGGGTCGGGTACGTTATTTCCCGTGAAGAGAACATCAAAGAACTCCTCAAGATCAGAGGACCATATGACGTCAATATGCCGGCTCGAGTGGGGGTCATGGCGGCGCTGGATCAACTTGACTATGTTCAAGAATACGTCCAGGAGGTGATGGGTCGGTCCAAGCCCTTGTTGGAATCGTTTTTTGATCAGCACGGGGTGAGTTACTATCCTTCGTGGGCCAATTTTATCACATTTAGACCACCGGATCAGATGGCCGCGTTTGAGGCTCTCAAGTTACAAGGTATCTTGGTTAGACCCAGATCCGGCCCCTGCATTGACGGGACGTTGCGAGTGAGTTTGGGAACCGTCCGTGAGACCCGGCTCTTTATTGATGCCTACAAGCATTATCTAGACCAGGGAACATGAATAACCGGGGGCACTAATTGAACCGGCCCGGTCTGATTCAACAGCCCCGGCATTCTAAAGAAAAGCCCGGCCGAGAGAGCGCAGAGTTTTTTTAGCTTATAGCGGTTATTTCTATATTAACATAGCGAAATAACTGGCTATGTCGAAAGCCGAGAAATGTCTGCGTTTTCTTTTTTTCTATCCTCCTCGATTAGGTTTCAAATAGCTCAATGGGGAACTCGGGGGGGGAATTAAGGAGTAATGTCATTAACTTAATCTGAAAAGCTTTCTGTCGATGATAGCTCCTCTAAAGCCCCAACGGGGCGCTCTAGGTTAGCCCAGGGCAACGCCCTGGGAAATACGGTTAGTTACGTGTCAGCAAGATGGTCAGGAGGTCGGCCAGCCCCCAAAGTCATTTTCTTTGAAGAGATATCCGGCTACGGCTGAAGTACGGAATTGCCGGAGATTTTATGTGGGCATTATAGGTTGTTTTATATGGCATTACACCCTACCCAGGGCGCTCCCCTGGGCTAACCTAGAGCGCCCCGTTGGGGCTTAATCAGAATTGACCATATTAGATAAATCGATACATCTCAATCGCGACCTATCCGAATCATTTTTCACGAATTGTTTTTCTCACCTAAAACACTCAGTTATCAAACCTGAAATTTTTTGACGATCACTTCGAGGTGTCCCGCCACCTTGGCCAATTCGGATGCCGCCGCGTTGATCTGTCGGGCGCTGGTATTGCTGTCCGCTGCGGCGTAGCTGACGCCGTGAATGTTGGCTGAGGCTTCATGGACGCCACGCGCGGCTTCACCGACATTCTGAGACATGTCATTGGCCCCCTTGGCCACCTCGGCGATGGAGCCGGCGATGTCATTCACTCCGGAAGCCGCTTGAGAAACGTTGGAAGAAATCTCGTTGGCCGCTTTGGTTTGTTGTTCCACCGAAGAGGAAATGAGGTCCACCGATTCACTAATGGTGGTTATAATGTTTGAGACCTCTTTTATGACCTTCACCGCCTCCTGCGTGTTCAGTTGTACCCCTTCTATTTTATTGGCAATGTCTTCTGCCGCTTGAGCGCTCTGATTAGCCAGTTCCTTGATTTCGTTAGCCACTACGGCAAAGCCCTTGCCGGCATCACCGGCCGATGCTGCTTCGATGGTGGCGTTCAGGGCCAGGAGGTTGGTTTGTTCGGCTATCCGTTTAATGACTTCGGTGACTTTGCCGATGGCCTGGGCCGCGGTTCCCAAGGTGTTCATGGTTGTGGTTGCGTTGGAAGACATCTTAGTGGCTTTGTTGGCTATTTTGGCGCCATCCTCGGCGCTTCTGGCCACATCGCTTATAGACATGGTCATCTCTTCAATGGCGCTGGCCACGGTGTTCATATTCTGTGACATCTGTTCTGCGGCTGAGGATACGGTGGAGATATTGACGCTCATCTCTTCCGCCGCGGAGGCCATGGTGTTTATGTTCGATGACATCTGTTCCGTGGCCCCGGCGACATTATTGGCCTGAGTGGTCATCTCTTCAGAGTTGGCGACCAGGGTTGAAGAAACGGCTGAAAGCTCTTCCGACTGGGAGGCCAGCGCCTTGGCGTTGTCCTGGATTTGTTTGATTAGAGTGGCCAGTTGATCGCAGGATTGGTCCAAAGAACGGGACATCTCTCCAATTTCGTCTTGTCTGTCCAGGTTCAGCCTTTTGGTCAGATCCCCGGCGGCAATGGCATTGGCTAAGCCGACAGCCTGACGAATCGGGTTAATAATGCCTCGGGCAATCAGTGTGGCGATAATAATCCCAAGAATCACCGCGAGGACCAGGCCGACGTTCATAATAATTGACGCCGAGGACATGGCCGCGACTGTTTTGTCCGCTCGGGTGATCGTCTCATTCGTGCCGCCCTGAGAAGTCTCCGCGGCCAGTTTCAACACTTCATGGGCCACGTCGTTTGCTTTTTTGTTCACGTCTTCCAATTGTTGCCAGGTTTTTATATAATCAGATATAGTTGTTCTATATTCCTCTGCTCCAGCTTGGGCTTCCTTGAGGAGTCGCAGATTCTCTTCTTGATGGGTGGCCGCCTTCATTTCGTCGAGGTCCTTAAAAATGATCTCGAAACTCTTCATCCCGTCTTGTACGAACTGAATATTATCAGTCGCTTGAGTTTTATAGTTGGCGATTCGGACATTATGGCCGGCTTCAATAACGTCATTTATTTCATTGACCTTTTGATACCGCTCCAGGAGCTTGGCCTGCTTCTCGGAGGACTTGATTTCCTTATCAAAGCTGGCTCGCTGAATATCTTCATACGCCGAACAATTATCCATGAATTTCTTAGCCGCGGCATTGGCCCGCTGGCGGATATCGGCGATAGCTTTTTGACTCGATACTGTTTCATTGATCAGGCGTTCATATTCCTTGATCTTTTCCTCGGCTCCAGCCACGCCTTCCCGCAGTTTCACCAGGTTTGGGTATTTGTTAGCCAGACTTTTCCCATCATCCAAGGCTTTTTTAACCTTGGCCAAAGAGGCCAATCCTTCTTTGAGATATTTTTCGTTCTGGCTCAAGGCGTACCCTCGAACACCGTACATGGTTTCTAGAGACAATTTTTCCACGTCACCGGCGACAGTCGTCTCGGGTATGAACTGTTGAGCCAGTTCGATGGATTGCCTGCCTACGGTATTCATGTTCCAACTAGCCATGATCCCAAGAATTAGTGTGATGGCGATTAATACCCCAAATCCCAGGCCGATTCTTAGTGACAGTTTCAGGTTTTTCATTAGGATCTCCTTGGTATTGATGTTAACGTATTAACATAATTTTAAAATTAAATGATGATAGGCTATCCGG
>JADFYN010000130.1 GCA_015233055.1 Deltaproteobacteria bacterium
TTCGCCTCAATTTCATATTCATCCATGAGTCTATCTTTCGCCTATCCGAAAATGATCGTTTCCCCTTAGCGCAAAATGAAGCCGAAAGGCAGTTACTTCAACTGGGCTCTTCGGGCCAACTCCTGGTCCATCTCAAGGGTAAACTGTTCTAAGGATGGCGCAGTAACCGCATTAATGAGGAGTTTATCTAAGATATCAGGATGCCAAAGTCCATTAATGGCCTGGACAACGGCAGGCGGAAGATTTTTTGTTGACCAGTGCCCCGTCACGGTATTATCCCCTAAACTCATGAGGCCGGCGGCCCGGCTCAGCCTGGAAACACCACAGGATCTCATCTGTGTGGATCAACTTATCTGTTTCCGTGCTTAGTTGCCGACCTGCCCGCTCGCTATCCCTGGATGCAACCCGAAACCCAATGTCATTGACCCGCAACACGCAACCCGAACCCCGCAACACGCAACCAGAACCCCGCAACACGCAACCAGAACCCCGCAACCCGTAACACGAAACACGTAACACGAAACACGTAACCCGAAACACGAAACTATGACCATAGAAATCAACCGACTCAATCCGGCCGAATCCGCTGACTGGACCCGATTCATTCAAGACCAGCCCGCGGCCATGGTCTATCATAGCCTGACTTTCAAGCAATTCCTGGAGAATGCCATCGGTGGTGAACCCGTTTACCTGGTGGCCCGCCGGGACGGCCGGGTGGTCGGGGTTTTGCCCGCCTGGATGTCGGAAGATTTGGGTATCGGCCGGGTCATCAATTCTTTGCCTTTTTTTGGCTCCAACGGTAGTGTCTTAGCCGAGAATCAGGCCGATGCCGCGGCCCTTTTTTCGGCCCTGAATGAGATGGCCCGAGACACGGACTGTTTGACGGCCACCATCGTCTCCAATCCCTATCAGCCCGCCGCCGGGATGAATGCTTTGCCGCCGGGATTTTCTCCCTTAGACTCCCGTATTTGTCAGGTCACGCCGCTCCCGGAAGACGGCCCCGACCTGGAGGCGCGATTAATGGCCGGGTATGAAGGCCGAACCCGGACGGCCATTCGCAAGGCCCGGAAGGAAGGAGTCTACACGATGAGATCTAAGGGCCGGGAAGAACTCCGGGTGTTTCATCAGGTCCATCAGGAAAGTATCTCCTCTCTCGGCGGAGTGCCCAAGCCTTTGGCCATATTGGAAACGTTGATCCAAGACTTTGGTGACCAGGCTGAGATCATCTACGCCGTTAAAGGAATGGAACTCCTGGCTGGGGCGATTTTTCTTTTTTTTCAAGACAAGGTCGAGTATTATACCGTTTTTTCCAGGCCTGAAGCCCGGCCCCGGCAGCCTCTGTCTTTAGTCGTGTCGGTGGCCATGCGTTTGGCGGTGCAGCGCGGCTGTCGCTTATTTTCCTTTGGCGGGACCTGGCCGACGCAATTGGGAGTTTCTCAATTTAAGCAAGGATTCGGCGCCCAGGACCGGCCATATTCTTATTATATTAAATTATATCGCGATCTGAACTTCTTTAAACAATTGGGACGGGAAAAAATTTTGAAATATTTCCCCTGGTTTTACGTGATCCCCTTTGGACTACTGGACTAGCCGTATCAGGGGAAAGAAAATTTGCATCCTTTCGCGTTATGCTGTTATACCGGCCGGATGGAGATAGGAAATTGATGAATATGAACCAGGAAATTGCAGCGATTCAGCCGGACTGCCGGGGCGGCCTCACCACTGTGCCGGGGGTGGCTGTGGGCCATTTTACCGACCAGCGGCACTGGACGGGATGCACCGTAATTCTGACCGATAACCCGGCTCCAGCCGGAGTGGACGTCCGGGGCGGGGCGCCGGGGACATTGGGGACGGACTCATTGCGGCCCGGCAACATGGCCGGGTATCTCAACGGGCTGCTTATTTCCGGGGGATCGGCCTTTGGCCTGGAAGCTTCCTTTGGAGTGATGCGGTTCCTTAAGGAACGAAACATCGGCCTGGTTACGGCCTTCGGCGTGGTCCCCAAAGTGGCTGCAGCCGTGATCTATGACCTGGGGGTGAGCGAATCGGATCGTCCGCCTGGAGTCGAAGCCGGGTATGCCGCCTGCTCGAATGCCTCCAAGGCCCCGGTGGTTCAAGGTTGCGTGGGGGCCGGGACAGGGGCCACGGTGGGAAAGTCGGCCGGGCGGGAAAAGGCCATGAAGGGTGGCCTGGGTTCGGCCTCGATCTGCACCGATTACGGCCTGATCGTCGGGGCCCTGGCCGTGGTCAATGCCTGGGGCAACATCATGGAGCCCGGTTCCGGAGCGATCCTGGCCGGGGCCAGAGATAATCTCACCGGTGGATTTATCGATCCGTTATCCCTCATTAAATCACAACCGCCCAAACCCCGTCCGACCTTTGCCAATACCACTATTGGTGTCGTGGTCACCAACGCCGAGCTGGACACGACAGCCATGACCGTGGTGGCTAAGATGGCCCATTCCGGCCTGGCCAGGGCGGTCAATCCCTGCCACACCCTGTTCGACGGTGACGCGATTTTTGCCCTGTCGGTGGGGCGCCAACCGGTCCCCGACCCCAATGCCGTCGGCATCCTGGCCGCCGAAGCCATGGTCCAGGCCATCATCTCCGCCGTAAAACACGCTTCCTCCGCACCAGGGTTCCCCAGTTGGGCTGAGTTCAACCGGACGGAATGATGCGGTTTGCGAGTCCGTTATATCATTCCCCAACAAATCGAAGTTTCAAGCTTATTCGCTCTGCGCTCGTTCGGCCAGCACCTTATGTATAAGAGGTTTCACCTTTGGAATTACATCCGTGATGGTGTGCCAGACCAGGTTATATTCAGTACCAAAATAGAAATGAATGAGCTTGTCGCGCATCCCGGCCATTTCCTTCCAGGGGATTTCCGGATGGCTATTTCTCATTGTTTCCGGAATGTGTTTAGCGGCTTCTCCAATGATCTCGAACTTCCTGACCACGGCACTGGAAATCAAATCGTTTTTTTTGAAACTATCAAAATTAATGCCGACGACGAACGTCTCAATCGCCTCCATGGCCTGGAGGATATCTTTCAGATAAAGAATATAATCTCTCATAGATAAATCATTTCCTTCATGATCGTCGGTCTTAATTCTTCTCTAAGGGCGCTTTGGGGAACTACATCTACCGGCCGTCCCAACTTTTCCTGGAGGAACATTGAAAGACTTATAAGATCTAGCAAATTAGCCTCTTCTTCAAACTCGACCAACACATCAATGTCACTTTGACCGTTTTCCTCGGACCGGGCGTAGGAACCAAAAATCCCTTTTATGTCGGCTTTGTACTTCTGCCTGGCCAGATCCTTACATGGCCTCAGCATCTCCAATAGTTGGTTGACACCCATGCCTGCTCCTGCGCTGCTCTTTATCGGCTCACCCATCGGTCGTTTTGCTCTCCCAGTCTTCCTCACAATCGCATCTGATCCAAGCCTATCCATAAGTAAATACATTTTATCTCACCAATAACATTTAGTCAAGCGAGAGACTCAGACTATCAGGGAGTTCAATAAAGAGATCACGACGGATGAAGCCGGCAGTGCGGCATCGGGCCTGATTAGCGTTGTGCTCACCAATACAGATTTTAGGAGCAGTTGAGTTGACAATAGGACCCACCTCATATAAGATCGCCGGACGTTAGTAGACAATCTCCTGGTTATCTCGCCATTATTGAGCAATTCCACTTTACGATTTCAGGCCGTACCAGGCAGAGGCGGCCGATGGATTTTTATTTAGATGAGGGGTTTAAGATGATCTTCGTCTAGCTCTTCTGTTTGTTACAAGATAGGAAAAATTGATGGTGAGTACCGATATGGGGCGTAGAGATTTTTTGAAGTATTCGGCTGCCGCGGGCGTCTTATTGGCCGCAGGAAACACAGTTGGGGAAAAGGCCTCGGCGGATGGAGGAAAGGGCCCGGCCCAGGCGGCCTCAAATATCGTGGAGGTAGATAAGGTTATCATCTGGGTGCTGACGGATAATTATTATGACGCCTTGAGACCGGATAATAAGATCACCAAACGGTACCGCTCCACCCCGGGCAAGTCGATTCACGCGGAGCACGGCCTCTCGTATTACGTGGAAACCGTTGTCAACGGCCAAACGAGTGCCTGCATGTTCGACTTTGGACTTGATCCCGTGGGTGTACTCAACAACCTGGCCCTCCTGGGACTATATATTGGAAGATCAAAAGCTTTTAGTTTAAGCCACGGCCATTTTGATCACTTCATGGCCGCGATGGAAATCTTGAAACAAAATCAGCAGCGCCTGTCCAAGGACGCTCCGTTCTATGTCGGCGAAGAGGCTTTTAACCACCGCTACAGCCTTCGACCGGGCGCCGACGACCTGCTTGATCTGGGGCAACTCAAAAAAGAAGACCTCGAAGCTTTGGGTTTGAAGGTGATTGTGGTCAAAAAGTCCACGCCGATCATCCCCGGCGCCTATTTCACCGGAAACATCGAGCGCCTTACGGCATACGAAAAGGTGTCTCCGAATCTGTTGATCAAGCGGGGCGAGAAAACCGAACCTGACGACTTCCGCGGAGAACAAGCTCTTTTCTTCAAAGTTAAAGGTAAAGGTCTTGTTATTTTATCCGGTTGCGCTCATGTCGGAATTATCAACACAGTCAAACAAGCTCAAAAAGTCGCCCGGACCGAAAAAGTGTTTGGAATTATGGGCGGATTCCATCTGACCAATAAGAAACCGGAAATCATCCAGAACACGGTGGCCGACATCAGGGCTATAAAGCCTGAATTTATCGCTCCTACTCACTGTACCGGCTTCGAAGCCGTAATGGCCTTCCAAAAAGAAATGCCTAATGAATTCATCTTAAATACGGCCGGGACCCAGTATACTATTTCGGCGTGAGATATTAAATCGCGGCCCCCCGAAGACTGAGAAGCCCCACCTGCCATACTCTGCCGATGGGTCTTTTTGATATATTATAAAATTATCACATCGGTTTCACGCCCATGGCTTCAAGTGGTTTCTCTAAATCAAAGTCGCCGCAGCCCACCACCAGCATCTTCCCATCACTCGTTTTGCATTTTTTGATATAGGACGTCCTTAAACCATACTCGCCCTTCTTCCCAGGCCGCTCCCACACATAAGAGACCCACCCCTCCCCTTTTTCCAGGGCCAGTTTGTTCATCGCGACAAAGAATAATTTACCGTTTTTATCTTTCATATTGATCTGCATTTTTCCAATCAAGGTGGGTTTGATCGGATGAAGAACCATAATTCCTTCCATATTATGAATCCAGAGATACGTCCCCTTGAAAATGAACGGGCTGTCTTTTCCCAAGAATTTTGTAAAAGCCAGGCTGCCCTCTTTTTCCAACAGGCTGCACGCTTGATTAACCTTGTCCATAATATCTTGTGGCGTAGGTTTTCCATTTGCCGCAGTGGTAACGCAATATGCTTCGGATTCGGCCGCAAGCTTAGTTGCCTGTTCACTAATATTTGGGGCCGGGCTTTGGGCTAACCCAATTGAGGCGGTAAAAGCAAGACACAGGCAGACAATAAGTATTTTCCTAGTCCAATGTGGTCCCGGCATGTGGAGCCCTCCTGTTGTTTGATGAGATAGTCGTTAAATTGCTCTGAGTTGCGTAGATTAGGGCCCAAATAGATTTTTGGGTCTTTTCCATCTGCGTTAGTCTTCGAAATCTGTGGATATATTTCTGTTTCTCGATTAATAAGACTCGTCGAGCTCAGGTTATTTAAGCCGGCTCATCTCTTCCGCTCGCAGTTCCCTCCGGAGAAGTTTCCCGACCTTAGACTTGGGCAGCATGTCCCGGAACTCTATATATTGAGGCACCTTATAACCGGCCAGTCTTTGCCGGCAGAAACGGGTAAGATCGTGGCCGGTGACGCCCTTGATGTCTTTTTTGAGCACGACGAAGGCCTTTATTCTTTCACCCACCTTATCATCCGGTACTCCCACGACGCAGGCCGCGATGACCGCGGCGTGATCCTGGAGTACGCTTTCAATCTCCGAGGCTGAGACGCGGTATCCCTTGTGTTTTATGGTGTCCATGGTCCGGTCGACGAAGTAAAGAAAACCTTGCTCATCTATCTTGACCACGTCTGCGGTGCGGTAAAATACTTTTCCGTCCAACTCGATAAAGGCTTTGGCCGTCTCCTCCGGTTTGTTCCAATATTCCTTAACCATGGGATCGGAGTGGACCAAAATCTCCCCGGCCTGGCCGATGGGAGCCGACTGCATAGTCAGGGGATCAATGATCCGGATCTCTTTACTGGCCATAACTTTGCCCATGGCGCCGGGGGGTAGATCGCAGTCCGGAGGGCTCATGGATACGCCGCCCACGGTTTCCGTGGCTCCATACCCGATATAAATTGGATACTTGAACTTTTGTTGCCAGCGCTCGGCCAAATCCTGAGGCAATACGTCGCCCCCGGAAAAACAGTATCGCAGGGAACTCAAGTCATACAGGTCGAGGCGATCGTGTTCGAGGATCATGCGGAACAGCGTCGGCACCCCGATAAGAGTCGTGACTCGATGGCGGGCCACGTCATCCATCAAGGCATCGAGATTGACCCTGGGCGCCAGGATGACCGTCCCGCCGTGGACCAAAATCGTGCCCAGGCCGGTGGTCTGACCCAGGATATGAAATACCGGAGCCGACCCCAAAATGACGTTTTCATCCAATGGAAACAGGGAGGCACAAGTGGATATCTGTTCGTGGGCCCTTTCCACCACCACACGATGGGTGATCGGCACCCCCTTGGGATGCTTGGTTGTGCCGCCGGTGTAGAGTATTTCGGCCAGATCGTCAGGGGCGGCCGGGTGCGAGGCCACCGATTCTGTGCCGCTATCCAAAAGCTTAGTCAGATTAATGCTGTGCCCCCCCTGTCCCGCCTTGCCCCGGGGGACCTTGTCGAACAGCCAGCCGAACAGGCGTTTATACAGGGGTAATAGATCGGCCATGTTGCTGACGACCACCGTCTTGAGTTGGGTCGCCTCCATCACCCGAATCACGTAGCCGTAATTCCGGTCCGTGCACACCACCGCCTTGGCTCCCGTATCGTTGGCGATATACTGAAGATCAAAGGGGGTATACATGGGCGTGATGGGGCAAACCACCAGCCCGGCCTTAAGCGCGCCCAACCAGGCGACCACCCAGTGCACCGAATTGGGCAAATAGAGGATAATCTTGTCGCCGGGAACCAGTCCCTGACGCAACAGTCCGGAGGCGAAGCGGTCCTTGAGTCTGTTGATCTTGGCGTAGCTAAAAGCCGTACCCAGATAAAAGACCGCCGCTTTGTGCGGGTAGCGCGCCGCGACCCTTTCGAAGGTCTCATGAATATTGCTTAATTCAACAATTGGTTTCATCGGTTACACTCCGAAATAGGCTGATTTGATCTCCGGATTCTCCATGAGTTCCGGCCCGGAGCCGGTTAGAGTCAGCATACCGTTTTCAATAACATAGGCGAAATCCAGCATGGGCAGCAGAGGTCTGGCGAATTGTTCGGCGATGACCAGGGTCACCCCGGTGTCCCGGCGGATCGCTTTGAGCGCCTTGACCAGTTGAGTCTGCATGGCCGGACTGAGGCCCAGCAGCGGTTCGTCTAATAGCATCAACTTGGGCCCCACAATCATGGCCATGGCAATAGCCAACATCTGCTGTTCTCCTCCGCTGAGGAAGCCGGCCTTACGCTTTCGCCAACGTTCCAGATTGGGGAAAAGGCTGAAGCCCATGTCCATGCCGTGCTTGATTTCCGCCCGGTTACGCAGATGTCCGGCAATCTTTAAGTTCTCGTCCACCGTGCTGTCCGGGAAAATGGGGTGACGCTCCCGGCAGAGAACGATGCCTTGTTGGGCCCGGATGTGCGGCGGCATGTTACTAATATCCCGGCCCTCAAAAAGGATCTGGCCCATGATGGTGATGCGGACGCCGCCTTTACGTTTCTCCTTGATCCGCATGTCATGGATAAGGCCGCTGATAGTATTCATCAGGGATGTCTTGCCGGCGCTGTTCGAGCCGATGACGCCCACGATTTGGCCGGTTCGGATTTCCATAGAAAGTTCATTGACTCCTATGGCATTTTCATAAAAGACCATTAAATTCTTGACTTCCAGCATGGCTTAGTCCTCCGTCTCACTGCCCAGGTACGCGGACTTGACTTCCGGGTTATTCATCACCTCTTGGGGCGCGCCATGGGCGATTTTCCGGCCAAAATTTAGGACTATCACCTGGTTGGCGATGCGGAAGAGTTCCCGCAACCGGTGTTCCACCATAATGATTGTGGCGCCTTGGGCCATCAACTTGTCAATGACCGGGACCAGGCTGGCCACTTCAGCCAGGCTCAGACCGGAAAAAAGCTCGTCCAGGACATAGAGGTCAGGCCGCAGTGCCATACACTTGGCCAGTTCCATGCGTTTCAGGTAGCCATGGGGGAGCGACCCGGCCCGCTGGGTGATAACCTGGGAGTCACGTTCGAAACCAACCTCTTCTAAAAGATCCTTGGCTACGGCATCCCGGTCGCCGGATTTCCCCCCGGCCAGCCGCCTGACCCGGGATGAGAACAGGGGAATAATGAGGTTTTTGAAAGCCGGCAGTTCATAAAACGGCTTGACCATCTGAAAGGACCGAGCCACGCCGAGGCCGGCCAATTTATATGGCGGCAACCCGGTCACGTCCTGTCCCTTGTATAATATCTGTCCCTGATCAGGCTTAACAAAACCGGTCAGGAGGTTTACCAGGGTGGTTTTTCCTGATCCGTTCGGGCCGATAATCCCTAAAACCTGGTTGGCCTTTAGTTCAAAGCTCACTCCGTCCACGGCCTTGATGCCCCCAAAAGAACGGGCCAGGCCTTTCGCTTCGAGAATAACGTCATCGCTCATTAGCTCACCTCAACCCAGCGTTCGAACTGACAATATTTGC
>JADFYN010000131.1 GCA_015233055.1 Deltaproteobacteria bacterium
ACCCGGGCGCCGGATTTGATCTTTGTCCTGCTTGGTCCGGCATTAGATTTCACTCTGAAATACCGGGACGAACTTTTTCCGGGAACTCCCATTGTCTTTTGCTCGTTGGAGAAGCGTCAGATTGAGGGACGTCACCTGGGGCCTAACGTCACCGGTGTGATATCTCAATTGGATTCCAAAGGGACCCTGGATCTGGCCCTCCAGCTTCAGCCGGAAACAAAACAGGTCGTGGTTATCACCGGAACCAATGAAAATGATCAAGCATATGCAAAAATCACCCGCCAGGTATTTCGCCAGTATGAAGACCGCCTCAAGTTCGACTATCTTTCAGGTGCTTCCTATGAAAAGATCATGGACAAGGTTAAACATCTGCCCTCGGACACCATTGTCTTTTATGTGACCATGTTTCAAGACGGCACGGGGAAAGCTTATGTCCCACGCGAGGTCCTGTCGGCATTGGCTATAGTATCGAGCGTTCCCATTTATGAATAGCTGAACAATATTTAGGCCACGGGATTGTCGGAGGACATCTGACTAGAGGCCAGGCCGTTGCTCAACAAGCCGCCGAGGTGGCCCTACGCATTATGCGGGGGGAAAAGCCAGGGGATATCCCCATTACCGAAAGCCGGAATGCGGCCATGTTCGATTGGCGTGAACTGCGCCGCTGGGGTATTGACGAAAGTCGCTTACCGCCCGACAGCATTGTTCAATATCGGGTCATGACAATATGGGGAACATACAGATTACATATCATTGGAGTTATTACTTTTTGCGCCCTCGAGTCCTTGCTCATCTTCATTCTATTAGTCCAACGCATGAAACGCCGCAAGGCCGAGAGAGCCTTAACGCTGTCGGAACGAAAGCTTTCATTTCACTTAGAACAAACGATTGTCGGGGTAATTGAATGGGATACTCAATTCAGAGTGGTCCAGTGGAATCCCGCGGCGGAGACCATATTCGGTTACAGTCGCGACGAAGCCATGGGCCGCTATGCCGCCGACCTGGTTATCCCCCCCTATGTCATTGATGAAGTTGAACAGGTCTGGAACAAGCTGATTACCCAAGCCGGCGGAACCTATAGTACCAATGAAAACCTGACCAAGGACGGCGAAATAATTATCTGTGAGTGGTTCAACACGCCTCTGGTGGACCAAGACGGCCTTATCATCGGGGTCATGTCTCTTGTGCGTGACATCACCGAACGCAAGCGCTCCGAAGAAAAAATTACCCAACTTAACGTTGAGCTGGAGCAGCGTGTGGCCCGTCGGACCACCGAGTTGCAGGCCAAGAATCGAGAGTTGGAAGCCTTCACCTACTCGGTGTCGCATGATCTCAAAGCTCCCCTGCGTGGAATCGACGGCTATAGCCGGTTGCTGCTCTCAGATCACATCCACCAGTTGGATGAAGAGGGCCGAATGTTCCTCCAGACCATTCGTCAGGCCACGGAACAGATGAACCAGTTGATCAATGACTTGCTGGCCTATTCCCGCTTCGAACGTCGAACTTTGACGCCCGGTCTGGTCAATCCCCGGGCCTTGCTCGAAGCCCTGGTTACAGAACATGCCGCCGATCTGGAAAACCGCCGGATCAAAATCGCCATAGCCATCCCATTCGAATCGGTTACCGCTGATGTGGAAGGCCTGACCCAGGCCCTGCGAAACCTGCTTGACAATGCCATCAAGTTCACCGGAAAGGTGCCCGAACCACGGATTGAGATCGGTGGCTCCATGAATGAAGGGACCTACTCGCTCTGGTTTCAGGACAACGGGGTCGGGTTCGACATGCGTTACGGCAACCGAATCTTCGAGATTTTCCAACGGCTCCAGCGTATTGAAGATTATCCCGGCACGGGCATTGGGCTGGCCATCGTAGCCAAGGCTATGCAACGAATGGGCGGACGTGTCTGGGCGGACAGCACACCGGGGCAAGGGGCAAAGTTTTATCTGGAAATTCCAAACCATGTTGGGACGTGATAAGATTCCTCGCTTCGCTCGGAATGACAAATTTACATCCTCACTTCGGATGTCCCACTTCTCTGTCATTTCGAGCAAAGCGAGAAATCTTATCAAGCCGTTGCCTTAATTAGACGGTATTGGTGCCAGGCTGGAGTCGAAATTTAGGCATGAAGATCAGCGGGTAGACTATCCAGACTGATGAAAAGGCCACCCCATGAATCGAATTCGGGAAACCGGAACCCAGCCCGACGTTTGAAAAGGAGGCAACCATGCATAACTTGATCCGCCCTATCCTGCTTATAGAAGATAATCCAGTAGATATCGATCTTACCAGGCGCGCCTTCATCAAACGCAAGGTGGCCAACCCCATAGAAGTCGCCCGTGACGGCGAAGAGGCCCTGGCTGTAATATCCAGGTGGCCAACCGACGGTCTAATTCCGGTGGTCATCTTGCTGGATTTGAAATTGCCTAAAATCGACGGGCTGGAGGTACTGCATCATTTGAAGACTCATCCTGAATTCCTGACCATCCCGGTTGTCGTCCTCACTTCGTCTGCTGAAGATCGCGATATTAACGAGGCTTATCGCCTGGGGGCAAACTCTTATATCGTTAAACCCATAGATTTTGAAAAGTTTGTAGACGTAGTCACTCAAATTGATCTTTACTGGAATGTCATCAACACGCCGGCGAGATGATTTATGAATGTATTATATGTCGAGGACAATCCGATTGACGCCAATCTAACCCGGCACGAACTGCGGAAGAGCGCCCCGGAGATTAACCTTGATGTCGTCAGCACCCAGCATGAAGCCCTGGCCACCTTGGAAAAACGCCCCGGCTACGACCTGGTGCTTACGGACATGCGACTTCCCGACGGTGACGGGCTGGCGATACTGACCCACATCAGGGGAAGATCCCTGCCTCTGCCTGTCGTTCTCATCACCGGCCATGGGGATGATGAAACAGCGGTAGCCGGCCTGAAAGCCGGGGCCGACGACTACATAGTTAAACGAGAGGGCTATCTACTGCACCTCCCGGCTGTCTTGGAAACAGCTCTGCAACACTACCGCACCCAAGCCGCCCTTCGCTCCCGCCCCATCCGAGTTTTGTATGCGGAACATCACGCCGCAGCCATCGACCTGCCGTTTCGCTACATGGCCGCCCATGCTCCACACATCCAACTGGAGAAGGTCTACTCTGGTCTTGAAGTCCTGCAGAGACTGGCTGTTCGCGATCGTCTACAAGACTACGACGTTATATTAATGGATTATCGGTTACCCGGTTTAAGCGCTTTGGAGGTTTTAAAAGAGCTGCGCCAGATCCGCAGGTCGGATGTGCCGGTTGTCTTAATTACCGGACAGGGGAACGAGGAGCCGGCGGTTGAGGCCCTGAAGTTAGGGGCGACCGATTATGTGATAAAACACTCGGGGTATCTCCATAAGCTCCCATTCGTCCTGGAAAACGCCTTTCACCGCACCCAGCTATCCCGAAAACATGCGGCACTCGCCGAAAGCGAAGCCAAATATCGGGCGTTGGTTGAACAAATCCCGGCCGTAGTTTATCTCGGCGCACCCGATGGACCCGGCAGGATACTCTACATCAGTCCCCAGATCGAACTCTTATCCGGATTTTCGGCCGGCCAATGGACCACCGACCCCGAACTCCGGACCAGGCAAATCCATCCCGCAGATCGGGTCCGGGTGCTTTCCGAACTGGCCCAAACCCAGACCGCCGGCCTTCCGGTTGTCTCCGAATATCGCCTGGTCACCAAAGACGGCCGGAGCAGATGGTTGCGGGACGAGGTGGTGCTGGTCCAAGATGAGGCTGGAACACCAATTTTTATCCAGGGGATCATGATTGACATTACCGACCGTAAGCTGGCCGAAGAAGAGCGAGTCCGGCTGACTACGGCGATGGAACAGATTGCCGAAGGCATCCTCATAACTGATACGAATTGGATTATCCGGTACGTGAATCCGGCTTTTGAGCACATGAGCGGCTATAAACGCGAAGAAATCCTTGGTCAACACTCCCGTCTGTTTAAGAGTGACATACATCATGCAGCGTTCTATAAAAACATGGGGGAGACACTCCTAAAAGGTGAGATCTGGAAAAGCGACTTCACCAGCAAAAGGAAGGATGGCACCCTTTATGAAGTAAAGGCGACTATTTCCCCCGTCCGGGACAGCCTGGGTGAGATCATCAATTTCGTGCTTGCGGAACGTGACGTAACCTATGAATCGATGCTGGAAAGGCAACTGCGCCAGACCCAAAAAATGGAGTCCATCGGCACGCTGGCCGGGGGCATAGCCCATGACTTCAACAATATTCTGACCGGGATTATCGGCTTTGCGGAACTATCGTTCTATGAGCCGTCGCTGGAAAGTGGCTTGCGCCGGAACCTGGAACAGATATTGATAGCCGGAAATAGGGCAAAAAGCTTAATACAACAGATACTTACCTTTAGTAGGCAAGGCGACCAAAAGATAATGCCCGTGCAACTCGAACCCATTATCAAAGAAGTTGTCAAACTGCTCAGGGCATCTTTACCAACGACCATCGAAATCAGACAAAATATCACGGTGAATTCGGGCATGGTCATGGCTGATCCCACCCAGATCCACCAGGTTTTGATGAATCTATGCACCAATGCCGCCCACGCCATGCAAGGTGAGGGAGGAGTCTTGAACATACTCCTGGAAGACGCGCAGCATCGGCCTGATGATAAGCCTCAGATCCCGGACCTTGATCCCGGCCATTACATGAAACTGACAGTGAGCGACACGGGGTACGGAATCAGCCGCGACATTTTGGATCGGATTTTCGACCCATTCTTCACGACTAAAAAGCCCGGTGAAGGAACCGGCATGGGGTTGGCTGTCGTGCATGGGATAATCAAAAGCCATCATGGAGCCATAACCGTCGGCAGCGAACCGGGATCGGGGACCATTTTTTGTGTTTATCTCCCCAGAATCGAAGGCATTTCACAATCAAGACCAAAGCCGCACTCGCCCCTACCCAAGGGAAACGAGGTTATCTTGTTCGTTGATGATGAAAAACCTATTACGGAACTGGGTCGGATGCTGCTGGAGCGTCTAGGGTATCACGTAATGGTGACCACCAATAGCCTTGAGGCGCTCAGTTTCTTTCAGGACGCCTCCAGCGCCGTCCACTTCGACCTGGTCATTACCGACCAGACCATGCCGCAGATGACCGGCCTGAGATTAGCCCAAGAGATTATCAAGCTGCGGCCCGACTTCCCGGTAATATTGTTTACGGGATCTAATGAAGAAGACTTCCGGGAAAAGGCATTAGCCTTAGGCGTCAGTGAATTCTTGATGAAGCCGCTCGATCTCCGTAATTTAGCCGAGGCAGTCCGAAGGGCTATAGATAAAGGCCGGATAAAACAAATGTGAAGATCAAAATCAAAGGCAACCAGGCGACCGACGTGCCGAAAAAATCCTCTAAAAAATTTCAAGCCAAGGACCACTTTAAGGTTAAGAATAGCCTATACCACAGATTTGGGAAAAGGCTGTTACTGGCTTTCGGCCTTTATCTTTTTGCGCTGGCCGCGGCCACTTCTTCACTGATCCTGGTGGAGGGCTGGAATTTTAGCGATTCCTTATATATGTCCGTACTGACCCTGACCACTGTCGGGTACGGAGAGGTCAACCCATTGACCCCAACCGGCCGCTATTTGATGATCACGATCATGCTGTTCGACAATGCCGTGTTCGTTTTTGCAGTGGGCATGATGGGATCAACCATCTTAGAAGGCGACTTGATGAACGTTTTTAGGGGAGAGAAGTTGATGAAGGTGTTGGACAAATTAGAAAATCATATTATTATCGTTGGGTTGGGGAGAGTCGGCCGCCAGGCGGCGGAGGTGCTGAGCAACTATGGTCAAAAGGTGGTAGCCATAGAAAAGGCTATTGACGATGAAGAGATTACCGAGCAGGAAGGCTGGATAGTGATCAAAGGTGATGGGCGGGAAGAAAATATCTTGCGGGCGGCCGGAATCGAGCGGGCCGGGACCTTGTGCGCCTGCCTCCCGGCTGAAGGCGATAATCTCGTCCTGACCATCATGGCCAAGGAGTACAACCCGGACATTACAGTCATCGCCCGGGCCCATTCCAAGAGTTTTGCCCAGCGCCTGAGGCGGGCCGGGGCTGATAATGTCATCCTGCCGGAAGCGGTGGCCGGGACAAGGGTGGCGCTGGAGATTTTGGGCGGTGGGATGGAGAAGCTGGATCGTTTTCTGGAGCTTCGGGCCACCTCCAAGATTCTTTTAGAGGAAGTCAGACTGACCTCCAGGTCTCCGTTGGTTGGACGAACATTGGGAGATTCGAGAATTCGGGAGGATTGGCACATTGTCGTCTTTCTGATCAGCGCCGAAGATGGTCAATATGAAGCCACTATCCCGATAAGTCGCGTGTTCAAAACGGGGGATGAATTGTGGGTTTTCGGCCGGCAAGAAGACCTTAATCGATTTGTCAAAGAAGTGACCTAAAAGGCTTGTCCGGTCCGGTCAAGTTCATTCCCCGACTTCGGCCCGGCCGGCTCCGTTCGCCCCAAACTGGTCAACTTCCATATCTGGAAATTTTGACCTGATGAACTCTCTTATCTTATTAATCAAACGATCTTGTATCTGACGCACCCGCTCTCGGGTTATCTTGAATTTAGAGCCGATGTCCTGTAAGGTTACTGATTCTTCAGTCAGCAAGCGGTGATCAAAGATGTAAAGCTCCTTGCCCGATAAAGTCTTCCTGAACTCTTGAAGATTCTCCCGCAGCAGCCGGTGCATTTCCTGTCGAGCCACCTGGTCATCCAGGCTCTCACCTATGGACGGCAAAAAGCTCTTGTGGTCATCTTCAGAATCCTCCCGGACCGGCGCATCCAGTGATAGCTCCCAGCCTGAAAGACGCTGGTCCATTTCCAGGATATCCGATTCCTTGACGTTCAAATTGTGGGCCAAGAGCTGAGGGCTGGGATCTATTCCCTTGGCCAGAAGTTTTTCCTTTTCCTTGTTTAGGTTAAAAAAAAGCTTCCGTTGCGCCTGGGTCGTGCCTATCCGGACCAGTTTCCAGTTGTCCATGATGAACTTAAGAATGTAGGCTTTAATCCAGAAAGAGGCGTAGTAGGACAGCTTAATATCCTTGTATGGATCAAACTTCTTTACTGCCTGCATCAAGCCGATGTTGCCTTCTTGAATCAAATCCATCAAGCTGCGCATCCAATACCGGTGAAAATCCATGGCTATTTTCACGACTAACCGCAAATTGGAGGTGATCAAGGCGGCCGCCGCATCCGGATCATTACCATCGTATAACCTGATGGCCAGAGCCTTCTCTTCTTCCCTGGTCAACATGGGATACCTGTTTATCTCCTGCAGATACCGCTGCAAGGCCCCGGTCACAGGGACCGCACTGGTGGATATTCCTTCTTTTAGGGATTCCTTTCCCAGGCCGATGTCATCGTCGAGAACCAGCTCCTCCGGATTATCGATAATATCCAGATCCGGCTCGCTTTCCTCATCTTCCAGTGTCTCTTCCACCAGTTCAGGCTGAATCGGCTTGACGGCCTTGGTTTGATCGGTTTTCTTTTTCCTCATGTTTCTTCTCCTCACAATTTGCCAACTAAAATACACGAACATCGGGTCCGACACAAGCGGATTATGGATGCTCCGGGGCCGCGTTTTCCAACCTGACGGATTTTTATCTAAAACATCATGGCCACCAGAGCCCCTGACATTTTTTTTAGCTCAACCGCGCCTCCGGGGCACCGGAATTCAGGCAAGATGGGCTGAGAAGATGATTGTCCGCAAATCAGTTTGACAATTCGGCCCACAATGGGTATCCTCTGCCCTTATCAAACTGCGTCCTCCGGCCCTCTTCAACTGCCGTCTTACCTTTTTGTTCGATTATCCCAACAGCCCCACCCAGAAGACCCGGAGGCAATGACATGACGCCTATATTTAAAAAAAATACATGGAAAACAAAAGAAACCATCTGCGTTCCTTATTTGTTTTCTTCGCGCCCTGGGCTTTATGCCTTTAAGGCAAAAGGAACTAAACATGAATGTCGAAGATTTCAAAGAACAACGGCAGGCGATAGCCGATTCAATCAGCTCCAAAGGGCCCAGCCTGGAAGCGATTGACAAATATTGCGAACTGATAGACACTTTTATCGGTGAGTTATTAGACACGGCCATGGATAGTAAACCTGGTCTTAGAGAACTGATGGGCGACGACTGGGCGGTTCTGGCTTTGGGAGGGTATGGCCGCCGGGAGATGAACCTGGCCTCCGACGTAGATATACTCTTTCTTTTTAAGAACAGGATTTCCGACAAGACCGGAAAAATCATCAAAGAAGTGCTTTATCCGCTCTGGGACACCGGTTTGGAAGTAGGCTACGGTACCCGAAACACCAAAGACACCCTAAGTTTGATGGCCAAAGATTTCACGGTCTTCACCTCTACCCTGGATGCCCGTCTGATCCGAGGGACAGAAGCCCTATACCTCAGTTTTATGGATGAGTTCTACCGCCAAACCCGTTTTCGAAAAAAAGAATTCATAGACAATTTGCTGACTGAAAAATACAAGCGGATCAAGCGCTATCAGGATAACGAATACCTGGTGGAACCAAATCTTAAAGAAAACATCGGCGGCCTCCGGGATGTCCATTATTCTTTCTGGATCAGCCGGGTCTTAGACCGACCCGAAGGCCCGACCGGAACTCAGCCCTATCCGGTACTCACCGATGAACACGCCAAAGAACTCAGGGAAAGCCAAAACTATTTGTTGCTAGTCAGAAACGTCCTCCATGTTCTGGCGGCCGCGATCAGGCGATTGACGCCGAAAGAGGTCACCTGCGCCTTCCGGCCGGAACCCAATCGACTCCCGACCCTGGTCTGGCCAATCCACAGCCCCCTTTGCGATAACAAGCTATTACCACCC
>JADFYN010000132.1:0-3734 GCA_015233055.1 Deltaproteobacteria bacterium
TGCTGACCCGTAGCCTGCCGTGTTTCCCAGGGCGTTGCCCTGGGCTAACCTAGAGCGCCCCGTTGGGGCTTATGCGGAATGGGCTATTTTAAAAAAAGTTAGCACGATTGTTCGTCGCTTAAGTCTAAGGACATTGATCTCCAACCTGCAACCAGTAACAGGCAACAAGCAACATTTCACAATGCCAAGACATCCAGACCGGTGGTTTCGGCTAAGCCCGACATCAAGTTCATGCACTGGATGGCCTGACCGGAAGCCCCCTTGACCAGGTTGTCGATAACCGAGACAATAATGACCAGGCCCATGGATTCATCGACCTTTAATCCGATATGGCAGGAATTGGAGCCCCGGACGTGACTGGTATTGGGAAAAGATCCTTCCTTCAATATCTTGACAAAACTTTTTTCCCGATAATGATTTGAGAGCAGGTCAATCAGGTCGGCTGTGGTCGAGTTTCCCTTTAGCGGAGCATAGATGGTGCTGAGCATCCCGCGGGACATGGGGACAAGGTGCGGCGTAAAGGAGATCTTGACGTCATGACCCGCGGCCTGGGATAATTCCTGCTCTATTTCCGGACGATGACGATGGGAGGCCACTTTGTAAGCCTTGAAGCCCTCGTTGACTTCGCAATACAATACGTCGAGGCTGAGACCGCGGCCGGCCCCACTCGCCCCTGATTTGGAATCGGCAATTATCCCGGTAGATTGAACGGCTCCGGCCCGGATCAAAGGAATCAACGGCAAAAGAATACTGGTCGGATAGCATCCCGGGTTGCCGACCAGGTTGGCCCGGCTGATCTGGTCCGGATATATTTCGGCCAGGCCATAGACGGCCTCGGTCAGTAACTCTTGGGCCGAATGAGGGCCATACCAGGTTTCGTAAACCGCGGCGTTATTGAATCGAAAGTCGGCACTCAGGTCGACCACGCGTTTTCCGAAACCCCGCAAAGCCGCCACCGCCTCCATCGCTGCCTTATGGGGCACAGCGGTAAAAAAGAAATCCGCCTCGGCGGCCAGCTTGTCCACGTCCGGGGCCATGAAAGGTGCGTCTATCACGCCCAATAACGAAGGAAACACATCAGAAATCGGCCGTCCTTGATATTCCCTGGAAGTTACCGCGACCAGGGAGACGGCCGGATGTTTGGCCAGCAGGCGCATCAATTCCAATCCCGTGTATCCGGAGCCACCAATAATGGCTACTTTAATCATCCGGTTTTCCTCCTATATTAATAAAACTTAATTTTTTGTTTTCCTGCAAAGATTGTTATATTGTAACATGCAAATTTTAGTAGATATTTTGGGCTTAAGTTGATAAACTTAACGGCTCCTCGGGTCTAGAGCCGATGTCGGAAATTATACTTGAACTTAGACTAGTTCGTCAAACCTTTTGGACCCGTCTTGAGTTGTTCGCGGTACCTCATATGAGATCTTCAGACGAAGCGGTCGGGGTTGGTCCAATAAAAACTGCGGACCGGGCGGCCGTCGGGGAACCCGGCAATCGGGCTAAGTGACCGGCGGCCGGGTTAAACGAGTTCTTTTGTCTTGACATAAGTAGCACCTCAGACTATGCCTTCTTTATGGAGAGGTTAATGGCCGGATGACTCTCGGCTGCCTTGACTCGAATACCTTCATCGCTTGTCCAAATAACAAAGCAAGCTGTTTTATATTCACAAACCTGGGAGAGCATTAATGGCCGTGTGTCCGGAATTTCCCCAGTTCAAGCCGGTTGAGTTGGGGGATCGAGATATCATACACCCAAGACTCAAATCATATCAACCCCAAACCTCCGAGTTGACATTTACCAATCTGTTTATGTGGCGTGACCACTACGGATTTCAATGGTCGGTTTACCAAGATTTTTTGCTTATCCTGGCCGGCGGCGGTCCCTCCGGCAGGCTTTTGTTTATGCCCATCGGGCCGTCGCCAAGAAAAAAAGTGACTCGAATCATTTTAGATTGGCTCAGCCAAGAGGGGTCCCCGCTCTACGCCCGGATTGAACGGGCTGATCAGCGACTGGTTACGGAACTGGCCGGCGAGGAGGACCTGCTGGTCGAGCAGACTCGGGATGCGTTTGACTATGTATATGAAATAGGCGACTTAATCAAATTGACTGGGAATAAATATCATTCGAAAAAAAACCATATTAACCGGTTTATGCGATTATATTCGTATAGCTACGAGGTATTATCGGAAAATCACGTTTCGGCTTGTCTTGACCTGGCCGACCAATGGTGTACCTTGCGTCGGTGTGAGGAAGATATGAACTTAATGGGGGAGTGGGAGGCTCTAAAGGAGGCCTTGACCCATTTCAAAGAACTGGAGCTTTCCGGCGGCGTTATTTTGCTGAATGGCCGGGTGATGGCTTTCACCCTGGGCGAAATGTTGAACAGCCAGACCGCGGTAGTTCATATTGAAAAAGCCGATTCGGCCGTTCCCGAGCTTTATGCGGTGATTAATCGGGAGTTTTGCGCCAACTGCTGGTCCGAGGTCCCCCTGATCAATCGGGAGCAAGACTGTGGTGAACCGGGTTTGAGGAAGGCGAAACTATCTTATCACCCCCATCATCTGGAAGAAAAGTTCCTGATTAAGCTGAAACAATAAGTTAACCGAAGCGATCCTAAGCAATTTGCCTATGAATTCAGCCTTATTAATTTGACTTGACCAGATGGCCGGCATCGATGGCTGCGCAACCCTGGGTCGGGAGGAAAACGATGAAAAAGATCGGAACTGTCTGTCTGATTCTACTATTGTCATGCGGCTTAGCGTCCTGCGCCCAGACCTCCGGACAGGTCACCCCACAACCTGGAGTGACCTATTATCCGTTGGGGAAGCTATTGTTTTCCGACATGGAAGGCATTGCCTTTGACAAGCTAAATGATCCGGTATTTCTGAAGAGCCTGATTGAACGCGCCGCCAAACTGTCAAAGCTTAACCTGGTCAACATGGCTGAGCAAAAATATGAGCCATATGGTGTGTCCATCTTAGCCAATGTCCGAGAGGGCCACATCACCATCGCTACCTGGCCGGAATTTGGTTATGCCGCAGTGGAAGTGCTCATCTACGGCAAGAATGATCCGGCGGATACTTTCTTTTATATTAAGGATCGGCTCGGCCCGATCAAACTTAAGACTGAGGTGATGGACCGTGGGCCGATCAGCACCGATCTGAAGCCGCAATTACCGCGCCGGTTGCAAAAAGGTCTTAGGAGTTCCCCTGGGACTCATGCTCCCAAAGAAAACACTTCAGGAACAAACTCCTCAAGCGGAAGTTCTCCCAACGAAAGCGCCCCCGGCCCAAAATCTACAGAATAGACCACGGCGGCAATTCACGGGCCGGGCCTTCGCGTTCAGCGGGGTATATTTAGGTAACAAATTGGTTTTATGGTCTAATCTACTGAGGAACGTTATGAAAACATACGTCTTCCGAGTACGTCTTAAAGACAACAAAAACGTCTGGCGTGATGTGGAGATTAAGGCCGATCAAACTCTGGCTGACCTGCACAACATCATTTTTTCCACCTTCAACCGGTATGAACCCCACCTCTATTCATTTTTCCTGAGTAATCAACCTTGGGATAATGAATCGGAATATGGACTTCCCTATGAAGGGTTCGCCGGGGTCAAAGATAGCCGCCAGGCCAAATTGGATGAACTCGGTATCCAATCTGGGCACAAGTTTTTATATGTTTTTGATTATGGTGATGAATGGTGGCATGCCCTGGAGCTTAAAAAAATA
>JADFYN010000132.1:3774-6072 GCA_015233055.1 Deltaproteobacteria bacterium
CCAAACTCGTTAAAGCCAAAGGCGACGCTCCGCCGCAGTATCCTGATGAGGTCGAATCATCGGAAGGACCCAAGGAAGAAGATGATGACTATGAAGATACCGCCTAATCGGCGGGGATTGCGGCCTAACCTGGCGCCGGCTACGTGTAAATATCCTCTGGGCTGCCGTTACGTGGTTATTGTTAACAAACTAATGACGGTCTCTAACCTGATAACCCGCAACAGATAACGAGCAACCAGCAACCAGGAACGAGCAACCACAACCTCATCCGAGAGTCATATGTTATCTTGTAACGACCTGTTTAATCTGTCTAATGCTAGTGATGCCGGGATTTTTGACGGGTTGAGTTTTCCATGGGAGGTCCTGCCCAGAATAAAGGAGTATGTTCTTTTTCGTCTGGACCGCACCGGAGTCACGACGGTCAGGCAGGATGGGGAGGTACTCCGGAAGACCTGTGTCCTTTACCAGGGAGAGGTGCTGACTGACCATCTTCATTTTGAACCGGGTGACGTGACCAAAGGGCGGTTCAAGGTTTATTATCGAGATGAGCTGCTCGTCGGTGCTTCTGTTGTCTACGCCGGGGCCTGTTTGTTTGATAATGACATCAGTCTGGGGACGGGTGTGGTGGTCGAGCCTGGGGCCTTAATTAAAGGTCCGACCATGATCGGTGACTTTTCCGAGGTGCGGCAGGGGGCATACATTCGCGGCAACTGTCTGGTCGGCCGGTCGTGCGTTGTCGGTCACGTGACCGAGATAAAAAATGCGGTGATGTTGGATCAAGCCAAGGCGGGTCACTTTGCCTATATTGGAGACAGTATTTTAGGGCGGGACACAAATTTAGGGGCGGGGACAAAGCTGGCTAATCTGAAATTCATTCCAGGGCCGACTAGAATTCAGGTGGGCGGGGAAGTTCACCTGGTTAATCTGCACAAGTTTGGCGCAATTCTAGGGGATTATGTCCAAACGGGATGTAACTCGGTGACAAATCCCGGGACGGTGCTGGGTCGGCGAAGCCTGGTCGGCCCCAACGAGACCGTGGCCTCCGGGTATTATCCTCCCCATTCTATTATTCTGACCGGGTAGGTATGGTCATCCGAAATTGATGCGCACATGATGGTACAACGGAAGACAACGCAGAGGAGTCAGAATGAAACATCCCCCATGATGAAAGATCATAGGGGATATCTCGTGATGTAGGCTATTGAGTTGGTCAGGTACATGCGTCAGCCCACCTGTCGGGCAGCTAACGCCGCGAGTCCTTTTACTTGTTGTATTCGTGGACGGGTTCTTTTTTGTCTTTATCCGGTTTGGCCGCATCCTTCTTAGCCTTGGCCTTCGCCTTAGCTGCGTCCTTCTTGGCTTTTGCGTCATCCTTATTGTACGTCACCGCCTTAGGGGCTCCAGCATCCGATTTTTCGACCTTTTTATCGGCTTTTTCTTGGGCCATGGACATAGAGGCAAAGCAGACACACAAAATCAGGGCAAACAACGCGGCAGAAATTCTTTTGATCATAATCCCTCCAAAGTCAAAAAAAGGTTACCACAAGGTTATTATCTTTTATAGGTTCGCAAGAACCTACACCACAATCTTTGTGGTACTGATGTGGCCGAAGCATCCTGGATAACGGTGAAACAAGTAGAGTGACGCTATCACAACGATGGATTGATGTCAATTCAAAAAATGGACGTAATGTGTCACATGACGTCTTTATCGCTCATCTCGACGGCCCGATCAATTTCGGCTCTAAGTTGTGGAGGTAAGCCGGGAATATCAACATTGAGGAAACCCCGAACGATGGTCGAGGCGGCTTCGTCCTCGGTTAGTCCCCGCGACATAAGATACGATATCTCCTCCTGGGCGATCTTACCCACGGCCGCTTCATGGGACATCTCCACCCCGTCACAATGACCTTCCAATTCCGGAATGGCATGAATCAGGCCACCCTTCAAGAGCAGCCCCTTGCATTCTAAGTGAGCTTTAATGTCCGGGACTTCGCCGATAAGATGGCCGCGGGCAATAATCTTCCCCCCGTTACTGATGGTTCGGGCCACGATTTCCGCCCGGGTACCCGGCTTTTTTAGGAAGATGCGGCCGCCGATGTCAAATTCCGAACCCGGCGACCCAACGATAATACTGTAATACCGGGCGACCGCGTTGTCACCGACAAGGTAAGTGGTCGGGTACATTTGGAGTGTCCGGACCGGCTTCATGCAGATGTAGTTGTTCAGGAACAGGCCTCCCTCCTCCACTTGAGCCGCCGACCGCGGGCGGACGACCATGTCTTCAGCCCAGTTATG
>JADFYN010000132.1:6142-8886 GCA_015233055.1 Deltaproteobacteria bacterium
TTGACATGGGGAGAGGTGGCGCATCCCGTGATGATGTGCAGTTCCGAGTCCTCTTCGGCAATAATGATATTGTGGACCGTTTGCTGCAACCCCTCTTTGTCCAAATAGAGGCAGGCCTGGATCGGGTACACGCTTTTCTGCCCCGGTAGACACCGAATGACATATCCGTTGTGCAGGTCCATTTCCGCGGAAGCAGTATACTTATCCATATCCACCGGCACCAGCTTCCAATAGTAGTCCCTGATCCAGTCGTACTCTTCCAACGCTTTCTTGATGGGGATGACCTCGACCCCCTCCAGCTTACTGCTGCAGTGGACGACCGCAGTGTCTTTTTGAAAATAAGTTCCGCCACGCTCTTTGCCCGTCAAATCCAGGCCGGACATGACCAGACGTTTCTGTTCGGCATCGGGCAGGGAACGCAGCTCATCCTCTTGGAGATACTCATGGGGCACATCGGCCTTCTCGAATTGTTCCAAGTCGACATCTTGTCCCAGCGCCCCTTTTTTGGCCGCCGCCCCAGCCGCTTTGCTTTTTAGTTCCTCTCTAGAGTACATCGCACGCATTCCTCATATCCCATCTCGCTGATACAGTTTAGAATTTCGCGAGGATTAGTGGAACAGCTCAAGATGCCGTTAAACAGCACCTGTCCCTTATCCGCGGCCACGTAGTCCATGATGTAGCCGGTGTGTGTGATGATCAGGCCCATCTTGGTCCGGTCACGCTTTTGTCGGGCGATTGTTTTTTCATTGGAATGAAACACGTCTTTTTCGAGTAGCATGGCAATCGTTTCACCGACTAAGGTGATGTTTTCCAAGTCGACGCCGGACTCCGGCTCATCGAACATCATCAAATCAGGATTTTGGGCTAAGAGCTGGAGCAACTCAGACCGTTTGATTTCTCCTCCGGAAAAGCCGGCGTTGACATCGCGGTCGAGAAAGTCCCGGGAGTTGACCATATCGGCGTATTCTTCCACATCTATCTTTTTCTTAGAGCAGATGTCGACCATTTGCCGAGTTTTAAGGCCGTGAATGGTCGGGGGCCGCTGGTAAGACATGCCGATACCCAAGGCCGCCCGCTCGTTGATGGGCAATCCGGTGATATCGACCCCTTTGAACAGGATTCTGCCGCCGGTCACCCGATACTGGGGATAGCCCATGATGGTCATCAACAGCGATGTCTTTCCTGAACCATTCGGTCCATAAAGGATATGGGTCTCACCCGGTTTGATCTCTAAGTCGATGTGCTTCAATATCTTATTCCCGGCCAACTCCACCTGCAAATCTTCAATGAGCAACATCTGATGTCTCCTGTGTCGAGTTTCGGGATGCGGGTTGAGCGTTGTCGGGTTCGAGATTATCTTCAAGAGCCGAATCCTGACCCAACCAGGCCATAAATTGGTTAACCCGATGCCGAATTCTAATTTTCAAGAAAAAGCACAAAGCCGTGGATGATAGAGAAACCAAAGAGGACGCAGAAGAGTTTCTTTCATCCCAATTGACGCGGCCGTAAACAGTAGTCGCCTTTTTCTCTCAGTGTTCTGTGCCTCATGCCTTTAGGCTGAAGTTTAGAACATACCCAATCGAAATCCAATTGGCAAGAGGCCGTTTGGCTTAAAGGTGTTAACATGTTGTTTTTATTTGATTGAAGTGGGGAGGAGGGAGGCTTAAATGTCTTCCGGCCGCAGATGGACCACGTCTCCGGCCAAAATTTTCTCTATCCCCGTGTCGGTCTGCAACCACAACCGACCCTCGGGGTCTAGATCCACGGCCATGCCGGGCAAGGTCGGCCCATGGGACATGATCACCCTGACCCGGCTGCCCAGGGTGGCCGAATGGGTCAAATAATTCCGGTGGATTTCTTCTAAGTAGGGAGGATCATCATGGAATCGGCTGTAATGCCCGGCCAGGTGAGATAAAATGCCGTCCCGCAACTCCGCCGCGGCAACGCCCGCCCCGGCCTGGGCCAACGAGGTGGCGGTATCATGCAGTTCAGCCGGGATATCATTCTGAACATTAACTCCGATGCCCCAGATCAGGAAAGGATTTCCTCCAGGGGCAAAATGTGACTCCATCAGCATCCCGCACACCTTCTTGCCGTCGATCAACAGGTCATTGGGCCATTTAATGGAGACCGGGAGTTCGGTCAGGCTGTGGATGGCTTGTTGCACCGCCAGGGAGGCGATGAGGTTAAGCCCCCCCCAGGCAGCCAGAGGGACACCCGGACGCAGCAATAACGACATCCACAAGCCGCCGGGCCGGGCTTCCCATTTGCGGCCCAGTCGCCCTCTGCCCCCGGTTTGCTCGATAGCCACCGCCACATACCCTTCCGGTTCCCCGGCCAGGGCTTTTTCCAGAACGGTGGTATTGGTGGACGCTACTTCCGGAAAATGTTCGATGCGAAAATTTGTGTTCCTAGATGGGTGTTTTTCCTCTAAGTCTTCAAAAACGCCACTGGTCCACTTGAATATTTTGGTTATGGCGAATTTGCTTCCGGGCCAGTTCTTCCATTTGTTGTGGTGTCAGCAGGCCGCGGTCGATGAAAAAACTTCCGATGGGCTGGTTTAGACGCCGCTGTTTACCCAATAAACACATTATGTTAAACGTGGACAGATAGCCCAGACGTTTGGCGCAGTCCCCAAATTTTTCTCCGGATTCCCGGTGGGCCAGGATAAACTGAATGTCATGGGGTAAAAGTAGACCCCAGTCCCGGGCGAGTTGACCGATTAGAGGACGCTGTTTTCTTTG
>JADFYN010000133.1:0-6655 GCA_015233055.1 Deltaproteobacteria bacterium
CATGTTGTATTACCTATTACTACGCATGCCTATGCGAGAGTCTTTAGGAAAGCCGGATGCGGGAAATCCGCACGTCCGGTTTGAATGAGGGGGAGGGCGGCTAAGCCCCCCCTCCCTACTCTACCGTTTATCTGCGAAATCTGTGGTTACATTTCTGGTACTTAATTAAAAAAGCTCGCCGAACTCAGGTTATCCTTAAAGCATCGTCTCACCAAAATCATAGTTGTAATGCGGATTAAGCACTCTGGAACAAAGCACCTATCAGCTTGGGATACGCCTTACGTTTTACCGGCCTGGACCATCGGTCGAAGAAACACCGTTCATGATGTTGGAAATGCGTCGGCCGCACGGGGCTGTGCGAGTAGACAGCCGTAATTTAGAACCTATTCTCAAAGACATGGAGATGACGGGATGAATTGGATAAACAGGTTCAGGTTGGGAACCAGGTTGGGCGTGGGATTCGGAATATTGCTTGCGCTGATAGCTAGTTTAGCCTGTATAGGGATTGCCCGGATATCATTGCTGGATGACAAGGTGGGTATGATCGTAAGGAAAGACATCCCCATATTGAGCCTGGTTTATGACGTCATGAAAAACTACGACGCCGTGGCCCGATCATCCCGGAACGTGAACCTGACCAGCGACGATAAAGTCATTCAGAAACAGAAGGAGAATTTTTTCAAAGCCAAGAGTATTCTCATAGATTCGATCAACAATTTAGAGAAAAAGGCGAATACTAATAAAGAAAAGGAGATTTTTTCAACTATAAAGGAGAATCTGAACCTGGCTGTTGAAAAATCTGAAAAGGCATTGGAACTCGGTCTGATTCACAAGAACGAGGACGGAGCCAGAATAATAATTTTTGAAGTGCTGGCTCCCCAAGCCAAGTGCCTGGAGGCCCTCGACGGCTTCGTGAAACGAGAAATGGAGGACAGCCGGACAGACGGCGAAGAGGCCGCGCAGGCTTCAGCTTCCGGGCGATTTTGGATTATTTTGCTGGGTGTCGGGGCAATAATTTTTGGTGGTCTGATCGCTTTTTTCATTACCAGGAGTATAACTAAACCGATCAACCAGATTATCAACGGGCTGGCTGAAAGCGCTGGTCAAGTGGCTGCCGCATCACATCAGGTGTCGGCATCTAGTCAGGAACTGGCTGAGGCGTCATCGGAACAAGCGGCGGCCATCGAAGAGACATCTTCGTCATTGGAAGAAGTTGCTTCAATGAGTAAACAAAATTCTGATCACGCCAAGGAAGCAGACCGGATTGTAAAAGACTCGTCCAAAGGCATGGAAGAGGCTAATCGGGCCATGGACGAACTAACCAAATCCATGGGCGAGATTTCTCAGGCGAGTGAAGAAACCCAAAAAATTATTAAAACCATTGATGAAATAGCCTTTCAGACCAACTTGTTGGCCTTGAATGCGGCGGTAGAAGCGGCCCGGGCGGGGGAAGTTGGGGCCGGCTTTGCGGTGGTGGCCGACGAAGTTCGGAATCTGGCTATGCGGGCGGCCGATGCGGCCAGAACCACCGCGGCCTTAATTGAAGGAACGGTAAAGAAGATACACGCCGGGGTCACCTTAGCTTCGGCGGCCAACGATACCTTTGGCAAAGTGAGAAGCAGCGTTAGCAAGGTAAGTCAATTAGTCAGCAAAATTGCCACCGCGTCGCAGGAACAAACGCAAGGCGTGGAACAAGTAAATCAAACCATGTCCATGATGGATAAAACCACACAGCAGAACGCAGCCAGTGCTGAAGAAACCGCCTCCGCCTCTGAAGAGTTGAGCGCCCAGTCCTTACAGATGAACAGGTATGTGAATGCGCTGAGAAGTGTTGTCGAAGGACTGCGCCAATCTGAGGCAGATGTTCAGACCGGACCTTATGGAAAGCAATCACATCCGGCTGAAAGACAAACGCTGTCTCAGAAAAAATCGGATGTGGGAGTGCCGGGCAGAAGGGCCATAGGCTACAAACCGCCGGCCGAATCAAAATCAGCTCAAAAGATGCCCAGGGACCATGACGGGTTTAAAAATTTTTGAAATTACAATCAGGCGGCTGACGAATTTCAGCACCTAATGAAAAAGCATGACGCCGGGGGCCCGGAGGATTTTCTGGTATTCCAGGCCATAATCTAGGGCCTCAGCGTCGGGCTTTTTAACCGTGCTTTGCTTTGACCCCAAAATTTTGCTTGACACGACCAGGCCGCTTCAGATAACATCTCCGGCCAACTGACTAAGGGTAGATCTTTGCTTGGATCCGGATTTCCGGACCGGGACTTGGAGCATCCCCCCAAAAAATGTGGGCTCCCGGTATCGGTCCCACAGGTTAATATGCAACTAATTGAAACTATTAATGAAATGTCCCAGGTGGCGACCGCTGCGGTCCGCCGGAATAAAACAATCGCCTTTGTCCCGACGATGGGATTTTTACATCAAGGCCACCTGAGCCTGATGGCCCACGCTCGAGGCCTCGCCGATATCCTGGTTGCCAGTATCTTTGTCAATCCCACCCAATTTGGCCCCAACGAAGATCTTGATCGGTATCCCCGCGCACTTGAGTCAGATTCCCAGAAGTGCCGAGACCAGGGAGTAGATTATCTCTTTTTCCCCCAGTCTCAGGAGATGTATCCTGACGGATGGCAAACTACGGTGAACGTCAGCCGGGTCACCGCCAATCTGTGCGGCAAGAATCGGCCCGTCCATTTTACCGGCGTGGCCACGGTGGTCCTGAAGCTGTTCAATATCATTAAACCCACCCTGACGGTCTTTGGGGAAAAGGACTATCAGCAACTGGTCACCATCCGGCGCATGGTTAAAGATCTTAACCTTGAGGTGGACGTGGTCGGCCAGCCCACCGTCCGGGAGCCTGACGGCCTGGCCATGAGTTCGCGAAACGTCCATCTCTCTACGGAAGAACGGCGCTCGGCTCTGAGCCTGTCTGCCTCTCTGGCCCGGGCCAGGGATATGGTCGCGGCCGGGGCTCGGGCGACTGCTCCGATTATCGCCGACCTGACCTCGTTTATCACCAATCATCCCCATACCAACCCAGACTATGTCAGCCTGGTTGACCCTGAAACCCTGGAAGACCTGAATGTGATCGAGACCGGAGCCCTCCTGGCCCTGGCCGTGAAAGTGGGGCAAACCCGGCTGATCGACAACTGTATCTTGTCGGTATCCTAGTCCCCCGGCATCGTGTATTATTAACCAGCCCAGCCATTGACCGGGCCATCAAGACGCTGAGGTAAGTATTTATGCCACGAATGATGTTTAAGTCAAAAATCCATCGCGCCACCATCACCGAATCCAACCTGGACTATGAAGGCAGCATGTCTATCGATGTCAACCTGATGGAGCTGGCCGACATTTTGCCCTATGAGATGATTCATATTTACAACATCAACAATGGGGCGCGTTTTGAAACCTACGCCATTGAGGCGGAGCGTGGTTCCGGGACAATCTGTCTTAACGGCGCCGCGGCCCGGATGGGTTGTGCGGGTGATCTGGTGATCATTTGCACTTACCAACCCATGGATGACGCCCAGGCCAAAAACCACCAACCCGTGGTGGTGAAGGTCGATAGCTATAATCATCCTCTCCTCGATCATCAACAGCCCAGGATTGTCAAGGCCTAGAAGCAAACCGGCATATTTCATGCACTTAACTCCCACATAGAGAGCACCATATTCTGATGAGACCGACATTAACGAAGAAGATTGCGGGAAGCGTCCTGGTCACCCTGGTCTGGATATTCACCGGGCTGTTTTTGTCCTGTGCCGCCGACAAACAGGAATTGCCTCCGGCCCCGGAGGTCGTCCTGAAAGACCTGGCCGGTAAGCAGGTCGGGCTGAAAGATTTCCGGAGCAAGGTGGTAATGGTCAATTTTTTTGCCACCTGGTGTGGCCCCTGCCGGATGGAAATCCCACAGTTAATAAATTTTCATGGAAAGTATAAGGACAAGGGATTTGAGGTCATCGGAATTTCCCTTGACCCTAACCCCGCGGCCGTGTTGGAGCCGTTTGCCAAAAATATGAAGATTCCCTACCCGTTGCTTTTGGGAAACCAGGACACAGCCCTGACTTTTGGCGGCTTCAGAGGCATCCCGACGACTTTTTTGATTACCAGAGATGGCAAAATTTTCAAAAAATACACTGGAGTACAACCTGATTCCATTCTGGAAAAGGATATCGTCGGTTTACTCTGATCCCCGCGGCCGAGGCGGCCGGACCAATCATTCCGTTTGCCCTATTCTTAATGAGCGCCATCGTCAGGTGCATCTGATCGTTTCCGCCCACCTGTCTAAAAAGCATCACGCAGAGGACTACGAGAAAGACAAGGAGAAGGTGCAGAGAATTTTCTGCCGATGCTCCTGAGAATTCATTTCCGTGGGCTGATGTTGAGATACACTCGACAATACAATAAAGGAACCCGGCATGGAGACGTCCATTTCCGATTTGACCCAAACAATTGCGGAAGAATCCGCTTTAGTCACTGAAACAATAGCTGAAATAAGCAAGGTCATCATCGGCCAGAAGGCCTTGATCCAGAGGTTGGTCATCGCCATCTTGACCAATGGGCATGTCCTGGTCGAGGGTGTCCCTGGGCTGGCCAAGACTTTGGCGGTCAAGACCCTGGCGGCCAGCGTGGCTACGTCGTTTATGCGCATCCAGTTCACTCCGGATCTACTTCCGGCCGACATCCTGGGCACCCGGATCTACCGCCCCGAAAGCGGTCAGTTTGAGGTCAAAAAAGGCCCCATTTTCAGCAATATTATCCTGGCCGATGAGATCAACCGGGCCCCGGCCAAGGTCCAGAGCGCCATGCTGGAGGCCATGCAGGAACGGCAGGTGACCATAGGCGAGACGACCTTTATCCTGGAAGATCCTTTTCTGGTCATGGCCACCCAGAACCCGATCGAGCAGGAGGGAACCTACCCCTTGCCCGAGGCCCAGGTGGACCGGTTTATGTTCAAGGTCAAAATCGACTATCCCGGCAAGGGCGAAGAGGCAGAAATAGTCAAAAAAATGGCCGTGGGCCGGGTGCCGACCGTTCGGCCTGTATTGAATCCGGACATGATTAAGACGATGCGGCGCCATGTGCAACAGGTTTACTTAGACGACAAACTATTGCACTATATTGTGGACCTGGTCAGTATCACCCGCCATCCTTCCGACTATGGCCTGGACATCAATAATCTAATCCATTATGGGGCTTCACCTCGGGCCGGGATTTTTCTGGCCCTGGCCGCCCGGGGCTGCGCCTATATGGAAGGCCGCGCCTTTGTTACCCCCCAGGACATCAAAACCATGGCCCCGGACGTGTTTCGCCACCGGATCATCCTGTCCTATGAGGCCGAGGCCGAGGAAATGACCCCGGACGATGTCATAGCCCGAATACTGGAAACGGTGGAGGTCCCGTAAACCGTGATCTCCCGCGAACTGATCAAAAAAATTCGCCTGATCCATCTGAAGACCCGCCGGCAAGTGACCAGTGTTTTTGCCGGGCAGTACGAGAGCGCCTTCCGCGGGCAAGGGATGGAATTCGAAGAAGTCCGGGAGTATATCGAGGGCGACGACATCCGGACCATCGACTGGAACGTCACCGCCCGGATGAACCGGCCCTACGTGAAGGTCTTCCGGGAAGAGCGGGAGATGACCGTGATGCTCCTGGTGGATGTTTCTTCTTCGGAGCGGTTCGGCACGGCCAGAACGCTGAAGATGGATATGGCCGCAGAAACCGCGGCGATCCTGGCCTACGCCGCCATCCGGAACAATGACAAGGTGGGCTTGATTATTTTTTCCGATACGGTGGAGAAATACATCCCCCCCAAAAAAGGAGTCGGGCACATCTTTCGGGTGATCAAGGAAGTGTTGGATTATCGGCCCACCGGCCGGGGAACCAGCCTGGACGAGGGGCTGAAGTATTTGATTCTGGTGACCCAGCGTAAGGCCGTTTGCTTTCTTATTTCCGATTTTATGGACACCGGGTTTGAACGCAGCCTGCGCATCGCGGCCAAGAAGCACGACCTGGTCGCCCTGGTTATCTCTGATCCCAAAGAGGCGTTGCTGCCCCCGCTGGGTTATGTCACGCTGATGGACGCGGAGACAGGCCGATCTTTGACGGTCAACGCCTCATCCCCGGATTTCCAGAAGCAATTCCGGGTGGTGGCCGAGAAACGGACGGGTGCCCTGGTCAACCTGTTCCGCCGGGCCGGAGTGGACCATACCTTCCTGCCTACGCCCGACTCACCCATTGATCCGTTGTTGAAGTTTTTTATAAAGCGGGAAAAGAAGTTTCGCTGAGGATTTTTCTCTGGGGGCCGCCGGATGTCCTTGGGGGATAGGGATTCCTCCTTTCTGCAGATGAAAGAGCACGAGGCGCCTTTTCTGATTGGATAAATAAAGATTAATCATGATTGTCCAACAAAAAAAAATACATAAGCGTTTACTTCGCCAGAGCCGGCCTGGACTTAAAAACATTTTGGCTTTCCTGTGCGTCATGTTTCCGGCTTTTGCCCTATCACTCTCAGCGGCCCCTCTATCAACATCTCAATCCACCAGTCAGCTTACTCCCGCAGTGAGCACTCCGATTCCCTCGCCCGCTCCAATCTCGGATCTGACCGTCAATCTGGCCGTCAATCTGGCCGGAGACCGGCAGGAGG
>JADFYN010000133.1:6683-8819 GCA_015233055.1 Deltaproteobacteria bacterium
CAATCCCCCGGCCGAATCGGAGATCATTTGGCCGGCCTGGGATAAAGCCTGGCCCGGCGTCCCGGTCGTTCAGGAAGAGCCACCCCGGACAGAGCCGGTGGAAGGCCGAACCGTGACCAGCCGCCGGATCCTGGTCCAGGTGAATTCTCTGGATACCTTTACCTTGGCCGGTCTGACCATTCAGGCCAGAGACAAACACGGCGCCGTCCATACGGGGGAAAGCAACCCCCTGAGTATCCGGGTTACCTCCATCCTCCCCACGCCCGGCCCTAAAACCACTGCCACGGGACCTACGGACATCAAACCCATCAAGGATCTGGTGCCCATCACCCGGCCCTGGCGGGACTACTGGCCTTTCCTGGTGGCGGCCCTGGTCCTGGTCGGGATAATCGTTTATGTCCTGTGGAGGAAGAAATGGCGCCGGAATCAGGCCACCACCGCAGCACCTTCTCCGCCGCCGGCTGATCAAACGGCCTTAGCCGCCTTAGAGGAATTGGAGCGGACCACATTTTACGGATTGGACGGGCTGCGGTTGTTCTATTACCGATTATCCATGATTTGTCGGCGATATTTGGAGGACATGTGGCGCTTTCCGGCCGTGGAATTTACTACGGAAGAGATTGTTCCGGTGCTGCGGGGATTGGATCTGGGTGAGCCCGGCCAAGAGATGATTGGCCTTTTGACCATGGCCGACCTGGTCAAGTTCGCCGATGTCGTTCCCGGCACTGATGAAAAAAAGAGTCACCTGGCCCTGGCCCGGGGCTTTATCAAAATCACGGCCGCCCTGGCCGAGGAGGATTTGGCCGTGCCGAACACCGCGTTGGCTACCGATGAGGCACCTGCCGGCCAATATGACGGGGCGGGAGCGCAAAAGGAAGATGAGACCAGACAGGTTGCCGTAGCGCCTAAACAAGAGCAGGGCTGATCATGAAATATGGCCCGTGAGCAGCAATGGCGCAAAAAGTTCTGCTCTGTTACCCTCAAAATACCTGTTCAGTGCTCTAGGCTAAAAGCCAAGGCTCATGGCACAGCAGCACCTGATTAAGTCTTGTTACGATTTCTTGCACGGATACTACCCATGGGCCTAAATCAGTAAAAATGACCGTTTTCGGCTTCCTGCCTCTTTGATTTTTGGGAAAGTGTACCGAAACGGTCACTTCTCTGATCAACCGCGCTTCATCCCACCTTAAGCTTCTATCGCACTTCGCTGTTGTCTTGCCAAAACTCAATACCTTTAACTTCACCAAATAGTTCCTGTCCAGTGGTTACATGGTGGCATTATGCTTTAAAAGCACAAATGTTTCGACTGACCTCTGAGACAGAGTTTGATGGCAAAAATAGTAATGTGACAAATCCATATGTTTGGAAATTCGCGGGAGCAGAGCTATTTCTAAATATTGCCAAAACTTATTGAAATTGCGAACAGTTTACCTCTTGATAGATGTGTCTGCAGCGTGGGGTGACCACAAACGACATATCTATACTTTCCCCCCATTCTATAAAATATATCAAATATTGAATTATTTTCTTGACTATCCAACAAGGTATGTTATTCATGGAAAATAATGATCAAAGACTAAACTTTGACGTTGTCTTGATTTTGGTGGGACCCTCAACCTGTACCAATTGATTGATTGATAATGCAGGGTGAGAATACATAAGTACACGTTTACGGAATCCAGGCCGCTGGCTATTGGAAGTGGTCAACCTCAAAAACTAAGATGTCTTCTCGAAAAGAACGAATTATAGGATCGAGGGGGAAGTATGGAAAGGTCTTTAAGTAGCAGGTATAGGCGTGTATTTATATATCTTTTGGCGGTACTTAGCGTTTTTTACGTACTTCCAATTCTCGAATCCTACGCCGGTATCGTATCCTATAGTTATGACGAGCTTGAGCGCCTTACTCAAGAGAGCTACGAGGACGGGACCACCATAATCTTTACCTACGATGAAGTAGGGAACAGGCTGACTAAGGAAGTACTCACAGGTAACAGCTCCGGTATAACTGTTCTATGTACGGGACAAAAACTAAAAGGTTGCCTTTATATAAGTTATTATATTATTTAGTTATCGGCGAACTCATTCTTTGCGTTCAATATTTTCTCTGTTATTAATACTATATACTAGACTTTATAA
>JADFYN010000134.1:0-5455 GCA_015233055.1 Deltaproteobacteria bacterium
AGAAAATTGCCAACGAAATCATTTTGGTACATCAACTCACGAATTGTGGAACGTTACTTCTCGATTCTAAATTCAGGACCGGGTCTCGACATTGGCTTGCGCTTGGCTTAAGTTAATGACATTGACACGCAACCCGTAACTCAGCCTCTCACTCCTCTTACGTGGCAGGCCAGAGAATGGCCGGGGGCGACCTCTTGAAACACCGGCGGGATGGTCCGGCAGATGTCCTCAGCCAGGGGGCATCGGGTGTGAAACCGACATCCCGGCGGAATATTGATCGGGCTGGGCAGGTCATCTTTTAACAACGCCGCCACCTTATGTCGATCCGGGTCAGGCGCCGGGACGGCCGCCAGTAAGGCCTCGGTGTAAGGGTGACATTGTTTGGGATCGGCCATTATGTGCCGGCGCTCGGTCATCTCCACGATCAGGCCCAGATACATCACCGCCACCCGGTTACTCAGGTACAGCACCACAGCCAGGGCATGGCTGATAAATAGATAAGTCAGGGAATGCTTTTCCTGCAAATCCAGGAGCAGATTGATCACCTGAGCCTGAATGGACACGTCCAGGGCGGATACGGGTTCATCAGCTACGATCAACTTCGGGTTCAGGGCCAGGGCCCGGGCGATGCCCACCCGTTGTCGCTGGCCGCCGCTGAACTCATGGGGATAGCGGTGGAACATGTCCTCCCGGAGGCCGACCTCGCCCATCAGGGCCAGAACCTGCCGGCGCTTTTCTTTGCCCCGGGCCACCTGATGGATGGTCAAGGGTTCGCCGATGATGTTTCCCACCGTCATTCTAGGGTTGAGCGAGGAGTAGGGATCCTGAAAAATTACCTGCATTTTCCGGCGCAAAGCTTTAGACTCGGCCCCGGAGACGGCGTAAATATCTTGACCCTGATACAAGACTTGCCCCGCCGTGGGCTTTTCCAGGTTAAGGATTAACCGGCCCAAGGTGGATTTGCCACAGCCGCTTTCTCCAACCAGCCCTAGCGTTTCTCCCTGGTAAATATCCAGGTCGACCCCATCTACGGCCTTCAGGTATTGATGGGTTCCTGAAAAAAATCCGGAGCTGATGGCATAATGTTTGGTCAATCCCCTGACGGACAGCAGCACATCCTTTTTCATGCCGGTACGTGATCCCTCCAAACGCGTTTATCGGCCAAAAAGCCAACAACGGACCTGGTGTCCCGGATCTATGACGATCAGACCCGGTTCTGCTTCTCGGCAGTGATCAAAAACAAAGTCACAGCGGTCGGCGAATTTGCAGCCGGGAGGCAAGTCTTTTAAGCCCGGCACAACCCCTGGAATGGTATGAAGTCTTTTCCGGTCGTCCGAGCCCTGCGGCGTAGGCAGAGAGGCCAACAGACCTCTAGTATAGGGATGACCGGGCTGTTTGAATAACTCCCTGACGGATGACTGTTCCACGATGCGGCCGGCATACATCACCGCCACCCGGCCGGCCATTTCAGAGATCACCCCCAAATCATGGGTAATCAAGAGGATGGACATACCCACCTGCCGCTTCAGGTCGTTCATCAAGTCCAGAATCTGAGCCTGGATGGTCACGTCTAAAGCCGTGGTAGGTTCGTCGGCAATCATCAATTTGGGCTTGCAGGCCAGGGCCATGGCAATCATCACCCTTTGCCGCATCCCACCGCTGAGCTGGTGCGGGTATTCCTTAAGCCGTTGCCCCGGATTAGGTATCCTGACCAGACGAAGCATCTCTTCGGCCCTGGCCAGGGCAGTCGCATAGGGCAGCTTCTGGTGTAACCGGATAACCTCCAGGATCTGATTCCCGATGGTAAATACCGGGTTCAGTGACGTCATCGGCTCCTGGAAGATCATCGAGATGCTATTCCCCCGGATGGCTCGAATGGCTCCCTGGGGCAGAGTCAGCAGGTCGCGGCCTTCAAATCGAATGCTGCCGGCGGTAATCCGGCCATTGGGCGCGGGCACCAGTTGCATGATGGACAGGGCGGTCATCGATTTCCCGCAACCACTTTCACCCACTAAACCAAGGGTCTCACCCTCGTCGATAAACAGGCTGACTCCGTCCACGGCGTGGGCCGGCCCTCGCTCCGTCCGAAAGCTGGTGACCAGGTTTTCTATTTCCAATAAAGCCATAAGTAATATACCGTTCAGACAACAGGGCGGCACGGCGGTAACCGGTTATAGAAGTCGAATAAAGGGTATACCGCCGGATACACCCGTCACTGCGGCTCCTTCTTTGGTCCCGAGAAATTTATTGATATTAACTGCCTGTCCGTGATAACCTGAACTTAATGAAAAAAGATTCGAGGCTCCTTGGGAAGGATCCGGTTGAATTCATGGAAAGCAACGGCAATGTGGTCTCTCGTTTGGTCGGGCACTAATAATAAACTAGTTTTCTTTTTTGTTCAGCACTTTTTTTTAAGAGTAGTTCGCGATTATTTTTAACTATCTGTTTCTATAATGTTAATAAATGTTGCAAATTCCCCTCCCAGATATTCGAATGGTGATCGGATTTAGAAATTAATTCCAAAGAGCTGTTGCTCGGTGATCCGCGGTTGGTCCTGAAAACCACTTAAATCACGACCAAATTTATCCCGAGAGCTGCTTTGACGGCCAAAGCCCGGACATGAAGATGAAAGACTTTGCCGTCCTAATTTCATACGAATCGCTTTATGTCACACAATTGTAATGGAGCCGCTCCAATGCCGCAAAAAATGAACTATAGTGATCAGGAACTTGAGGTCATGCTCGATGATCTGGAATCGGATCTGGTGGAACGCAAGGAACGTTGGGCTGGAGACGCTCCGGACAAGGGGCGGCAGGCGGTCTGCGCCTTTGCCAATGACCTGCCTGATCACCGAAAGCCAGGCGTCCTTTTTGTGGGGGCCAGGGATGACGGCACCCCCGCCGGCCTGACGGTTAACGATGGGCTGCTTCTAACCCTGGCGGATATTAAGTCCGACGGTAATATCCTGCCATCCCCGACGCTCCTTGTCCAAAAACGAATTCTCAAAGGCGCCGACATAGCGGTGGTGACGGTCCAACCGGCCGATGCCCCGCCGGTCCGTTACAAAGGCCGGATATGGGTCAGGACCGGTCCCCGCAGAGGACTGGCCACAGCGCAGGACGAGAGGATACTTAATGAAAAAAGAAGATACGGAGACGTTCCTTTTGACATTCAGCCCGTACCATCGGCTACCTTAACTGACCTAAACCGATTGCAGTTTGAACAAGAGTACCTGCCCAATGCCTTGGCCCCCGATATCCTGGCCGCCAATGACCGCAGTTATGAACAGCGCCTGTCGGCCTGCCGCATGATCACCGCCGCCGAAGATCCCGTGCCCACGGTGCTCGGCCTGCTCGTGCTGGGGCATCGGCCCACAGACTTTATTCCCGGCGCCTCTATCCAGTTTCTCAGAATTGATGGGGAGGATTTGTCTGACGACATCATCGATGCCGCGGAATTTGACGGCACGGTTGGCTGGATGGTGAGAGCACTTGACGATAAAATGAATTCACATAACCGGGTCAGGGTGGACATTACGTCCGGAAGAATTGAAAAACGAGTTTATGATTATCCTTTAACAGCCCTGCAGCAGCTAACCAGAAATGCGGTCATGCATCGGACCTATGAAGGCACAAACGCCCCGGTTCGGGTGTCCTGGTTTAATGATCGGGTTGAGATCATCAGTCCGGGCGGACCGTTTGGGGCAGTTACCAGTGAAAATTTCGGGCAACCGGGAATAGCCGATTACCGGAACCGGCATTTAGCCGAGGCCATGAAGGTTTTCGGGTTGGTGCAGAGATTCGGTGTCGGGATCAGGCTAGCCCAAAGAGCCCTGGCCGAAAATGGCAGCCCGCCGGCCGAATTCAAGGTGCAGCCGACAGTCGTGTTTTGCATAATTAGGAAACGATGAAAAGACCGGCCAGATCTCATCGACTTTTAGACATTAGCGGAAAAGATTGCCGCCATAGCGGGGCTCCCTTGGGGCTGATTCATCCAGCAAAGGTTATCGAGCTAAAAGCGTTTGGAGCCCCCCATAGTCACGCTTGACATACCCGCCTCCAGGAGGAGCCGGTCTTCGGCCATGCGGAGTTTCTCGGCTAAAATAATGGCCAGGTTACGATACAACTTGGCCGCGAAAGAAACATTCTTATCTTTCAGCACTTCCTGATCCACCGCAAACAACGCCGTATTACCTATGGCCCGGGCCGCGGCCATGCGAGGTGAATCATCCAGGAAGGCCATTTCTCCAAAACAGTCCCCCAACCCTAGAGTATTCAAAATTATTTCGCGGCCGTCCCGGACCCGGAAAATGGCTACCTGCCCGTTGGACACAATGTAGAACCTGGCCTCCCGATCTCCCTCGTGAAAGATTATTTCGCCATCTCGAAGAGTCCTGACCCGGGAGGAGGAAAGCATCTTTTTCATGTCCTGGGCAGTGAAGTCATCCAGCAGCGGAGGTCTTTTGTTCACCAGTTGTTTAATCAGGGTCAGCGTGACCGGGCTCTTTTTCAGCAAAGATTGATGGAGCCGCTTAAGATCGTTGAGCAGGTCATCTATTCTAGACGGTCTTTCGGACGGATCGTTTTCCAGGCAAAAAGAAAGGGTCATGGACAGGGCATCCAGGGCGCGCTGGGCTATGACCGAGTCATCCAGGTCTATGCCCATCAGGCTTCGCAGAGGCTGGGGTGTGGTATTCAGAATTATATCCCGGATCTTAGTAAATTGTCCCGGCCGGGAACTGGGGTTGGGGAAAAAAGGGTGCCGCGAGGCCAGCAGTTCATAGCAAACCACCGCGAATGAGAATAAGTCCGCCCGATGATCTACCTCTTTGAACAGCATTTGCTCCGGGCACATATAAAAAGGAGAACCTTTGACATAGTCCGTATCCCTGGTCAAGGGCCGCTTATGGTGAATTGTCTTTGAGATACCGAAATCCACCAGCTTGGCCAGGCCGCCGGGCATGATCATGATATTGTCCGGCTTCACATCCCGATGAACGATACCCTGGCTGTGGGCGTGCTTGAGGGCCTCCCCCACCTGGATCAAGATAGACAGTTTCTCCGAAATGGGCCGTTGCGATTCGGCGTAGATGATATCTTTAAGAGAACCACCCTCCACATATTCCATAATAAAGTAGGGCGCTCCCTCGGATTCTCCGGCCTCAAAGATGGTTGGCACATTAAGATGACGCAACCTGGCCATGGCCCGGCACTCTTGGCGAAACTGAACCTCTTGTTCCCGAGGCAGAGTCATCATCTTCTGGCGATCTACGAATTTGATCGCCACATGACGTTCCAGCAGAGAGTCGAATCCATAATAAACCACCCCCATGCCCCCTTCGCCGATCATCTTGACCTGGGCAAAGCGACTCAAGACTTTTCGACGGCCTTCGTCCGGGACCTCAAAATCCAACTCGGTCAGCAGGACGGTACGGTCATCATCCATCATGGCACCA
>JADFYN010000134.1:5465-8792 GCA_015233055.1 Deltaproteobacteria bacterium
TTTTGACTGATCGACATTCCAGACCTCGATCCATTTAGAACATCCCGGCCCGACCCCTCCGCAGCCTCATCTAGTTATCACGCTGTCTTTAGGTTTTACTTCAGTCGGCAGGTCCTTAGATATCCATTGGCACCTGGAATACTTGTCCATAACCTGGGTCAGCCTGGCCCGGCCCAATTCTTTATTGTCGGCCCCCAAGACCGCCCCGGTATCGGGGTCTTTGATTACCTCTCCCGGCCGAAAGATGACAACCCGCATTTCTTCCTTGACCGCGCTCTCGGCCCCAATAGTGACCAGTACTTCCTTTTCCTTGACCGTGATGACTTTCCCTTCGGTTACCGGCAAGGCCTGGGCGAACTTAAGTGATAAACCATCGAGCAAATAACTAAGCCGCGGCTGAGATCGGTCCTGGTCGAAGACGTCGGTGGCGGCCAGGATGCGGCTGGTTTCAGTATCTATCACGCGGCAAAATATTTCAATCGAATTCGGCGTTTCATTGACCGTTCCGGTCAACACGGCTTCCGCTCCAATCAACCGTCCCACTTTGATCGCTTTATCTTTGTCGGCCAAATCCGTCCGGCTTAACTTTTGCTCCTGAAGAATGTTCAACAGCTCCGGTCCCCGCGTCACCAGGTTGAACCGTTGCTGGTTAACCAGAGAAGTGATCAGGGCATCATAGACACTGTCGGCCAACAGGTGTTGGTCCCCCTTAATCTCAAAGGGCAAAACAGACAAAGACATCCTGTCCCCGATTCGCTCACCCACCGGGACTTTTCGTTCTATCTGAATCTGTTCCTCAACCTGGTTGCCCTTGGTGTCTTTGGCTGAGATTCTGATGTCGTTATTTCCTTTGTCGAGTTTGATGATGTGATTAAAGAAGACATTGCGGCCGGGATTGGAGATCAGGTTTTCACCCTTTAATGTCACCGCGGCTACTCCCGAGGGGTCGGAGGCCTGGCCTTGAAGAAAAACGCTCTCGATGAAGACAACGGATTTCTTGCCGAAACCTTTTATCTTTAAGGTCGGCGGAGTCTTGTCCTCGGCCTCTGCCGGACTCGCCGCGGCTAATTGAAGGGCCGGAGCGTCTGAATAGGTCATCCGGGCGTCAGCCAACAAGATTGGGGATGCCGGATGCGACTGATGCCTCTCCGGCAGGCCGGCCATAGAAGGAGCAAAGGTAACGCTCACCCCCCCCACAGTCTCATTACCGGCTAGATTCTTGGCCCGCAGAGTGATCTGGTTATTCCCAGGGCGAAGGGAGACGACTTGGGAAAATTTGACCGTTTGCCCGGAGCCCAGGGCCACCTCCCGGCCGCTGATGGTCAAGCCGGCCACCCCGTTTGAGTCGGACACCGCACCGGTCACCGTCACCTGCGGCGTGGTCACTTTCTGCCCATCCAAAGGTTCATCCACGGTGATCAGCGGCCCGCTCCGCTCCACCTTGACCTTAATCGTTGTTTCAGTCGACTTGCCGACCAGGTTTTGGGCCGCCACCACAATGGTGTTTTCCCCTTCTTTCAAGTCCACCATGGTTTTGAACGGCAACTCTTTTTGGGCCAGCTCGTTGAACAGCATCTCTTTGTTGACCATAATACAAGACACATAGGTGTCATCCCGGGCCACCCCGGCCACCTCCAACTTAAAGGCATTGGTGATCAGATTGGCCTGGGGTGAATTAATGGTCATCGTCGGCGCCTGAACCTTGCCTTGTTTCTCGATCATCGCCTTCCGGGCCAGGTTCAGAAAATATTTGGCCTTGGCCGAGTCGGCTTGGGCCAGAGACGTCTCCAACTCCGTGACAGCCAGATCAAACCGGTTGGTGTAGTAATAGGTCACGCCTAATTCCCGGTGCGGAAAATAGTCGACAAAGTGCATCCCGTAGGTCCTGGCCCGTCGCTGGTCTTGATCCCTTTGTTTTAAAGCAGCATTAAAATCCGCTTCGGCTTCGGCATAAAACTTTCCCTCGGAGTAGGAGCCGCCCCGTTCATAGAAATTCCACCAGCGTTCCCGGAAACTGCCTTTGGTCATCCCGTATTGTTTGCCGTCTTTGACGTATTTCTGATCGACCTGGGGCCCACAGGCAAGTAGCGCCGTCAGTCCCATTAAAACGGTGTAAACAAGTATTCTAGCCATTTCCCGAGTCCTTTCCTATGGATCAAACTTTGCCCGGTCCGGCGGACGGGTTAAGCTCCACTTTCATCCCGGCCTTAATTTCTTTTCCTGTTTTCAAGGCCTTCGCCTGTGAAGTTCTCTCCTGCACCTGGGAGATGATTAGCTCGCCCACCGGGTTCAGGCCTGATTCATCGAACAGGTCAAAGGAGACGCCCGGGGCCACCCCGACGGCCGATCCGATGTTCAATTCCACCACTTCGCCCTTGACCGCACTAACCCGGCCCCTTACCGGATAGTGTTTGGCGACGGCCTGTTCAACCCCCTGGGCCAGGGCCTCGACCTGGGGCACCAGGTCCTCTCCGGTCAAGGTTTGCTGCAGAGCCCCGTTGATGCCCGAGGTCTCCACATCAATCAACCGGACGTTGGCGATGCACTGGTTCCGAAAAGCCAGAATTTGGCCGGATAGGAGCAGCCGGGCGGCCAGGATGCGGCCCAATTTCAAGGCGGCATTGGGATCAGCCAGGGCGGAGGAACCCAACTTCAATTCTTCCAACAGCTTGTCCATCAATGCCCGGTCCACTACCTTGATCCGGGGACTTTGGTCTAATTTCTGGGCCAGCAGCAGATTCAGATACTCCCCCAGCCCATCCCTTGAGGGAAGCCCCCCTCGAAACTCAAAGCCCAGTTCGCACAACGTCAAGGGCCGGGACCTCCACCTATCTTGATCGGCCGCGCCTTTGGCTGCCGCCGGGCCCTGGTCCTTTTGCCGCTTCAGCAGTTCTTCCACTAATTGGTCAATCTTTTTTTGCTTCTCCTGATCCCGGGTCACGTCCACCCGGTGGCGGGCGTTCTGCCATAACTGAGCCGTCATCTTGTCCTGGGGATTGGCCGCCGCAGCCTTCTCATATAGCTTGGCCGCCTCTTCATATTTTCCTTCCCGCTCCAGGAGCACCGCCTTGTTCGCGGCCACCGTCGGTTGCTCCGGCTCATAACCAAGCGACTTATCATAGCTGGTCATGGCAGATTTGGGATCTTTCTGGAAGGCGCTGATGCGGCCCAGACCGCCATAGGCCTCGGCCAGCACCCAGGAAGGGGCGTTTTCCGTCTTGGCCGCCAGTTCAAAGCTCTTTTGGGCCTTGCCGGGTTGACCTTCAGCCAGGCTCAGCTTGCCCAAAACCACATTGGCCCCGGGACTGGCCGGGTTGACCCCCAAAG
>JADFYN010000135.1 GCA_015233055.1 Deltaproteobacteria bacterium
GGTGGAACCATCGATTAGTGAGGCTGGATTTCCATTCTGGACCAGAGAAGCCCGATCATAGGCGGTGTCTTGTTGTGATTCCGTCCACAGAGGATACATTCCGCCCCAGCGTGCGTCGAACAACCAGACCAAACCGGTGGTCATGTCGGTGACCGTACCGTCGTGATTATTACACCACCGCCCCTGATGGCTAAGCGACCCCTTACAAGTGATACATGAGGGATGCGTGACCGAGGGCGGAAGCTCGCCGGCATAGGCCGGGATGACAAAGCAGATTGATAGATATAAAGCCGCAAAAATGAACGCCGGATGGCCTGATGAATTTCTTCGTTTCCTGAGCATGGGACGCCCCTCCATAATGGACATAGAAATCATATGCAACCCGTTTAGGTTCACAGCCATAGCAGCCGACATTCGTACCTCCGGCCAATGACCAAATAGTTAGAGAATCAAAGCGGCTATGGTCCTACACGAACCGGCCAGACGTAGTGGAGGAACCCCTTAGGGTGGCTAATGACGGAGCCGTCTCTCATAAAGACGATCCACTCCCAGCTCGTATCCTGGGCGTTCGGGGTACCCGACCAGTAGCCGGAGCTATTGAAGATACCGGTAAAGATAACACCGGTAAAGAGATACGTGCCGTTAAGGTTGACGCCTTCAGTCCCGGTCGTGAGAGATTTCAACTGGTTCAAAGTCGGCAAACTCCAATCGCCTGCCGCAGAACCATCGGTTAGTGAGGTTGGATATCCATTCTTGACCATAGAAGCCCGGTCATAGGCAGTTACTTGAGATGCCGTATCTGCCTGTAGAGGATATTGCCCACCCCAAGACGCGTCTTGCAGCCAGACCAATCCATTGTTCATATCGGTCACCGTACCGTTATTATTATCACACCACCGTCCTTGGGAACTGAGTTGTCCCTTGCAGGTGATGCATGAGGGGTGCGAGGCCGGCAGCTCACCGGCGTAGCCCGTGACGCTCGAACAAAATAACAGACAACCCATCACGAAAACGGCCGATAAATAGAGCGATACTCTTCCTCTATTTCTGTTCATGGTGATTCTCTCCAAATTTAGGGTAACCCAAATCAAGCCGAACAGACCCGGCCAAGGGCATTCCGCCGCGCCAAAGAACCAAATCACCAAAGCGCCTATTGTCCACCACGAACAGGCCAAAAGTAGAGGTAGCCGATCTTAGGGCAATACCCCCCCCCCGTAGCCACCATACACGCCGACGCACAACGCTGTGGCGGGGTCGAAGGAGTCGGTAGTACTAGTCCAGTAGTAGTAGTAGTTGCGGAGGCCAGTAAAAAGGTACTGGCTGGAAGAACGGATGGCCTCAGTTCCGTTCGTAAGGGCATATAGCTCGTCATATGTTGGCAAACGCCATTGACCTGCCTGTGAGCCGTCGGTCAGCGAAGCAGGGTTGCCGTTTTTAACTTCACCAGCTTGCCATTCGGCGTTATACCAGGTAGTAAACGCCCCCCAACCCGCGTCTTTCAGCCAGATCAATCCGGTGGTCGTGTCGGTTACCGTGCCGTTCCTGTTATCGCACCATCGTCCGGCCGCGGTGCACTCGCAACGAAATGGCGGCCGCGAACGCGGCAGTTCACCGGCATAGGTCGTGTCGGCAACCGGACCGCTGTTCATATCGCTCAATCGCCCAGCAGCACTGTCGGCGTTCTCACAAGGAAATGACGGTCGCGAGGCCGGCAGCTCATCGGCATAGCCGGCGACACACGATAAAGCCAATAAACATGCCAACATGCCTCCGGCCACCAGGAAGCCGGACAATTTTATTTTATTCTTGCGCATAAAGCTGCCCTCCAAATGCGGCGGATGATTTGTCGGCCGGAGCAGGTTGACCCAATGGCCGTTTATGTCAAACGTCGCCCACGACATGCTGCATTCTAAGTAGGTAATGGCGATAGCCTTAAACCGCCTGGGCCGCCCTGGCCCTGCTCCCGCCGCCAAATAACCCCATCGGCTATTTCGCCGTTCGCACGGGCCAGACATAGTGGGCGTTGGTTTTATCGTCATAGCTGGTGCCGAACTGGGTATTAAAGAAATAGGTCTGTGCCTTGTTAGCATCGGCAGAGTAGGTGGTACTCGACCAGTATTGGGCCATGTGGACACCGGAGAAGAAATACATGTTGAGGCTGTAGCCGTTAGAGTTATAGATCGCCTCGGTTCCAACCGCGAGCGAGGCTAGCTGGGATATTGTCGGCAAGCCCCAATCGCCTTCTTGAGAACCATCGGTTAATGAAGCGGGATTTCCATTCTTGACCTGCGCGGCCCGATCAACCGCATCTGTCCGAAACTTGTAAATTTCATAAAATAAATAACTGTCCCCCCAGGCCGCGTCTTTCAGCCAGATCAACCCGTTAGTCATATCGGTAACCGTGCCGTTTTTATTATCACACCACCGGCCAAGAGGACTAAGCGTTCCTTTGCAGGTCACACATGACGGATGAGACGCCGGAAGCTCACCCGCATAAGCCGTGACAGCCGGAGAATACAAAAGACAACCAATGATAAAAATGGCCAATAAATGGCATGATACTCTTCTTATGTTCCTGATCATGGGACATCCTCCCAATTTATTTAGCTGCCTTGCGGAAATCGACTTAGCGTTTTTCTATCGCGGTAGAATTACCGATTATGTTGATCGAGGTTGAAGACATCGTTCAATTGGTTATTCACGGGTTCATCACCAGCCGGGCAAGTTTGGACTTGAATGGAGTGGGCTGAGTCATAAATCGCACCGGTCGCGTCCACAGCCCAAGAAATTCCCGCCCCGCCCCGGTCAATGACATAAAAGCGTGATCCCCAGTTGTTTCGGTAAACGATGGTAAAATGAATTTTACCGGTTGAGGATTCAATGTATCCATCCATAGTGCCGGGAAAAGCGTCTTGGGATGCAGTCGTGTTAACCACCGTGCCGCGGACCGTGGCATATGCCGTGCTTCCTGATCCCACTTGATCAACGACGTAGTTATACTTGGTGTTGGGGTAATTGGCATCGTAGACGCAACCAGTCCAGCTAGTTGCAGCATGGCAAACAGGCAGAAACAGACCGCAAGCGAACCCAAGTACGCTTAGGACGATGATACTTTTTTTCATGTTTTTTCCCTCCATTAGTGAAAATGTGGTTTGAGGTTATTATTCCATCGCGACAAAATAAATGCAAAGAAGGCGCCAATCGTTCAACTCACCTAACTAAGCCAAAATAATAATTTTTCTATTCGGCGCCAACTCGAGTGACGCCAACTGCCAATCAGGTTGATGCCAACAGGCCAATCAGGTGGGCACTCCGCCCAATTGGGGTGGCCCCTTGGCACATCACAGATCCGGATACAATCGCTTCGCACAATCGGGACAAATGCCGTGAGTGAACTGGGCCTCCGAATGTTTTCGAATATATGATTCGATTTGAGTCCAGTAACCCTGATCGTCTCGAATCTTTTTGCAGGCGGCGCAAATGGGCAGCATCCCGCTGAGCAGCTTGACCTTATTCAGAGCCTCCTGCAATTCTATCACCAGCCTTTTCCGCTCTTCCTCAGCCTCCATCTCTTTAGACACGTCAGCCAAACAACCCAGTGACAGGCACACGGCATCCTGCGGGAATATTTCTACAACCGCCCTATCCTTCACCCAATGATACCCATAATCGGTCTTTATTTTATAAACGGCCTCCACTGCACCGCTGGCCTTACCCTCGGCCCGCAACGCCCCCCCCACCCCGACCAACCCTTCCCCGCCGGTTGTCTCGGTTATGACCCCCGGCTCATCATCATGATGGCTGTAGACCCGGCGTTCCACCACGCAATCACGTAAGGTCCGGGCCGACTCAGGACGGGTGAGATGCAACAACTCCGTTAGTTGCTTACCTGGATATTCATACCAGATGCGGCTGTCGCCTTCCCTCCAGGCCGACAGATACGGAGTGGCCGGATTGCCGGTATCCTCGAAAAGGCGGTAGCAGGTGATCAACTCCCTTACCCGGGTCTTCAGTTGGTCACTATAATCACCATGCAGTATCTGACCAGAGTATCCTTCATCCCCGGCCCCCAGGCCGGATTGCTGACAATCCATTGATATAGCTCCCCTATGGTTTATACGTGATGATAGTAGTACATTTTTTGTTTTGTCGGGCATCAGTTAACGGTGTATCGGCTTCATTTAGTCTGACGGCCCGTTAACCGTGTCCGGCCGACTTCGGATCTGCGGTCGGCGGTTTTGTTCTTTTCGGGGATATTAGCAATAAGCATGCCCATCAAGACTAATGTGAATTAGATTTCTAGCGTTTTGATCCGACATCATTCAGTCCATTTGGTCTCTGATGAACAAATTCACATGACCACATCTTATTGTGCCGGGATCGGAGACGTGCTTATCAAATGTAGGCTATTGCCTATATAAATCGGCGAAGAGACCGCCTCTGCAAATGCTTTTTGGGCCGTCGCCGACGATTCGATGCGCCAGTCCAACTCTGAACTGAACTTGTGATTGAGCCAGACAACCGCGCCCACGTGTGGAAAACGTTCCGGGATTGTCACATTAAGCGCCCTCCGAATCCACCGGGCCTTGTTCCCTCCGTCTTCCAAGGAGGCAAATTCGGCAATCATCACCGGTTTGGCCGATATCTTAGTGATTTCTCGATAAATATCCTCAAATAGGGCCTCTAAAGATTGCCAAAGCCGCTCCCGCGTATCATTGAATCCATCCATTCCCAGCCAGTCAACGTATTCATCTCCAGGATAGAGCTTGTGCAAGTTTTGCAGGGCAGCCTTTTTTCGACTTGGGCACCAAACCCAGGTTACATTTAGGACACCTTCACGACTGAAAATGCGGTGCACATGACGCCAGACTCGAACGTATTCACCGGTGCGATTACCGTTCACTTCTTCCGACCATGGATACCACGTGCCGTTCATTTCATGGGCAAAGCGCAGAAAAAGAGGATGATTCCAAGCCTTAATGTCCCGGGCGTATTTGGTGATGTAATCGTCGAATTTGCCCTCTATGATGTTTCGCAAAGCAAACTCCGGCTGGTTCTCCTTCTTATGTAATGCTCGTGGCGCCCAGGTGAGAAGCGGTATGGAACCGTGGTTACGAATCACATTCATGGCCTTGGAATCGAATCGATTCTTCCCATCAAGGGCGCCCCATGCCTGAAACACATGAATAATTGCCACGTTCTTGCCGGCATCTCGCTCAAATTCTTTGACACCGGAAAGATCACTAAGACTCTTTTCTTTATCGTTATCGAATACCCCGAGGTAAATTTTGCTCGCGCCTGAAGCTGGAACAGCAAAACAAAGCAGGACAATAACCATGTTAATCCGGATTAATGACTTCAATAACATAGCACCCGCCTTATGATTCATGAGAAGTTACCTTAAATTTACCGGTCAGTTCCCTGAGTCGGCCGGCCACCTGGGCCAAAGTTGATTAAGTATAAGGCAACACGCTCCTTAGAACAAGAAAAATGCGATAAGTTTCGTCCCTCAAATAGAGAGACCGGTGGGTAGCGGTCAGCCGGGGCAAAATCATCGCCACAATATTTTACGGCGCCGGCCGAAAAGAAAGTAAAAAACTAGATTGCCTTGCCCGGCTAACTATGTTAATAAATTTGATCCTGCTGATGCTACCTGAGCCGGAATCGTTTTTCTAAATCATGGTTCAGTTAAGGCTTGTTACCACCCGACAGACCGGCGCCGCCTGGTCATCCCGGCTGAATTAGTCATATAGAGAGAAGACAATGGACATAAAATACGATCCCACGGCCATTGAATTGAAATGGCAGACCTATTGGGAAGAAAAAAAACTATTCCAGGTAACCGAGGATCCGTCCCGGAAAAAATATTACCTGCTGGAGATGTTTCCCTATCCCTCCGGACGGATCCACATGGGTCATGTCCGGAACTACACGATTGGCGATGTGGTCGCCCGGTACAAACGGATGCGTGGTTATAACGTCCTCCATCCTATGGGCTGGGATGCCTTTGGGATGCCGGCGGAAAACGCGGCTATAGCCAAAAAAGTTCATCCGGCCAAATGGACCTATGAAAATATCGATTACATGCGAAGCCAGTTAAAAAAAATGGGCTTTAGCTATGACTGGGATCGGGAACTAGCCACCTGCGATGTGGATTATTACAAATGGGAACAACTTTTTTTCGTCAGAATGTACGAAAAAGGCCTGGTTTATCAAAAAGAGGCCACGGTCAACTGGTGTCCCGCCTGTCAAACCGTGTTGGCCAATGAACAGGTGGAGGCCGGGTTATGCTGGCGCTGCAGTTCCGAGGTGACTACCCGGGAGATGCCGGGATGGTTTCTAAAAATAACCGCTTATGCCGAGGAGTTGCTGGAATATTGTGACCGGTTGCCCGGATGGCCGGAGCGGGTCATGACCATGCAGAAAAACTGGATCGGCAAGAGTTACGGCGCCAATATCATATTTCAATTGGAGAACTCTACCGAACAGATTAAAGTGTTCACCACCCGGCCCGATACCGTCTTTGGCGCCACTTTCATGACTCTGGCCCCCGAACACCCCTTAGCCGTCAAGCTGTCTCGGGGCACCCCGCAGGAAAAAACTGTCGATGAGTTTGTGCAACGGGTCCGCAAACAAGATATGATTGCCCGGACCGCCGATGACACGGAAAAAGAAGGCGTCTTTACCGGGGGTTATTGCATTAACCCGGTCACCGGCGCCCGGATGCCCATTTTTGTAGGCAACTTCGTGCTCATGGAATATGGCACCGGGGCGGTTATGGCAGTGCCCACCCATGACCAGCGCGATTTTGAATTCGCCCATAAATACGGCCTGCCTTTGATTGTGGTGGTGCAGCCCCCGGAAGGCGGCCTGGCCCCCGAGACCATGACCGCGGCCTACGTCAATCCCGGCATCATGGTCAATTCCGGCCAGTTCAATGGGATGGACAACGAACAGGCCAAACGGGCCATCGCCGACTATCTGGCTTCCATACAAAAAGGCGCCCTGGCCGTGACTTATCGGCTGCGTGACTGGGGTATCTCCCGGCAACGTTATTGGGGCAATCCCATTCCCATGATCCATTGCCCCGCCTGCGGCATTGTGCCGGTTCCGGAAAAGGACCTTCCGGTCATCCTCCCCTTGGACGCGGAGATCCCGGAGAGTGGAGAATCGCCGCTGCCCCGGTTGGAGTCATTCACTAACACCGCCTGTCCCAAATGCGCCGGCCCGGCTCGCCGCGAAACAGATACTATGGACACCTTTATGGAATCCTCCTGGTATTTTGATCGGTATGCTTGCCCCGATTGCAATACGGCGCCTCTAGATCCCGCCAAAGTCAAGTACTGGCTTCCGGTCGATCAATATATCGGAGGCATTGAACACGCCATTCTACATTTGCTCTACTCCAGGTTCTTCACCAAGGTCCTGAGAGATATGAACATGCTGGAGCACAACGAACCCTTCACTAATCTGCTGACCCAAGGCATGGTCATCAAAGACGGGTCCAAGATGTCTAAGTCTAAGGGAAACGTGGTTGATCCCGATGACCTGCTCTCCCGCTACGGAGCCGACACCGTCCGGTTGTTCAGCTTGTTCGCCTCCCCACCGGAGCGTGACCTGGACTGGTCCGACCAGGGCGTGGATGGTTCCTACCGCTTCGTCAACCGGCTCTGGCGCCTGTTCTTCGACCATCCCGATATGATTAAGGCATCTCCGGCCGAATATGACCCCGGCCAACTAACGCCGGAATTAAAACGCCTGGATCGGAAAATTCACCAAACCATCAGAAAAGTCACCGATGATATAGACAAAAAATTCCACTTTAACACAGCCATCGCCGCGTGTATGGAGCTGTTTAACCTTACCGCCGGATTGTGCCCGGTCGTGCCTGTCGGTGATCCCGGCCGGGATGTCATAAAAATGGCCATCGATACGCTGATTGTCATGTTATCCCCGATGATCCCCCACATGACTCAAGAGATGTGGGCGACTATGGGCCGGAGCGATGACCTGGTTGACCTGCCCTGGCCCAAGTATGATCCGGAACGGGCTAAAGAAGATGAAATTCAACTTGTTATTCAAGTGAACGGGAAACTTCGGAGCCGCCTGACCATCGCGGTGGACACAGACGAAGAAGAAATCAAACAAAGAGCCTTGGAAGATGAAAAGATCGTCACCTTCATCGGGGGTGCCGCCGTCAAGAAGGTCATTTTGGTCAAAAACAAACTGGTCAATATCGTCATCTAACCGGCTTCCGGGCCGGATACCGGTCACCCGGGAGGCGGGCCAACTGATCCGAGTCCCTGAGGTTCATTCTAACATGTTGATAAAACAAAAATCATCCCTCGATGCGGCCGTGATTCCCCCCGGCCTGAGCCGGTCTGTCCGGGCCGTAACCTGGCCCTGGCTGATTATATTTACCGGGTGCATGTGGCTGGCCATTGGTTGCGGGTATGGATTCGGTCCTGGGCAAGTAAAGTTACCCCCCCACGCCAAAAGCGTTTTTATCCTGATGTTTGACAACAAGACCACCGTGCCTGACGTCGGAGCCTTTTTTTCTGATGCCTTGGGATTTGAATTCTCCAGGAGCGGAGTACTGAAGGTAACTGACCGAACCAGGGCCGACCTGATCGTTGAA
>JADFYN010000136.1 GCA_015233055.1 Deltaproteobacteria bacterium
GTATGCTATCGGCAGAGCTGAAACGATCAGGCTGATGATTATGGAGATGGAACCGACTATAATGGCAAACCCCAGTGGAGAGCCCAAATCACCGTTAGTCTTCATCCGGCCGAAAAAACTACCTGGTAAGAAAAGGGCTTGTTTAATAGTAAGAAATATTGATAAGATCACTCCCAACTTTTCCCTTTGATCCCACGGGGTACCCATGTCTGCCGACATAACGGCCTGGCCGCCTGGGCTGCTTCCGGCTAAGTCTTCCGATGACCGAAACGGAGATTCAATTCCCCCTATCGGGCCCGGGGTCGGAGGCGCCTCAGATGCCTGGGTAGATAAGCCCCCCAGTTCAAATCTGTGGTGACATTTTGGACAAATGGCGCGAACAGGTTTATACGGGACTTTTTGGTCCGGGATATCTCGACTGAAATTACATTGCGGGCAGGTTATAAGCATAATATGGCGATCCTTAGGAATTTGATCAGACATAAAATGTTAATTTAGCAGGTCAGCCAATGACTGTCAAATCAAAACACCGCGACATCGAGGGTGGACGCATGAAATATTCCGAAAACGACTAAATCCGAATAAGCGCCGAAGGGTTGGACCAGGTTAGCCTATGGAGATAGCCTTGAGGAATAAGATTACCTATAGTCACCTCTATCCCCGGCGAGGCGGGTGCCCTATCACCAGGGCGCTGCCTGGGTTTGTCCTGGGTCACCCGGTCCGACCAATTGGGGCTTTATTGCCTTTTTTATTGAACAAGATAATAATTCTGCAAAAAATATTTCATCCGTTTGCCTTGCCACGACACCGCACCAGAAAACCGCAAAAACTTGTTTCCAAGTGAGCAAATAAGCTTGCGAGTTTTGAATTATGATTATATTATCATTTTGAAATCTAAAAACCTGGTGGAGGTTTCTTACGCTGGAGACCGATTACGGCGCGGTCAACAGACTACAGACTCAAAACCCCAATCAGCGTAGTCGGTATTACGGTGGTTACAGAAAAGACCGGGAGAATGGAAACCGTGACAACAGCTACCGCCACCATTATTCGACACATCAGACGATACAACATTCTCAAAATGGATGATTGGGTCGAAACCGTCCTTAAACGTTCCATTGACCAGCTTCCCAGCATCAAAAAAATCCCCAAAGAAATCTTGAATGAATATTTGATCAAGAAGAAGCCGCTTATGCTTATGCTTAAGGAAGAACGCTATTACGGCAAGCTTCTTTGGGCAGGTGAAAACTCTATTGAGGTTGAGGTTAAGGATCCACCGCCCTTGACCAAAAACGATCGTGTTCTGATTATAATTGATCATCCCAGTCTTAAGAAATATAATGTGCTCCAGGTGCGTCAGGAGAAGAAGTTACAAAACCGGATGGTGTTTATCGTAGACGACCCCAGGTTCGACAAACGCTTTGCTCTTCCCTTCGACGTTCCGGTGTCACTATATCCGGTGCCCAAACCCATTATCCAGAAACTGGACAGTCAGGAGTTGTCTCTGGTGAGGGAATTCGTTTGGGATGGCGGCCGGACCGACGTCGTCTGCAACGGATATTTGGATTATTTTACCAACTACGTTGAATTCTTCACCGAAGGAGCCGATAAATTTAGGATTAAGTCCATTGTCGACCCGTATCACGACAAGATACTCCACCAAAAGCCATTGACCGGAATGCTAAAGGACATCTCCCAAGGAGGGGTATGTATTTCCTGGGACAAGTTAGACACGCCACATAATACTTTCTTTTTCGTTCTGCAGTTACCCGGTAGAAAAAATGAAGGTGACTTGACCATCCGGTTACTGGGCCATAACCGGGGAATCCGGCCCGCCTACGACGGAACGGTTAATCTAAGCGCGGCCTTCTTTAAAAGAATTAAAGATCAATACCTAAGTGAACACCTGACTATGCTGAGTCTTGCCGAAACCGGAAAACAAGAGACCTAAAACATGACTCCGATCCATCTCCGGCGATGATCTGACGGCACTAAAGACAACTCTGAGGTAACCGACCAAACAAGATGAATTTATTAACGATTAAATGGTGGACAGTCCAGATATGCTGGGTGGTGGTATCAGTTTTCTTTACGATATTTGGAATCGACCTGCTCCGGGCCGCCTATCATCTAAATCACCCCTCATATTTTCTCCTGACCTTTTTTTCGTCAAACCTGATCATCTTAATTAGCGGGGCCATCTTGGCCGGAATGCTGGTCAGGATTTATCTGCGTTTCAGACCTGCGAAAACAAATTCCGACCCGGGACAAGGAGACGTGATTTCAGACGAAAATCCGGCGGAAAAAGAAACGGAGCATCCTAAATCTTAGGCATCAGACTTCGGCCTATCAGTGTGGGACAAGATCTTCAATAGGTCGGACTTACGAATGGCCTTTTTTTGGCCGGCTGCCCTTTATCATTTCGGATGACGTGACAAACCTTAAGATTTATCATGAGATTATGTAATTATAATTAGTTGCTCATATAGAATGTTCAATTAAGGAATGTAAGCTTTTCATTTGGGACAACTATATGCTGCAACGGCTACATTCGGAGAGTAACCTATGATTGACGTAGTTGCCGTTATCATGGCTGGAGGCAAAGGGGAAAGATTGATGCCCCTGACTAAGAACAGGGCCAAACCGGCCATCCCTTTCGGGGGAATCTACATCCTTCTTGATTTAACTCTGTCAAACTGCATTAATTCCGGTATTTATAAGATCGTTGTCTTGCCTCAGTATAAATCTCAGAGTCTCATGGAGCACTTAGAAGCTGGGTGGAATATCTTCAGCCTGGATTTGGGGCATTATCTGCGAGTGGTGCCCCCCCAGATGATGGTTGGTGAAGAATGGTACCAGGGAACGGCTGACTCCATCAGGCAGAATGTCTACTTTTTGGAAAAGAACCGCTCTGAACTGACCATTATTCTTTCCGGAGATCATGTTTATAAAATGAATTATGCCGGGTTTCGGAAATATCATGATGAAAAAGAAGCCGATATGACTATCTCGGTTATTGAGGTAGATCGGGAAACCGCCTCCGGATTCGGCGTAATCGGGGTGGATGATGACTATCGGGTCAAAGAGTTTGTGGAAAAACCAACAGATCCGCCGTCAATACCCGGTGATGAAAAGCACGCCTTAGCGTCAATGGGTATTTACATCTTCAAAACGGATATCTTGCTGGATATTTTAAAACATACCGACCATGTGGATTTTGGCAAGGAAATTATCCCGGAGATGATCCACAACCACCGAATTTATGCCTACCCCTACCGCAAAATGAACGCCATTGACGATCTTATCTATGTCACCAGGCACGATGGCCGCCGGGAAACCCGGCGAGAAAAGCGGGTTCGGGATTCAGGCTATTGGCGAGACGTGGGAACTCTTGATTCCTACTGGAATTCGAATATGGACTTAACCGGAGTCGATCCATATTTTAATCTATATGGACGGAAATGGCCCATCCGCACCTATCAACGGCAGTATCCCCCGGTCAAGACGGTATTTGAAAACGAGCATTCCGATCAGCCTCGCGTGGGAAAAGCCGTAGATTCAATCATTGCCCACGGCTGCATCGTCAGTGGCGCCACCGTTCGTCATTGCGTGGTCTCATATAACGTCATTTTCGAAAGCTACTCGTTGGTCGAGGAATCCGTCATCATGGAAAATGTCCGGATTGGGCGGAACTGCAAGATCAGAAAAGCCATAATCGATGAGGGATGCTATATTCCAGATGGCACAGTCATCGGATATGACCCTTTTCAAGACAGAAAACATTACACCCAAACCAACCGCGGCATCGTGGTGGTGAATCAAGACAATTTTCCCGGATACCTGTACGGAACAATCAATCAAAAGTAAATTAGCGTTGAGAACTGATCACTTACCTGCCACAAGAAAAGATCACGATGCAGAATTCAAAACATCTGCGGGTGACTCTTGGCCCAGGGGGTAGAACCAGGTGATGGACAGGGATGAAAAAAAACCGGTCATCTTAATTGTAGATGATGTCCCCAAAAACCTTGAAGTCCTGGGTATCATATTAAAACGGGAGGACTATAGAATTTCCGTGGCCTCGGGCGGCGAGCAGGCCCTGGCAATTGTAAAAGAAATTGTCCCGGATCTCATTTTGTTGGATATTATGATGCCCGATATTGACGGATATGAAGTCTGCAAGAAGCTGAAAGCATCACTCCTCACCCGTGACATACCTATTATCTTCCTGACGGCCAAAACCGAGTCTCAAGACATTGTCCACGGCTTCCAGGTCGGGGCTGTTGATTATATCGCTAAGCCTTTTAATTCGGCGGAATTATTGGCCCGGGTGCATACCCATCTGGAGCTGAAAGCCGTCAAAGACGATCAACAAAAGCTAATCGCCGAACAAAAACAGCTTATTGCCAAACTTGAAGATGCCCTGGGCCAGGTAAAACAACTCTCTGGATTCATCCCCATTTGTTCCCACTGCAAAAAGATCCGGGATGACGAGGGATTCTGGCAACAGGTGGAAGAATACGTGGCCAGTCACACCGAAGCCCAGTTCAGCCATGGAATTTGCCCCGAATGTCTGAGAAGGCTTTACCCCCAGGTAGCCGAAAGAATAACCCGCAAGGAGAACCCGAAACCATGACCGATCGGCCACGGGCTGAAGTGCAGCATTATGTTAAAGCCCGGCCCAGGCGGGATCACCGAATTTTAATAGGTCTGCCAAAAAGATTCTTCTAGTCGCCGCGTCATCTTAACTATTGCGTCCTGTGCGCGTGAAACGGCCCGGCCATCACCCTGACTATAGAAGCTGGTGGTTCTATGTATAAAGGATTAATCCTACCATTCACCGGCCCCATTAAACCAGCCGGACCTGCCTGTCCGTCAGATCAAACCACGGACGAGCTGATCCGGGACGGTTTCCCAAAGGGGATGACCCTGGTCGAGTTGATAGTGGTCGCGGCTATCTTGTCAATTCTGGGTACCATATCCGTCTATTGGGTTTATCATTATCAATCTGTGGCCTATGATGTTGCGGCCAAGCATGATCTAAACAATTTTATTAAAGCTCAGATGGACTACAATACGAATTATGATGACTACCTGGGAAATACGGGGTCCGTCATCAGCGGCGTCCCTTCCATCCCCTCAACTGTTTCCTTAGAAGCCTTTAACGTTTCAAATGGAGTGACCATTACGGTCACATCCGTTTCACCCTTCTCTGCGGCCGCCCGACACACTAAAGGGAAAAAAACCTATTACACCGTTGTCGATGACGGCATCATCACCGAATAGATTGCTTAAGGATACGCCAGTGAAACGAGACTGCCGCAGACGCATCAAAAATTACCTGATAGATCGTGAACTCCAGCTTAGGATCGTACTGGTGGTGCTGATCTATATACTTTCCGTGGTGATCATCGAACTGGGGCTGGTGTTTGTTCCCTTGGTCCAGGTTATGGTTTTTTCGTCAGATTTAGAAGTTCAATACCGCTCCGCCATGGAATTGATTTCTCTGACTCAGAAGCTGGTTCCCACCTTGCTGGTCCTGGGCCTGGCCATTTCGATCCACCTCATTCTCTTGACCCATCGGATCTGTGGTCCCATGTTGAATTTTGCCAACGCTTTCAAACGAATATCCGATGGGGATTTAAGCCGAAAGGTAAAAATCAGACAGCACGATTACCTGGTCAAGCAACAAGACGAAATCAACCGAATGATAGACGGACTGAATGAACGGTTGTTCCAGTTACGGGAAGACGCTCAGAGGTTAAGAGTAATCGTTGATGCCGCCCAGGCTGACTCTGACCCAACCCAGCTAGACAAAATCGCCACAGAAGTCTCCAGCCTGGAACGTCACCTGGAAAGTTGGCACCTGTCTCAGTAGATTTATCTCGACGCAACCGAATTTAACCGGTCTGACGCGCGTCACCATTTTCGGGTTTTTGGAATTTATCATTTTTAATAAAAGTTCATTCGTTTGGCCTAAGGAAAATTACTTTTTGACTTTACAAGGTAAACGAAGTGAGATAGTGTTCCTATCCTTCACTAGTCTCAGACGACGGGTCTGGAAGCCGAAAGGTGACCGAGGCTTTCTTCCGGCATGCCGGGATCCAAACAAGTTCGAGTATTGATAAGGCCATACCACCCAAGAGTCGAAAGGGTCATAGAATGTGGATCAAAGAACCGGGCTGGGTTACCGAACGAATTCTGTTTTTGGGACGGAATGAATCGTGCATCTATCTTCTCCGGGGCGACAACGAAGATATGCTTATTGGCGGCGGCATGGCCTATATTGTGCCGGCCGTACTCGACCAGTTCTCCGCGTTCGGAATAGATGAAAGCCGAATCAAGCATCTGTTGATTTTGCATGCTCATTTTGACCATTGCGGGGCTGTTCCGTTTTTCAAACGTCGTTGGCCGCAGATGTCCATTTGGGCGTCATATCCGGCTCAGAGTATCTTGATGGCGCCTAAGGCGGTGATCGGCATCAGTAATTTTAACAAGATGGCCACCGCCCAGTTAGGTGATGTCCAGGCCACGTCAAAGCTGGATTTATCCTTCGACGGCGTGGTGGTTGACCGGCCGGTCAAAGAAGGTGATGTTATTGATCTGGGTGGAGACATTTCCGTGACCATCATGGACGCTCCGGGTCACTCCACATGTTCCATCGCGGCCTGGGTCCCGGCCGAAAAAGCTTTATTCGGCTCCGATGGGGGCGGCGTTCCCGCTGAAGATACAATTTTCCCGGCCGGCACTTCAAACTATACCCAGTATCAGGAATCACTGCAGAGAATGAAGCAGTTTCCGGTGGAGATTTTCTTAGCTGAGCACTTTGGGGCCATGACCGGACATGACGGACTGACCTACCTTGATCGGTCCATTGATGCGGCCGGCGAGTTCCGCTTGGCCATGGAAGCATCCTTCCGGAAAACCGGCGACGTTCGACAAAGCACCACCGAACTGACCGACGACCTGATAGCCCGAGGGTTGGTATTTATGCCTCGTATTATTTTGGAGCCGATGATTTTTCGGATGGTCGCCCACATCGCAGAAAACCTCCGTTAACACCGGGAGTGCTTTAGATGAGGGGCTACCGGGCTGCCCGGATAGACGTAACCCCTGGTTAATCAATAAGTAACTAACAACCAATAAAATAGTTATTGTTCAAGGTGAGGTGTCTTGTGAAAAAGGTCTGTTTTTTAACCGTGTTACTTTTCAGTTTGACTGTTCTACCGGTATGTGCACAACAATCTTTAGAGATAGAAATCCGCAACTTCGGTATCTTTACCCTGGGCGATAGCCAGGAGATCAAAGACGAAGAAGGTAAAGGGACCAAGGCCGCAGTAGTGAGCAATTATAAGATTGTTAATCAAGGAGATGTGATCACGGCCAAAAAGGGGATAAGTTTCGGTTATACCTATCAAGTGTTTAACCTTCCACGGCAGCAGGTTTATACGCTGACCCATGCGGCCCTGATCCCCCCCATTAAAACACCCGAAGGCCCGACCATCACTGAAAACAACGTGAGCTTTTCCTTTAAATTCGATGACCGGAACCAAATTTTTTTCAACGGTTTCACCTTTGACCATGATTATGAAATGGTTCCAGGAAAATGGATCTTCGCCGTCGTCTATAACGGCCGGGTTCTGGCCAAGAAATCGTTCACCGTAGTTACCTCCCCGTAGGATTTGCCCCGTTCCCCCTCCCCTACCGGAGCACCTATCGGCGAAACCCGGATGTTGTTTGCCCGGAAGGCACTCCAGTTGACCCTGGACGAAGGAAGAATGTGGCGGGAACTTGATCGTGTTCATGAGCCGAGGGTGAAATTTTGTTTGGAGCCGTCACCCAAATAAGATTTTTCTCTTAATTCAAGCCGGTGGATTTATTTTTTAAGTAATTTAATGCGAGACCTGTTGTTAAGCAAGCCGCTGGTTCACCATAACCGGTACCATTACTAATCGGTACCATATTATTATTGATAGTCTGTTCTTTTTGTGTTAGGAAAGGGCACGTCATCAATAAGTTATTAGGAGCCCACTTTAATGGAATCGATTTCAGACGTTCAAAAGCTTATCCAAATAGCCAAAAAAGTTAGAATTCAGATAGTTAAAATGCTTCATCAAGCCGGCTCGGGGCACACCGGGGGATCCCTTTCAGCGGCCGACATTTTGGTCGCTCTTTTCTTGTATAAGATGAAACACAAACCGAATAATCCCGACTGGGTGCAGCGGGATCGATTCGTCCTTTCCAAAGGCCACGCTTGCCCGGCCTATTACGCCGTGCTGGCCGAGTGCGGTTACTTCGTTCCCGAAGAGCTTTATACCTTGCGTCAACTGGGGGCGTGTTTGCAGGGACACCCGGATTGTCTTTTGACCACCGGGGTGGATGTATCGACCGGATCCCTGGGGCAGGGGTTGTCCCTGGCTAACGGCATGGCCCTGGGCACCAGGCTGGATGGCCGTGGAGCGCGAGTTTACTGCTTGCTGGGCGATGGGGAAGTCCAAGAAGGTCAAGTCTGGGAAGCGGCCATGACCGCCCCCCACTACCGTCTGGATAATCTCTGCGCCATAATAGACCATAACCATCTCCAGATTTACGGTCGGGTGGAAGATGAGATGAATATTGA
>JADFYN010000137.1 GCA_015233055.1 Deltaproteobacteria bacterium
GTCTCAGGTTTTTTCGTTGATCTACCGGCTGGGTCTGAACCGGGACCTGACCATAGGCACGATCAGGACCTTCGCCCAATTGTTTTTGATGGGCTATGCGCTTAAGGTGATCTTTCGGTTGTCACTAAGCTGGGTCACCCTGAGCGTCTTTTTGATCATGATCATCTGCGCCGTGTACACGATCAAGGGCCGGGTTAAAGAAAAGGCCGTGCCCTTTGCCCTGCCTATGTTTGCGGCCATGTTCATCAGCTATTTCGTGGTCTCGGTGACGGTCACCGGCCTAATCGTCGGGGCCAAGCCCTGGTGGCAGCCTCAATACTTCATCCCCATTGCCGGGATGATCATCGGCAACTCCATGAACGCCCTGGCCGTGTCCATTGAGCGCCTGTTTTCCGATTTGCGCACCAAAATGGATATGGTCGAGATGCACCTGGCTCACGGCGCGGATTTCCGGGAAGCCAGTTGGGAGATCGTGAGCGGGGCGGTGAAGGCGGGGATGATTCCGTCCATCAACTCCATGATGGGCGTGGGCATTGTGTTTATCCCAGGCATGATGACCGGCCAGATCCTATCCGGGGCGGACCCGGTCCAGGCCATTCGCTACCAGATTATGGTCATGCTCATGCTGGTCGCGTCGGCCGCCCTGGGTACGGTGATCGTCGTCTTGATCATCAGGAACAGATGTTTTGGAAAAAGCCAACGGTTACTGCTGAGGCGCCGGTAGGCCGCGGCGGATTGACCACACTTTAACTCGCGATCTCTCGACCACAGGTTAATGATCGCTATTCTTGGAGGAGCCAACATGGTTGAAAAGACTTACCAACCCGGAGAATACTATCAATATCCTTTGATTATCAAGAAACTGCTCAGCACCCCTATGATTTACTCGCCTGATCGGGAAATCGTTTACCGGGATAAGTTTCGGATGACCTACCGGGACCTGCATGAGCGGATCAACAGGTTGGGCAGCAGCCTGGCCAACCTTGGGATTAAATCCGGCGACACCGTGGCCGTATTCGACTATGACAGCCATCGTTATCTGGAATGTTTTTTTGCCATTCCGATGATGGGCGCGGTGCTCCAAATGGTTAACTGGAGGTTATCGTCCGATCAAATATTATATACCATCGATCATGCCGAGGCCAAAGTCATTCTAATCAACTCCGACTTCCTGCCTATTCTAGAAAGTATCCGAAGCAAGCTGGACAAAGTGAAGAAGATCGTCGTACTGGCTGAAGATGGAAAAACCCCCGAGACAAAACTCCATCTCGACGCCGAATATGAGGAGATGCTGGCTGCAGCCGCACCGACCTACGATTTCCCGGATTTTGATGAGAATACAAAAGCCACCACCTTTTATACCACTGGGACGACCGGTTTACCCAAGGGCGTTCACTTCTCCCATCGGCAACTGGTACTCCATACATTGTCTATGACCATCGCAGTCAGTTCTTACCAGACCATCGGCCGATTTCATTCAGACGACGTTTACATGCCCATTACCCCCATGTTTCATGTTCACGCCTGGGGTGTGCCTTACGTGGCTACTTTATTGGGGGCCAAGCAGGTCTATCCGGGAAAATATGAGCCGGAGATGCTGCTGAAACTTATCCTCACGGAAAAGGTGACTTTTTCCCATTGCGTCCCGACGATTTTGCAGATGCTGGTGACCAGTCCGGTAATCAAGAAGATTGACCTGTCCAACTGGAAGGTGATCATTGGCGGCTCACGGTTGCCCAAGGGCCTGGCCAAAGCCACGCGAAATGCCGGAATTACCGTCTATGCCGGATACGGCATGTCGGAAACCTGCCCCATCTTGACCCTGGCCCTGCCAAAGGAAGAAATGTTGACCTGGGAAGATGACAAGCTTTTGGATATAGTTATTAAAACAGGGTTGCCCATCCCGCTGGTGGATGTCCAGGTGGTGGACATGGATGACAAAATCTTGCCCCATGACGGGACGTCCGTGGGCGAGGTGGTGACCAGAACCCCGTGGTTGACTCAAAGTTATTTCAAAGAACCGGAGAAGTCAAAAGACCTCTGGACAAATGGCTGGTTACACACCGCAGACGTGGGCTACATCGATGGCCAGGGCTATCTCCAAATAACCGACCGGATCAAAGACGTCATCAAAAGCGGCGGGGAGTGGGTCTCGTCCCTGGACCTGGAGAATCTGATGAGTCAACATCATGCCGTGTTGGAGTCTACGGCGATCGGCATCCCGGATGAGAAATGGGGCGAACGGCCGCTCATGCTGGTGGTGTTGAAGTCCGATTACAAAGACAAGGTCACGGTTGAGGAACTGAAACAATTCATGAAAAAATGCTCCGACGAGGGCAAATTGCCGAAGTACGGTGTCCCGGACCGCTATCAGATTGTGGATTCCATTGCCAAGACCAGCGTCGGCAAAATCAACAAAAAAGCCATCCGGGAACAATTCAACAAAGCCTAGCCCCAGCGGGTTGCTTCGGGTTGCTGGTTACTCGTTGCCCGTTGCTGGTCAAGGTCATTGACTTAAGGGGCAGGGCTATCAGATCTGATTTTAATAAATGGCCAATTCCGATGAAGCCCCAACGGGGCGCTCTAGGTTAGCCCAGGGCAACGCCCCAATGCTGTTGAATTAAGGTGCGGCTTGGAGTGGAATCCACCTCATTGTCTGAACTGTGATTATTTTGATCGATAATGATGTTTGTGGAAGTTCATCAACAGTGGTAGGGGCGAGGCATGCCTCGCCCCTACGGATGGATTTTCCCATGGCTTACTCTGTAGCCCAACAACCGGCTATTCTGCTTTAATCATAGTCTTTCTATAGAAGATCACAGGCGATTATGCTGCATCCTTAATTCAACGGCATTGGGGCAACGCCCTGGGTAGGGCGGCGATTATATAAAATACCATATAATGGTCACATAAAACCGTCGACAATCCCGTACTTCAGCCGTGGTATATCCTGTTCAAAGGAACTGCTTTAGGGGTCGGCCGACCATCTGACCATCCTCCCGACACGTAACCTGCCGTAATTCCCAGGGCGTTGCCGCTGGGCTAACATAGAGCGCCCCGTTGGGGCTTCATCGGAATTAACCATTTATTATAATATGATCCGATGCCCCTGCACCTTAATCCAAAGCAACTCGCAACCCGTAACACGCAACCCGCAACCCGAAACACGAACCCCGAGCAGAGGTTGGTATGAACAAACACCTGTTATTGACCATTGGTGACGATCCCAGTTATTTGTACGGCATCCGCTTTGTTAATTCGTTTTTCAAAAACAAAGAGGACCTCAGCCTGACTTTATTTTACGTCACGCCCAGGCCGGGCGACGGGACTTTTATCAATACCTTTGAACAACATCAATTGGACGAGAAACTGGTGGAGGAGGCCCGGGGCAGGGCTCAGAGAGTCATTGAAGAAATCAAGAAGAAACTGGTGGAGGATGGATTTAATCCGGAAAAAGTCATTTGCAAACTACTGGCTAAGAGGCTCGGGGCGGTCAGAGATATCGTCGATGAGGGCCGGGTTGGTTTGTATGACGCCATTGTGTTGGGCCGGCGGGGGTACAAAGTCTTTGAAAGCGTCTTGTATAGCTCGGTGACCCGGCAGGTCCTGGAGAAGCATCTCGACGCCCCTATCTGGATCTGCCGTCAGCCGGAAGATAACCGCCGCCATGTTCTCCTGTGCGTTGATGGTTCCGAAACCGCCTACCGGGCCGCCGACCACGTCGGGTTTATCTTAAAAAATCAACCACATCACTCCATCACGCTGTTGAACGTGGATGTTGGAGAAGGTATTTGGGAAGGGGGTATTTTTGCGGAGGCCACCAAACGGCTGGTCGAAAACGGAATTGCGGAGGACCGGATCAGCACCCTGATGGTGGAGTCCCACAAGGTGGCCCGGACCATTATACTGGAAGCTGAAAAAGGCTCCTTTGCTGCGGTAGCCATCGGCCGTGTGGGTCGCAACAAGCCGATGATCAAAGAATGGCTGGTCGGGTCCCGGGCCAAGCAACTCTTGGAAGACCTTAAGGGAGCCGCTTTGTGGATCACGGGATGATCACCCCGGCCGATGCGGTCCACTTTCCATTTTCCGGCCCCGGCCGGCAGATACTGCAATCCCACCTTAATTTTGTCCACGCGCTGAACATACCGATACGCCGATAAAGCCGTAATGCCGGCCTTGGGTAGTGTGTTTGAGGGGTGGCCCCGGTTCAATCCGCGGCGGCGTAAATGCCTTTCCCTTTTTTGGTGACCAGACCCTTGCTGAAGGCCTTGGCCAGGGAATAATGGATGGTCCTGATGTTCATCCCGACGGCCTTGGACAGGTCTTTAGGTGAAATGCCGTTGGGGTATTTCTGGACCATGGCCACGATTTGGTCGACGATGGTCGTCTTCACCGTCATGTCCCGTTGCGCCTTTGCCTCGGTCCTGGTCTTCACCCTTTTCAACGAGGTCCTCAGATCAGGGGAGATTTTGAGCAAAGAGCTTTCCAGCACATCGATCTTCTTCTCTAGTTCAACCAAATCTCTGTGGGATGGCAGTTGGAGCACATTGAGTATGGCTGAGACAAAGTCTTCGAGGCTTGGGGCTGAGTATCTCTTTTCTGGCATGGCATCTCCTTTCATCACCGGTAGCAGCGGGCAATTAGCCACAAATCGATCACCCTTGGAAACAACTTGCCAAAATCACCTGCAACGGATAAGAGACCGTTTCGCGGATAAACTTCGGCATGAAAATAAAATAAGCCGGGCCTTGCTAAATATTCTTTTTTGTATATGATTGAGATCGATTCGAATGGTAGCTGAAGCGTGCTGAGGGATTAGGTCTTGCTGGGTATTGATGGGGTGAGTGAAGGGACTTGAACCCTCGGCCACCGAGGCCACAACCCGGTGCTCTGCCAACTGAGCTACACTCACCATATGAAAGTGCCAATACCACCGTTTTCGAAGTTAGTCAATCATTTTCTTTGAGTCTAATCTAATCCGGCCACGGCACGCCAATCGTACGTGTTGGGGGTGAACATGTTTAAAGCCGTTATCTTGGGCATAATCCAGGGCATAACTGAATTCTTACCCGTCGGTAGTTCCGCTCACCTGGTAATTTTTCAACAGTTCCTCGGCATTGTTGAACCTGATGTCCTATTTGACGTTTGTCTTCATCTGGGCACCCTCGTGGCCGTTTTGACCTTTTATCGGCGGCAGGTAGCCGAGTTGTGTACGGAGTTTTGGTGGATGCTCCGGAACGTCAGACAGCGGAAAGAGCTTGAAGCAGCCTTCAATACCCGGCCTGCCCTGAGGGCGGCTATTCTAATAATTATCGGCACCATCCCAACCGGCATCATCGGCGTCACACTTATGCACCAATTTGAGGCTCTCTTTCCGTCGTTGCTGGGTGTCGGCCTGGCCCTAATCATCACCGGACTGATCCTGCTGGGCACCTACTGGATGCCGAACAGCACCCGGCGAATGTACCGGATGGGCATGCTGGATGCCGTGATCATCGGTATGGTCCAGGGATTCGCAGTGGCCCCGGGGATCTCCCGGTCGGGTTCAACCATTGCTGCGGCCCTTTACTTGGGGCTGAACCGCCGGGTGGCGGCCGCTTTTTCCTTTCTGCTGTCTATCCCGTCCATCCTCGGGGCGTTAATCCTGAAGTTACATGAATCACATCACCCGACTTTGGCCCTGGAGCCCATTCTGACCGGGACGCTGGTGGCGGCCCTGGTGGGTTACCTGACCCTCAAACTCCTGGTTAAGATTATCGACCAGGGGCGCCTCTGGCTGTTCGCTCCTTATTGCCTTCTGGTCGGGTCGGGAGCCGTGGTTTATGAGCTAATCTCAAAATAGGGTCTTGGGGCAATTTTTCTTCCGACTTGCCGGGGCACCGTCTCAACCCTGGGTAGGGCGTTAGCTGGGCAAACTGCCGTCCATATACTTAAACCGAGACATCATGTCCTTGAGTTCGTCGGCCAACTTGTTCAGCTCCTTGGCTTTGGCGGTTAAATTAGCCGTGTGGTGGAATATCTCGGCATTGGCCTTATCCACGGCTGAGACATCTTTGGCCACTGCTTCGGCCGCGGCGGCAGTTTGGTGAACGCTATCCGTGGCCACCTCAATCCCGCGAGCCGCATTAGAGGCGCTACCTGCGATTTCGTTTGTAGCCGCTGATTGTTCTTCCACAGCCGCGGCGATAGCCGAGACCATTTCATTAAGATTATTTATTATACCAAGAATATCTCCGATTTCAGTGACCACGCCGGTGGTGGATTTCTGAATTCCCTCGATTTCCTTCCTGATTTCTTCCGTGGCCGCAGCCGTCTGCCGGGCCAGTTCTTTAACCTCGTTGGCCACCACAGCAAAACCCTTACCTGCATCTCCGGCCCGGGCAGCTTCGATGGTAGCATTCAGGGCGAGCAAGTTCGTTTGGTCCGAAATCTCGGTAATGGCTTCGGTGACCCGGCTGATTTCTTCCGCCGCATGGCCCAGTTCCTTGACTTTGGCGGCGGCGTTTCGGGCCTGGGTAACGGCCCGGTCGGTCATGGTTTTGGCCTTTTCGGCATTCCTGGCCAATTCGTTGATTACCGACGTCATCTCATCCGATGAAGACGCCACCAACGAAACACTACTGGATGTCTCTCCCATGGATCCGGCCACGGAATTCATGGTATAGCTCATTTCTTCGGCGGCCGCGGCCACAGAGGTGGATTTGGCCGAGGTCTGTTGGGCTCCCGAGGATATCTGAGTAGAGATGGCGGTCAAGCTGCTTGCGGCTTCACCCAGGGTTTGGGCATTGCCGGCCACACTTTCGATGATGCCGGCCAATTTCTGGATGAACACGTTGAACCAGGTGGACATGTCTCCAACTTCATCTTTGGACGTGACTTGAAGCCGTTTGGTCAGGTCTCCTTCGCCCTCCGCGATATCTTTCAGCATCAGTCCGGCGTTCCTGATCGGCCGGGAGATCCGCTTGGAGATGAAATAAGTCACACCGAGAATTAAACCACAAAACACGGTAATAAACGCCACCATGCTGATAAGCTGCCGAGTGATCGCACTGCTTATCTCTTTTTCTTTATCCGCGGCCATTTTATTCAAATCATCCAGGTACAACCCGGTGCCCACAATCCAGTTCCAGGGCTTAAACAACTTAACATAGGACATTTTGGCCACCGGTTCAGCGAACCCAGGCTTGGGCCACATGTATTCCACGTACCCCTGACCATGCTCGGTGCATACCTTAGTCATCTCTACAAATAGCCGTTTCCCGTTAGGGTCTTTGTAATCGGACAAATCCTGACCATTCATCTCCGGTTTAAAAGGATGCATGATCATATTCGGATGGGTATCATTAATCCAGAAATAATCTTTATTTTCAGGGCCATAACGTAAGGTGCCGATGATCTCGGCCGCCCGCTTCAAAGTGTCGGCCTGGGCCACCTCCATATAGATTCCTGAACCGATAATCCAGCCCCAAGGTTTAAACAGCTTCACGTAGGAAAGTTTGGGCACGGGTTTGTCGGCCCCCGGCTTGGGCCACAAATAGTCGACGAAGCCTTGGCTATCTTTGGCGCAAACCTTGACCATATCCACGAAGAGATGCTTCCCGTTGGGATCCTTAAAATCAGTCAGGTCCTTACCGTCCAGTTCCGGCTTAAACGGATGCATGATCATCACGGGGTAAGAGTCATTGATCCAAAAATAATCGTCCTTGTTGTATCTGGATTTCTTGACCAGATCCAAGGCCGTTTTTTTCTTTTGCTCGTCCGGGATGCCGGGATCAGCGTGTGTCGCCGAGACAACCGAATAAATGACCTCAACGACATTTCTCAACCGATCTTCGTATCTCTTGGATAACGCCTCCACGTTGCTGGCTTGTTTAAAGGCGTCCTCGATAACCGAATCAGCGTTATTTACAAGATCTTTTAATTTCTCTTTCCTGGCCTCCAGCATCATGGTCTTCATGTGCGTAATCTCTTGCCGACCTCTTTGGCTTAAGGCGGTTATGGAGAGAGTAACAGCCACAATGCCCAGGGCGACCACACCGGATGCCACCACGGTCATAAGTTTTTGAGAAATCTTCATACCACGTCCTCCCGGAATTTCTATATGTATATGTGGTTAAACGAATAGAAAGCAGGTGAACCAACAAATTTATTACCGGTATTACCGTGGATTACGACACAATATAAAACAAGCTCAGAAAGCCGGATCTAATCATTCTATTTTGTACGATAGTTGATAATCGTGCCCCTGTGAATGATTAATCATCGGCCTAAACCGACTATATTTACAGATACGGCTCCGGGCTGTGGGACGCGTGTTTCGAGTTGCGGGTTGCGTGTTACGGGTTGCGAGTTGCTTTGGATTAAGGTGCAGGTCATCGGATCCTATTCTAATAAATGGTTAATTCCGATTAAGCCCTGAATGGGCGCTCTAAGTTAGCCCAGGGCAGCGCCCTGGGTAGGGGCTGAGACTATATGAAATACCATGTAATTGTCCCATAAAGCCGCGTCAATTCAGCAGTTCAGACGTCGTGATATATCCTGTTCAAAGGAAATGACTTTGAGGGTTGGCCGACCATCTGACCATCTTGCTGGCACGTA
>JADFYN010000138.1:0-4064 GCA_015233055.1 Deltaproteobacteria bacterium
AATCCATTGTTCATATCGGTCACCGTACCGTTATTATTATCACACCACCGTCCTTGGGAACTGAGTTGTCCCTTGCAGGTGATGCATGAGGGGTGCGAGGCCATCAGCCTTTCCAGCACGTATTTTTTTGAAGGTGTCCAGGATAACGTCTACTGGTCGAGCACTGCCTATAATGCGGAGATCGTGTGGATCATTAGCCTGGACGATGGCAACATCCATCCGAACTATAAGTGGGTCAATGCCTATGTCTGGCCGGTTCGGCGAGGAAAATAGGACATTCGGTTACTCGGTCTTTTGGCGGTTGGAGACAGGATGAGATATCCTTGTGCCGCGGATCTAAACAGGTCATATTTTATTTCCATGTCCGTTATGGAGGGTAATTTCATGATCAGAAGACGAAGAAATTCATCAGAGCATCTTGCACTCATTTTTATGGCGCTTTATTTTTCAATCTGCTCTGCCATCCCGGCCTATGCCGGGGAGCTTCCGGCCTCGCACGGAGCGTGTGTCGCCTGCGAAGGCACACTCAGTCCCCAGGGTCGGTGGTGTGATAACGGCAACGGCACGGTCACCGACATGAGCACCGGATTGGTTTGGCTGAAAGACGCTAACTGGGGCGGGCTATATCCTCTACAGGCAGGCACGGCATCTCAAGTAACTGCCTATGATCGGGCTTCTATGGTCAAGGCTGGAAATCCAACCTCACTAACCGATGGTTCTGCGGCAGGCGATTGGTGGTTGCCAACTGTGAACCAGTTGAAAGGACTTGTGGCCGGGACTGAAGCCGTTAGTGTTTCCAGCACGTATTATTTTACCGGGATCCAGTCGAGCGACTACTACTGCTTATACTGGGCGAGTACTTCCGACTCCCCCGGCTACACATACGCCGCGTGTGAAGTCAACCTGACCAATGGCCGCCTCGGCTCCGACTTTAAAGCCAAATACCACTACGTGTGGCCGGTACGTGGTGGGCAATAGACGATTAGGAGGCAGGGGTTGACAGGCGAGGTTTAACTATCCCCCCTGGCAATAGAAAAAAAGAAATTGTGCAACGTAATGCCGGACAGTCGGTTATTGGGTGCTACATCCGCCCCAAACGGGGCGTTGAGCCGGCCGATTGATGATAAAATACGGTTTTCGGTTCCGGAAAATGCCATCATCGGACGTACCCAACCAGGCTCAACTGCCTGGCATCACGGTAAGAGGATGGGGTTAGGCCATGGCGTTGATTAAGGCGCCTACGACTTGACCATTCATATTGGCAGATGGCTGAGAGGCGGCCTGGGACGCGGCACCGTCATCGCCATCGTGGTCATTCTTTACGGCCGGCCCTGCGGGTTTGGCTGCATTGGCATTCGACGGGGGTTGTGCCACCTGTAGAGGCGCCGGATTACCGGAAGAAATTGAGTTAATAGACATGGTAAACCCTCCTTTTGGCATTAGATTGATAGACTTAATCAAAGGCTAATCCTTTTTTGGACTATTCCTATCTTTCTTATCGGCTTATTCCTTATTTTCTTTAGTCCGGACTTTCTCTAAAATAATCCGCATTGCACCCAAGAGCAGTCATCGGGCCGCGTTGGCCCCAGTCCCTTACCCCGCGAACTTTGACCCTCGTTGTTTAACTTTCGCTCCATGTCAATCAGGTTTTGCTTTCCGGCCTGGCTATGTCGATTTTGGTCTAACAGTTTATGATTTTTTTTAGTTGCTTAGCTGATGGAAAGATGATACATAAAATAGACAATATGTGCCGTCGCGGTGGTCGAAAATTCAGCCGGAGTAAACCACCGGATGGCTCAAGGCTGCCTGCCTAGAGGTCTGGTGACCTGCTTGTACCGCCGGAAAAATGATAGATTATAATCCCTTCGCACCACAACTGTACAGGGTCCGGTCTAATCTGCTCGGTCCCAAAATCCTTCTCTTCAAATCCATACCTTCGCCGCGCCTGATCGCGGCCAAAAACAACCGCCAGCAATCTTAAGTAAGGAGGAGCCTATGCACGTTACTCGCCGGGAGTTCCTAAAGATCTCCGGGATGGCCTCCGCCCTCGGCGCCCTGGCTGGGCTGGGGTTCGATGTCCTGCCGATCAAATCCTATGCCGCCGGGTTGGATACCATGACCGTTAAAGAGACGACATCCATCTGCCCCTACTGCGCGGTGGGGTGCGGACAAATCGTCCAGACGGATAAGGCCACGGGTAAGATTATAAACACTGAAGGCGATTCGGATCACCCCATTAATGAAGGGTCTCTGTGTGCCAAAGGCGCCTCGTTATACCAGTTGGCCGTCAATCCGGCCCGGTGGACCCAGGTGCTCTACCGGGCTCCCTATAGCGACAAATGGGAAGAAAAAACCTGGGACTGGGCCTTGGACCGAATTGCCGTTAATGTCAAGAAATCACGCGATGCCGGCTTTGTGATCAAGAATGCCAAAGGCCAAGAGGTCAACCGGACCGAGGGGATCGCCCACATCGGGTCCGCCGCCCTAGACAACGAGGAATGCTGGTTACTTCAAGCGATTATGCGCTCCCTGGGCCTGGTCTATATTGAACACCAGGCCCGTATCTGACACAGCGCTACTGTAGCGGCTCTGGGAGAGTCGTTCGGACGCGGCGCCATGACCAACCATTGGATCGACATCAGGAACGCCGATTGTATCCTGATAATGGGCTCCAATGCAGCGGAGAACCACCCCATTTCCTTCAAGTGGGTCACCAAAGCCCAGGAAAAAGGGGCCACTTTAATTCACGTGGACCCGCGCTTTACCCGCACCTCGGCTAAGGCGGATATCTACACTTACTTGCGCTCCGGCACTGATATCGCCTTTCTAGGCGGCATGATCAACTACATCCTGACCAAGGACATGTATTCAAAAGAATATGTGACTAATTATACCAATGCCCCGTTTATTGTTTCGTCTAAGTTCGGATTCGACGACGGCCTGTTTTCCGGGTATGACCCCAAGACCCATAAGTACGACAAGGCCGGCTGGACTTTTGAGAAAGATGAAAAAGGACGGGACAAACGTGACTTAACCATGCAAAATCCCAACTGCGTCTTGCAGCGGTTAAAGAAACACTTCTCCCGGTATACCCCGGAGATCGTCTCGTCAATTACTGGTACGCCCATTCCCGACCTGCTCAAGGTTTATGCCGCCTATGCCGCCACAGGTCCCGATGATAAAGCCGGCACCATCATGTACGCCATGGGCTGGACCCAGCATACCGTGGGAGTCCAAAACATCCGGGCCATGTGCATTATTCAATTGCTTCTGGGCAACATCGGCATAGCCGGAGGCGGGGTCAACGCCCTGCGCGGGGAGTCAAACGTCCAGGCCTCCACCGACCATGGCCTCTTGTTCCACATCTGGCCGGGATATCTGGGCACTCCGGCCGCGTCCAACCCCACCCTGGAGGATTATAACAAGAAAAACACCCCCAAGACCAACGAACCTCTTTCCGCCAACTGGTGGCAGAACAAACCCAAGTACATGGCCAGCTTTCTTAAGTCCATGTTCGGCGATGAAGCCACTAAGGAAAACGAGTTCGGCTACTCCTGGCTGCCCAAGGTGGACGACGGTGTGTCCTATACCTGGATGGACATCTTCGACCAAATGTACAAAGGCAAGTTTACCGGATTTTTTGCCTGGGGCCAGAACCCGGCTTGTTCCGGCGCCAATGCCAACAAAACCCGTCAGGCCATGGGTAAACTTGACTGGATGGTCAACGTCAATCTTTTTGACAATGAGACCGCTTCGTTCTGGAAGGGCCCGGGGATGGACCCGAAGCAGATAAAGACCGAGGTCTTCTTTCTGCCCTGCGCCGCGTCAGTGGAAAAGGAAGGGTCCATTACCAATTCCGGGAGATGGATGCAATGGCGATACAAGGCGGCTGATCCGCCCGGAGACTGCAAGCCGGATGGCGACATCATGGTTGAGTTGTTTGAGCACATCCGAAAATTGTACAAACGATACGACGGCGCCTTTGACACGCCCATTCACAACCTGCGCTGGGACCATGTCAAAGACGGCAAGTTCGATCCCCATGCCGTAGCCAAATTGATCAA
>JADFYN010000138.1:4136-8566 GCA_015233055.1 Deltaproteobacteria bacterium
CTTTGCCATGCTCCAGGCCGACGGGGCCACCTCTTCGGGTAACTGGCTATTCTGCAACTCCTATACGGACAAGGGGAATATGGCCGCCCGCCGGGGCAAGAAGGATCCCACCGGTCTGGGTCTTTTTCCTGAATGGGCCTGGTGTTGGCCGGTAAACCGGCGGATTATTTATAACCGGGCCTCGGTCAATGCCGCTGGTAAACCGTTGGCTCCCAACAAGAATATCCTGGAATGGAAAGACGGCAAGTGGGTGGGCGATGTTCCGGATGGCCCCTGGCCGCCGCTGGACCAAAAAGATAAAGGACGACTGCCGTTTATCATGAAGACCGACGGGGTGGCGGCCATTTTCGGCCCCGGCCTGGTTGACGGGCCTTTCCCCGAGCACTACGAGCCATTGGAATGTCCGGTGGAAAAGAACGAGATGTCCTCCCAGCGGATTAACCCGGTGGCTCCCATCTACGGCACCGCCGCGGACACCTATACCACCTGTGATCCTCGTTATCCATTTGTTTGCAGTACCTACCGGGTTACGGAACATTGGCAGACCGGGGTCATGACCAGATGGCAGCCCTGGCTGTTGGAAGCTCAACCGCAAATGTTCGTGGAAATGAGTGAGGAGTTGGCCAAACTCCTGGAAATCAAAAATGGTGAACCGTGCATCGTGTCTTCACCCCGTGGTCAGGTGGAGGCGGCAGCTATCGTGACTAAGCGGCTGAGGCCATTTATAATCCAGGGAACGACTATCCATCAGGTGGGGATACCCTGGTGTTACGGTTGGGTCCATCCTAAGAACGGCGGCGACTCGGCCAATTTGTTGACCCCCTCCACGGGTGATCCCAATACCCGGATCCCTGAGAGCAAGGCCTTTATGGTCAATGTGGTCAAGAAAGGGGGGAAATAAGCCATGGCTGGAAAGAGCTTCTTGATCGACACCACCAAGTGCACCGCCTGCCGCGGTTGTCAGATCGCGTGTAAGGAATGGAATAAACTGCCCGCCGGCGAGACCAAACAAACGGGCACATTTCAGAACCCCCCGGATCTGAACGCCTCCACTTACCGGTTGGTTCGTTTCCAGGAATATCCGTCTGAAAAGAACTATATGGTCTGGTATTTTTTCACCGAGGCCTGCCGGCACTGCATGTCACCTCCATGTAAGACCGAGGCGGACAAGTACGTGAAGGACTGCATTACCGTAGACAAGAACGGCGGCGTCCAGTTTAATGAGAAAACGAAAGAGTTAGGCGCCAATGCCGAAAAAGTCAAAGCTGGATGTCCCTATAACATCCCGCGCTTAAATGAGGCGACCAAGGCCCTGGTCAAATGTCACATGTGCTACATGCGGGTAGATGCCGGGCTGTTGCCGGCCTGCGTCAAATCGTGCCCGACGGGGGCCTTGAATTTTGGTGAACGGGATGACATCCTGAAACTGGCTCAAACCCGGCTGGCCGAGGCCAAAAAGAAATTCGGGGACAAGGCCGAACTCATCAACCCCGATGAAGTCCGGGCCATCTTCTTGGTCGCGGATACCCCGGCTAAGTATTGCGAATTCGCCACGTACTAATTTATGATTCATCACAGGGAGTCCTTCGGGGCTCCCTTCTTGATTTACCGGGACAAGTATGATAAGTTGAAAATGCACCGATTGATTTGCTTGATCTGACGTAGAACGATAGAATCTTCAGAGAGTCCGCGAGGTCTAAACTGCGAATGGGCACATCGTGATATCTTGTTTTCGATAAAATAAAGTGAGGAAAAAATGTCCGAGACCACCCAGCCAAAACTAAACGCCTATGAGATTTCCGCCTGGATCATCTCGGCCGCGGCCCTATTGCTCGTATTCAGGTTGCATCTGCTGTCGGCCCTGCTGTCCGGCCTGTTGGTGTATGAGCTGGTTCATATTACCGCCCCCTTGCTCCGCATCAGCCGGCTGAGCCACAACCGGGCCAAGCTGATTGTCGTGGGGTTGCTGGCCGCACTTATCGTGGCCTTGTTCGTCCTGCTGATTTGGGGAATGGCTCTCTTTTTTAGGAGTGAGACTAACAGCATATCAGCTTTATTCAAAAAAATGGCCGAGATCATTGAAGGAGCGCGTGACAGATTGCCCGACTGGTTGTCCGTATATCTGCCGGAGGGCGCTGAAAAGCTAAGGGAGGGAATAGTCCATTGGTTGCGGGGACATGCCAGGGGGTTACAAGAGGCGGGCAAGGAAGCCGGAATGGTCATGGTGCATATCCTCATCGGCATGATCTTGGGGGCGATCATTTCTTTCCGGGAGGCCGTCCCGACACAAGAATATCGTCCGTTGGCCGGAGCGTTGGCTCGTCGGGCCAGGCTCCTTAGCGACGCCTTTCGGGCCATCGTGTTCGCTCAGGTGCGCATTTCGGCGCTCAATACTGTTTTTGCCTGGCTTTATCTGGGAGTAGCGCTGCCGTTGTTCGGGGTTCACTTGCCGTTAGTCAAAACCATGGTGGCCATAACCTTCCTGGTTGGTTTACTGCCGGTCATAGGCAATCTTATATCCAATGCCATAATCGTCGTGATCAGCTTGAGTTATTCATTGTCCGTTTCCGGCGCCTCGCTCCTTTTTCTCGTGGTGATACATAAGCTTGAATATTTCCTGAACGCCCACATTGTCGGAAGTCGGATTCATGCCCGAACATGGGAATTGCTTCTGGCCATACTGATCATGGATGCCGCCTTCGGGATGGCCGGAGTGATTGCCGCCCCGGTTTATTATGCTTACATAAAAAGTGAGTTGACCGATAAGGGATTTGTCTAACGGGAAGAATAGATTTCGGACATGCTGATCCGATTTATCGGCGGCAGGAAAAAAATATATTATTTATGCCGGAATTTTTTTTGAACCGGATTCAAGAAATACGGAGCCACGCCCCATGCCGTCTACTGAACTCGATGCCCTATCTTCAAAGGTTGTGGCCGTCAAGGCCCGCTGGCCGATTTACAGCGAAATTGCCGACTGGCTGGTGTCACTTATAACCGACACCATTCATGCCCAGGACAGGTTGCCCCTTCCTGAAATTAAGTTGGATCTGGATCAGATCAATCAGAACCTGGCCAAAGGAGTGTCCGTATACCAGCCGGAAGATCTGCCGGTGGACTTAGACAGCGTTTTGGGCATGTGTGCCAGGTTGGCCGAGAAGGTGGCCGTCCGGCAGGGACAAGGCGCGGCCCGCTTGACTGAATTGTTGAACGGTTCGGCTGAGCCGATATCGGAGTTGATTAAAGCCCTGGTTCGATCGGATCATGACCGGCTCACGGCTGTGGCCGAGCACTGCCGGGCCTCTCAGGATGCCTTGAAATTGATGCTCAAGCTGGCTCTCAGGCCGTCCCTGCGGAGGTTGTCTGAGGCTGTTGTAGCCCAGGTCGATCTGAGCCGGTGGCGCTATGGACATTGTCCCGTATGCGGCTCCGCCCCCCTGGTGGCCGAGTTGGCCAAGGAGACGGGAGCCAGACGGCTTCACTGTGGGTTATGCGAGACTGCCTGGGCCTACCCCCGGTTGCGTTGCCCCTTTTGCGAAAATGAAGACACAGATCAACTGAGCTACACCTGCACCAAAGAAGACAGAGGCTTACGCCTGGATACTTGTGCTCGTTGCGGGCAATCTCTGAAATGTGTGGACCTGCGGCACGCGCCCGGACCGGTCATTCCGTTACTGGATGACTTGATCACCACCCATTTGGTTTATACCTTGACCGGGATGGAGGTGGACCAAAGCCAATGCTGAGATCAATCATTCTATTTATTCTATTGTTGGTGGCCCCGACAGTCCCGGCCTGGCCTGACGTTACCGCGCCGGCAAAAGGCGCCGCTTTTCCGGAACTGACCTTGCCCCAACCCAAGTCTGAGGCAGCCGCGGCTTACCTGGGCATTGACTCCGCCGCGAAGAATTTTCCCCTGGCCGGCATCAAGGCCAAGGTGTTGATTATCGAAGCCTTCAGTATGTATTGTCCCTATTGCCAAAAAGAGGCGCCGCTGGTCAACAAGCTCTATGAGCTGTTTCAGGGTTTGGATTTGGCCGGGAAGGTGAAAATAATCGGACTGGGCGTGGGCAATTCCGACTATGAGATTCAAGTTTTCAGAGAAAAATATGCCATCGCCTTTCCTTTGTTCCCGGACAAAAGCTTTGCCATACATAAGCTGCTGGGCGAGGTCCGAACCCCGTATTTCTGGGTCCTCCGGTTGGACGGGCAAGGCGGAAGCCGGGTCATTTATTCAAAGTTGGGCGGGATCACCGATTTGCCCGGTTTCTTGAAACTTATTCGACAAGAGTTGGGTCTTAAATAACCTGAGTTCGACGAGTTTAATTAATTTATGAGCTAGTATAGGCAAGTTAAAATAAATGGATATACTCATTCCTTCGTAAAGGTTAATCGCAACTTCGATGCCCTAATCCATGGAGGAAGAGTAT
>JADFYN010000139.1 GCA_015233055.1 Deltaproteobacteria bacterium
CCGTCCCATCATTGGCCATGGCTCAAGATAGGTCCGTGCGAGGCGTAACAGACGATGTTACCTTCAATATCGTGGGAACGGGTTGCAACGACGTTGATGGCAATTGTTACATCTATGGTGTTAACTCCACCTGGACGGATGGCCGTCGGTTTATCATACCTGCGTCTAAAGTAGATCAGTATCTGGTCATGGCCACCGCAGCCATAACGTTTGGACGAGTTTTAGTCATTCGCGTGTCTGATCCCGCCAATCTTGGGACATTGACCAAAATGGAATATGGTCCTTGTCTCAGTCTCGTTGCCGGGGATGCAGGTCAGAAATAATCGACCGGGCGGTGATCACCCGCCGCACGTCAGGCTGTTTAGTTACTCCGACAATTCATAACTGGTTACCCAGCCCGGCTGTTAATTTCGGATAATCCAATGTCACCATCGGGATTAAAACAAGGTTTGTCATGGCCCCGCTTGACTCTGCCAGGTGGGGCTTTCTTGAGACACAGCCGGTCAGTGTCCGAAGACACGGCCCGGAGTCCACATCATTCCTGAGTCTGATTCCAATTTCCAATGCGGATTCGGCTCTTGGGCATACGGTTGGTCCCTCTGTTACCCTCCAATGTTATCCACCAATATTTTTCTGGTCGTCTGAGACATCTCTCATCCTGGAAACGGATGCTCGAATCCGGCACAGGGTGAAGAATGCCTTTCGCTCTGGTCCGACCGCGCTTTGAGAGGCCCTATATCACTAATATTACCTGAGTTCGACGAGTTCTATTGATTGAGAAATAGAAATGAATCCGCAGATTACGCAGATGGACGCAGATTAATTAAATCCATAGTCATCTGAGATCATTCGTCTTTTTTAATATGCGCAAATCGGTGTAATCTGCGGATTGAATCATGGTCCTTGGTGCTAATCGCTTAACATACTCGTCGAACTCAGGTTAATATTACATAATTAGACGATGGAACAAAGATCTAACCGAACAATTCCGATTACCACCGACTTGGAGGGAAAAATGATAAGAATACGCAGAGTACTCGCGCTACCTGTTTTTTTTATCTTCTTGCTATTTGCATTCACCGGACTTTCAGAGGGTAGCGTTGTAGTTATTGATGGGTTGCATCTACTCTCTATTGTTGATCCATTCCTATCACCTGATTACACGGCCTATCTGAAAGAAGCAATTCCGGCTGACCAGGCAGCTCTGATTGAACAGAAAATCGGCCCAATTACAGCATTCAAGTGGTCCAGAAATATTTACGATACAGATGATAATTTAATAAATAAGTTATCACAAGTCCTCGCAGACGCGTCACAATCAAGCCTGGCCCAAAAACAACCCTTTGTTATCCTAACGCATAGTTGGGGTACCGTGTTAGCCTACCTGGCGCTGAGCAAAAACCCGGATATTAAGGTTGATAAATTTATATCTTTGGGTTCGCCGTTAGATTCTATGACAGGGTTCATAAAGTCGTTTACAGAGATTTATGTTTCGGACGTTAATGTTCTGCCTAATGCCAGAGTATGGAATAATTATTGGATAGAATGTGATCCAATTTCTGGTGTTATTCCGGCGGCCACGCATAACATTGAGCTTCAAGCTAACGATAAATTAACCAGGTCCCAACATAAAGCGGAATTAACCAGGTCTCAATATAGAGATGAATTTATTACTTGCCATGAAAAATATTATTCTGACTCCACTGTCTGGAACCAAATATTAGCGGATGTTCTGGACTCATTTGATCCTACCAGAGGAGTCTTGATTGGGGCAAATGGAAAGAAGATCTATTTCCAAACCTATGCCGATGGCGGGGCCATTTGCATCATTTCTGCAAATGCAAAGACCATCATCTCCTGTGCCGGCAATATTAAGAACGGCGTCTTTGACGGCGGCGACATCCCTACAGGCGGCAAAACACAAGGTCTAAAAATTACCTTTTCTTCTTCTACCCAGGCGGGCTATGTCCTGACTGATATTGCCTCTAACACAACGGAATCATCCAAGTTAACGGTGGACTCCCCGGCCGAAATCAACTTAACCACCGACGGCATCTGGCAGGCCACGCCCGATACGTTACAGATGTTTTATTTCCAAAGATATACCGGCGGCGGAGCCATCCTGCTACTAAGTCGTGACGCTGTTAATTGTGAGGTCTACTATGACCCCGCAGCAACGGCGAATCTCTTCTCGGGCCTGGATGTTTATAACCTGGGTACCCATGTCTCCTTTGTTTTTGCCACTGCGTCCGGCGGGCAGGTATCGAGAACAACCAGCGCTGGAATAAAGACGGCGTGGAATGTAAATCTGGTTAATTCGGCTAAGTAGTAGTCTTTGGAATGGTCGGGTTAAACCCGACCATATGCCCTGCCGGTTCCGTCTGGTGGGGCTTTTTCATATGTGCGCTCTGCCGGGCGTACATCGGATAATAGGAGGGGTAGCCTCCACCACTGTCGAAGTGTTGCGTGTAAAACAGAAATCCTGCAACGTTTTTGTTGCATGCAACACCTGTTTTCTTGTCGAATAGAGGCCCGCACTACCACCCCAAGCTCTTAACCTGTCGTTATGCCATAGTAATATTTTATGCGTGTGATCATTTGCTTTTCGGCACGAATCTTGATCATCCAAACTCTAAGAATAGCCATTCCGGACATTTCTTGCCAGCCAGGCCTGAGGGGTGAGCAGTGGTTGACGTTTCCAAGAAGACCCAAGTACTGCCGAGTCTCTTCTGAAATAGCGGAGCCTCTCACAAGGATAATGCATGAAGGCAAATATACTCATAATCGACGATGAAGAAAGCATCAGATTCAGCTTTCACAGATTCCTCGCAGCCGTGGGGTACAATGTGGTCACTGCCGGAAGTTACTTTGAAGCCCTGTCGAAAATGGATGAGATGGAATTTGACCTGATACTGGCAGATATCATTCTCGATGATGGATGGGGGACAGATATCTTACAGGAGGTAATACAAAGAAACCTCAAAACCCGGGTGATCATTATGACGGCCTATCCTACTGAGAAAACAGTTAATGCCAGTTTTAGCATGCATGCCATCGATTACCTCATAAAACCATTAAGACAGGGAGGGCTCCTCTTTTTTGTAAGTAAGGCTTTACGGCAAATGGAAAGTGGAGAGGATGAGGGTTTTGACCCTGCCGGGAAGGCTTATCCGGTTGCCGGTAATGAGTATGAACATATTAATTTTACTAAGAATTAGATCGTTAATGCTACTATTCCAGAACTTGATGTAATCAGGCGGAGTTTATTTTAAGACGAAGGGTTCATCAGGTTTGTGAGCAGCAATGGCGCAACAGACCGGTAACGCCTGGGTGCCCTTGTCGGACTCGGCTTATAATCAGTCTCTCCATTACCTTCCTACATTTGTTATAGAGACTCGGGGCATTTCTTATCCTGGAAAATGATGCTCGAATCTGGTCATAATTGAGTGCACATAGACTGAAAAGGAGAAATAATGAACAAGCGTTTTACGAACGTGAAACTATTTATCGGGATGTTGTTGGTTGTGTTGGTCGTGCCGGCCATCTCTTTGAGTCAGGTGGCAGCACCGCCACCCGTCCCAACCGAGGCCCAAGCTCAGGTGGCCCCGCCGGCGCCGGCGCCTCCGGTATATTCGAAGGAGGAACTGGCTCAGATGCTCGCCCCAGTGGCCTTGTATCCCGACTCGCTGCTGTCCCAGATACTCATGGCCGCCACTTATCCGCTGGAAGTCGTGGAAGCCTCTCAATGGGTAGCCAAGCATCGCACCTTGAAGGGCGACCGTTTGGACGCGGCTTTGATGAAAAAGGACTGGGATGTGAGTGTCAAATCGGTGGCACATGTGCCGCAGGTACTTAAGATGATGACTGATAAGATCGATTGGACATCGAAGCTGGGCAATGCCTTCCTGGTTCAACAAGCCGAAGTAATGGATATGGTGCAGGAGTTGCGGGCCAGGGCCGAAACCTCGGGATGTCTGAAGACAACCACCCAGCAGAGGGTGATTAAGGAGCGGTGCACGCCACGGTGTATTGTTCGGATTGAATCGGTAGCGCCCGATGTCGTCTACGTGCCGCTCTATAATCCGACGGTGGTCTACGGGCCTTGGCTGTATCCGGCTTACCCGCCCTATCCAATGTTTTATGCCGGGATGGCCTATCCTGGACCCGAGTTGGCCTTTACCGCCGGAGTTATCGGATTTACGACCGGATTTTTTGTGGGCGTGGCGGTGAATTCCTGGGCCGGGTTCAACTGGGGCTGGGGTGGTGGCTACGTAAATGTCAATTATAACAGAGCAATTGGTTATAGCAACATCAACGCCTACAGCCAAAGGGGTATCACCACTTCCGGCCAATGGCAACATGATTCCTTTCACCGTCGGGGTGTGGCTTATAGTAACCCGGCCACGGCCCAGCGTTTTGGTCAGACCTCACGCCTGACTCAAACCAGGGCTGGAAGTAGGACTAGCGGCTTTGCCCAAGGTCGAGCCTCATCCGGATTATCAGGCCGGACGACGACCGGGGCACGGACCCGTTCCACCGGCCAAACGTTTGGCCGCAGCGGTGGAGCGAATAGGGCCGGAAGCAGCCTAAGCCGTAGTCGAAGTTCATCCGGCCGGACAACGACCTCCAGGGCGTCCCGGACTCAGACCTCAGTTGGTCGCTCGAGTCGAAGTTCATATGGCCGGACGACAACCTCCAGGGCGGGCCGGAGTCAGTCTTCAGTGGGTCGCTCGAGTGGAAGAAGCACGGGAAATGCGTTTCACGGTGTGGGTAATGCCAAAAGAGAAGGCATGGCCAGCCAACGTGGCCATTCCAGTTCGGCTGGTAATTCCGGAAGAACTGGTCGGACGTCAAGTTTTGGCGGAGGCGGAGGTGGACGGTCCCAAGGTGGTGGCGGCAATGTATCACGAGGAGGCGGAGGTGGTCGACCCCAAGGTGGCGGCGGCGGTGGCAAATCCGGCGGAGGCGGAGGCGGGTCCCATGGCGGCAAGCAAAGATAGCCGGATGATCTGGACTCTTAAATAGCAACGACAAGAACTGTTAGGCATGCTTAAACCTCTTTGGATGGAGTAATCAATATGGCTCATCTAAAATCAATGACCGAAAATGCGTCGTTTCTTCGCTCTGGGGTCAGGATACTGCTTCTTAGCGGCCTTATCCTCTGTTTTGCGGCAGCCGCCCTCGCAGCCGCCCAGGTAAAACAAAAAACATTTGCCACCCCGGAAGCGGCCGTAACCGCCCTGATCGAGGCGGTCAAGACCCATAACAACGAAGAGTTGTTAGCCATCTTTGGCCCAACAGGCAAGGAGCTCATCTCGTCTGAGAATGACCGGGAGGATAAAGAAGGTCGAGAGGAGTTCGTCAAGTCCTATGAACGGAAGAACGCGATTCAAGCCGTAACTGCAGACAAAGCTGTCCTCCATGTAGGTCAAGAAAGCTGGGCCTTCCCGGTCCCGATCATTAAGAATGGTGACGCCTGGGTGTTTGATGCCAAAGCCGGCGAGCATGAGTTATTCGCCAGATGGATAGGCCGGAATGAGTTGAATACTATAGATTTCATGAAGGCCTATGTCGTGGCTCAACGAGAATATGCCTGTAAGGACCTGGGTTATGCCTGTAAAGGTATAGCTGGAAATCAGACCGTCACTTTTGCCCAGAACATGATCAGTGAACCGGATTTGCGGGATGGTCTTTACTGGGAGACGGAGGAACATGAAACCAAGAGCCTCATCGGCCCATTAGCAGCCAGTGCGGCCAGATTTGAAACCGTGGGACGAAAGGGTGAACTGAAACTTGCCCCATATCACGGGTACTATTTCAAGATCTTAAAAGCACAGGGTAAACATGCCGAGGGGGGGGAGTATGATTATGTTGTTAACGGAAAGATGACCCTGGGGTTCGCCCTGGTAGCTTTTCCCGCCAGTTATGGAGACACGGGGATAATGAGCTTCATTGTCAACCAGCAAGGAATTGTCTATGAGAAAGACCTGGGGAAAAACACCGAGCAGATCGTCAAGGCCATGAAACAATATGATCCTGACGAAACATGGAAGAAGGTGGAGTAACCAGGAAACGCCCACATCAAAGCCCAGGGTAAGACGCTTTTCCCATGATGTTTCTGCAAGTTCTCCTAAGGCTTGGGACAGCTCTTGCCCTGGCAACAGGTGTGGGGTGTGGTTACGGATCAAGGACATCCAATGGCTCTGGTAGATCTATGCTCGACCTGGGCCGGGTTAAACGCGGCTTCACCCGCCGGCTTGTGTCACGACGGTTCTCATATCCTATCCGATCTCAGGTTTTTCCCCAGATTTTTAGGGAGATTCCCCCTGCAAAATGAGTGGACCCCCTATTTACAATTCTATCAAGATGATCCTATAATGTAAACAGTTTTGGAAAGCGCGGGATGTGCCTGAGGAGGTGCCTGGCCATGCGATCTTGAAGGTACGGGGCCACCTCAAACTGGCCTCCGGACACCCTCAGGTCTCCTGATTTGATTCGTGCCCGACGCGAGATGATTTTTTACAGACTAATCAAAGCAGGAGATACCCAATGAAACGCTGCTCATTTAACAAGACATTTGGATTGTCCGTAATGGTCGGGGTGTTGTTTATCATCACCATGGTGCTGGCGCCGCAACCCGGAATCGCGGCCGGCCCGTTTCAACAGCGGGGTAATGGCCCGACGTCTCTTCAGGAGTTCTTGCAACAACAAGAGAACCTGAAGCAAAGCGGGAGAGAGGGGACGTTAAAATCCGCCCCGAAACACGGCTCCGGAGCTTTCGCCGCCCCTGATGGCAAAAAGCAGTTGGAATCCTGTACCGCTGTGCTCGACGATAATTATGTCCTCAATGTTCCCATCGTCGATATCGAGAACGACTACTACTGGCTCGAAATGGCGTATCAGGGAAACGGCTATTTTCTTTTCACCGGTTTCGACTTCCAAAATCCTGGTGGCTTTACCGGATGTGACCATGCCTACTTGACCACTCCGAGCACCGTCTATGTCCCGCTTATGTATTTCGGTGGGTATTTTTTCTGGCTTGAACTGACATACGTTGGCTGTGATTCCAGCGGCTGTTGGTTCGGCTTGACCAAATTTGGTCCGGTATATTATTAAGACAAGGAAGCGGCATTTGTTCCGCAGCGGTCCCATATCCGATCTCAGATTTCCAAGCGTGAGGGTGATTCTCCCTTTAAATTGAGTGGACTCCCTATTTACAAAGACACCTCGAGACCCTATAATATAATTAACCAGTCTTGGAAAGCGCGGGACGTGGCTCAGGAGCGCCTTGCCAAATTATCTTTAAGGTGCGAGACCACCCCAAGGGGGCCTTTGAACACTCCCAGGTTCCCTAACTTGATCCTTTCCAGACGAAAGATGATTTATTCAGATCAATCAAAGCAGGAGGTGTCCCATGAAAGACTATGCAATTAACAAGAAATTTGTTTTGTCCATATTGGTGGGAGCGTTGTTTATTATCGCCATAGTGCTGGCGCCGCAACCCGGAATCGCCGCCGGCCCGCTCCACCCACTGGTCCCGACGTCATTACACAACTTCTTTTACCACAAGGACCTGAATCAAAGTGGGGTAGGGGGGACGTCAAAGTCCGTTCCGAAAAGCGGGCACCGAGCTTCGAAATCATTTCCAATAAAGAATCAGGGAGATGACTGTACCGCGGTGCTGGACGAAAATCTTTACCTCTATATTCCCATCGTCGATATCGGGAACGACTATTTCTGGCTCGAAACGCAGTATCAGGGAGACGGCTATTTCCTCTATACTGGTTCTGACTTCCAAGATCCGAGTGGTTTCACGGCTTGTGATCATGCCTACTTGACCTCTGACAGCACCGTCTATGTCCCGCTGATGTATTTCGATGACGACGGGAACTTTTACTGGATTGAACTAACCTATTTTGGCTGTGATTCCAGTGGTTGTTGGTTTGGTTTGACTGATTTCGGGCAGGTATATTTTTAACGACAAAGAAGCGGGATTTATTCAGCGGCGTTTCCCAAATCCGATCTCAGTTTTTTCCCACATCGTTAGGGAGATTACCCCTGCAAATTGGGTGGTCTCCCTATTTGCAATTAGATCAAGGCGAGCCTATAATGTAATAGTTGTGGAAAGCGCGGGGACGTGGCTCGATAACGGCGCGTCGCCAACCGATATAGAAGGGCGGGGCCACCTCAAGCGTGCCTTTGAACACTTCCAGGTTCCTTAATTTGATTCGTTCCCGGCGTTAAATGATTTTTTCAGACTAACCAAAGCAGGAGGTATCCGATGAGAAACTATACAATTAACAATAAATTTGGATTATCCGTATTCGTGGGGGCGCTGTTTATCATCGCCATGGTTCTGTCGCCGCAAACCGGAATCGCCGCCGACCCGGTCCAACTGCCGGCTAACGCCCCGACGTCTTTACAAGAATTATTGCAACAACAAAACGACCTGAATCAAAGCGGGAAAGATGGGGCGTTAAAATCCGCCCCGAAACGCGGTCCACGAGCTCTATCCGTCCCTAATGGCAAAAAGCAGTTGGAACCCTGTACCGCGGTGCTCGACGAT
>JADFYN010000013.1 GCA_015233055.1 Deltaproteobacteria bacterium
GACAAGAATATCAGGAGCTATACGGCAGCAGAGCTTAAAGCCGAAAGAGCAGATAGCCGCACTGTTTTGACCCAGGTTGACGCCACAACGGACGAAGAACTGGAACGGCTGATTGTCGGGGCTGATGACGAGGGGGGACATCCCGATTGGGCGCGGGCGAGACTGGTCCTGCCGGAAGCTAAGCAGGACGTGCACTTGCGCCTTGATCAAGAGATCATCACCTTTTTTAAAGAGCGGGGGAAGGGCATATTGAGCGGATGCAAGCGGTCCTTAAGGCTCACGTGGATGCCCATAAATCACTTTTCAGGCCTAAAGAAGATCTTGCGTACAGCAATTTGTGCAACGATGTTAATCTGATGGCCGAGGTTGGGAGGAAGTTTGCGGACCAGTTATGGCTTCAGTCCTACCCGCATATGGATCGTAATTTTGAGACCGAGATTAAGCTGGATTTTTATGCCCGGTTCTGGGAGATGTATCTTACATGCGCACTGTTAAAGGGTGCCCCCCAGCATGGCTATTCAATACCGGACCGTAAGCAGCGTGGGTATAATAATCATGGTGGTCCTGATATTCTTCTTAAGCATAATGACCGGCGTATTTGGATTGAGGCGGTAGCGGCTAAGAATGGCGACCCGACTAAGGCCGACAGTCTTATGGAACCGGGTGAGCATGATTCTGAGGACTATGAGCCGCCTAAGATCCCAGTCGACAAAATTATTCTACGCTATACCAATGCGATCAATGAGAAGTTTGAGAAATACCGTAAGTATCTATTAAAGAATGTCGTGCACAAATGTGATTCGTACGTCATAGCCGTTAATGGTTTTCCACTTTTTTATCGTTGGACTGGTGATCCATCAAGGCCGCGTATCCTGCAAGCTGTTTTTCCGATCGATGTGCCTGAGTATGTCTGGAACAAAAAGACGCCGGAGGATGATGAGATAAGATACCAGACAAGGCCGGAGATTTTCAAGAATTCTGGTGCACCGGTTTCAACGGCGTTCTTTGTCGATGACAAGCATCATGGTGTTAGTGCGGTCCTATATTCAAACGCCAATGCATTTTCGCCTGGTTTGGACAAGAATTTTATTGTTGTAGTACATAACCCTCTAGCGTCGCAACCCGTGCCACGTGGGCTGATCCCTGCCGCCCAAGAATGGTGGGCAGAGGAAGTGAGCGACGGATATCGACTTGTTCATCAAGATCGTTGAGGTTGGGACTAAGGTTCTTGACGTCAATTTTGTCGATTACCATTGAAGGAGGGAAAACTATGGATATGAAAAACCCCGCGCATCCCGGTTTTCTTGTTAAGGAATGCCTTGACGAACTGGGCTTGAGTGTCGCGGCAGCCGCCAAGGGCCTCGGCATCACGCGTCAGCAACTGCACAACGTCATTGCGGGGCGTAGCAGTGTCACGCCTGAAATGGCGATCCGCTTTGAAAAGGGGTTCGGCAGTACGGCCGATACGTGGCTGCGGATGCAGATGAATTATGATCTGGCCCAGAGGCGCCTGTGCGCTCCAGATATTGTCGTTAGGTCATGAGCGGATGTGAAACTTGACTATGAACACAACCTGCGTTCATATATACTATGCGATTTGAATGGGATGAACGAAAACGACAGTCCAACATCGAAAAGCACGGTCTCGATTTTCTGGATGTCATAGCCGTTTTTGAGGCTCCACATGTTGTTGTGCCTTCGATCTATGGAGGTGACGAAGAGAGATTTCTTGCCATAGGGATTTTTGAAGGGCGCTGTGTGACGGTTGTTTACACCATCCGAACCAAAGTTATCAGGATTATTTCCTTTCGGAGAGCTCGCCATGAAGAAAGACAAAAATATCAAAAGTTATACGACAACAGAGCTTAAAGCCAAAAGAGCGGATAGCCGCACTGATTTGACCCAGGTTGACGCCACAACGGACGAAGAACTGGAACGGCGGATTGTCGGGGATGAAGACGAGGGAGGAGGACGTCCAGACTGGGCGCGGGCGAGATTGGTTCTGCCGGACGCTAAGCAAGACGTGCACCTGAGCCTTGATCGAGAGATCATCAACTTTTTCAAAGAGCGGGGAAAAGGGCATCTTTCGCGGATGCAAGAGGTCCTCAAGGCTTACGTAGATGACCATAAGCCACAGGTCAAATGACCGGCAGCCGAAAGAACTTCACCACACACCCGGATTAGAGAATGATGAAAACAGGAGCCGAAATAAAGAACGTCACCGTGGTCGGGGCCGGGAGTTGGGGTACGGCCCTGGCTGATTTATTGGCCGGGAATGGCCGGCCGGTGAAGCTCTGGGTCTATGAAGAAGAGGTCTATTCCCAGATATTGACTGACCGGGAGAATACGACTTTCTTACCGGGATTCAAATTGCACGAGGGCGTAACCCCGGTCAGGTCCCTGGACGCGGCTTTGGCGGAGGCGGAGGTGGCGGTCCTGGTTTTTCCTTCCCATATTTACCGGACCCTGGCCGGAGAGGTCTGCCGGTGCATCAAAGAAGGGGCGGTCTTAGTCAGCGCCACCAAAGGGATCGAAAACGAAACGGGGCTCCTGCCCACGGAAATCTTAGAAGAAGTGTTTCCAGGAAGTTTTTACAAAAATATCTGTGTGTTGTCCGGCCCTAGTTTTGCACGGGAGGTAGTGGCTAAAAAGCCGACCGCGGTGACTGTGGCCTCCCATGACAAGCAGGTGGCGAAACTGGTGCAGGAGGTCTTCTCCCGGCCCTATTTCCGGGTCTACACCAGTGTGGATGTCATCGGGGTGGAACTGGGCGGGGCCATCAAGAACGTCATCGCCATTGCTTCGGGCATGATCGACGGCCTGGACCTGGGCTCCAACACCAGGGCGGCCCTGATCACTCGCGGCCTGGCCGAGATCACCCGCTTGGGTAAGCGCCTGGGCGCCAATCCCATGACCTTCTCCGGCCTGGCCGGGATAGGAGATTTGGTTTTGACCTGCACCAGTAAGCTTTCCCGGAACTACTCCGTTGGTTACGAAATCGGCCGGGGCCGGACGTTGACCGACATCCTGTCCGGGATGGCCATGGTGGCTGAAGGCGTCAAGAACACCATGTCTATCAAAAACCTCTGCCGCCGCCTCGACATCGAATTGCCCATCTGCGACGAAGTCTACGACATCCTCTACGAGAACAAATCCCCCCTAAACGCCGTCCGAGACCTGATGACCCGCCACCTTAAAGACGAACTGGAATATTTGGCTTAACACGGCTGCAAAGTCAGACCGGACGCCTGGTATCGCAATGGTGAATCCCCAAAGGTTCCGTAAAATCGATATGATTGGCCCGGTCAGAAGGCACATTTGGTGCTCCAGGTATTTCGTATGACCTTTTTGAACTATGATTACGCTGCTTACCATTATGGTTTATATATTTTTGCAAAGCGTTTTGCTCTCAGGAGACTAGCGTAATGGAAAAAGACCATTTCAACCCAGTTATATTGGCGGTAGATGACAATAAACATGACTTGTATGTGCTCGGGAACATTTTGAGCAGCAGGAATTATGAGGTTGCCTTAGCTTCTACCGGAGCGGATGCGCTCAAGCTGGTGCGCTCTATCAATCCAGATGTTATCTTGTTAGATATCATTATGCCTGGTCTGGATGGGTATGAAATATGTAAGCAGATAAAAATGGAGCCTAAATTTGCCGATACCGCCATCATTTTCCTGACGGCAAAGACGGACCCGGATGATATTGTCAAGGGATTTCAATCAGGCGCCGTGGATTATGTGAGCAAGCCTTTTCGGCCGGTGGAGTTATTGACCAGGATCGACACCCACGTAAAAAAAAGGCAAGCCGAAAAGGAACTACGGGAAACTCAGGAGTTTTACAAGACCATTCTGGAAGACCAGACCGAACTGATTTGCCGCTCTTCAATAGATGGCAGGCTGACCTATGTCAATATGGCTTACTGTCGTTACTTTGAAAAAAGTCAAGAAGAACTCATCGGACGCAGTTTTTTGCCATCAATGCCTGATGAAGATGGGGTTCAGCTTAAGAAACACCTTAAATCACTTGACTATTCTAATAAAATTGGAGTTTTTGAACATCGGGTCAGGACATCTAATGGTGATCTTCGGTGGTTATGCTGGAGCAATAGAGCCCTGTTCGATTCTGATAATAACCTGACCGGATTTCAGTCTGTTGGTCAAGATATCACTGATCGAAAACAAAAAGAACAACTATTCAGTTCAATGACGGACCAGTCCCCTTTTCCGATCTGTATTATCGAGCCTGACGGGACTTATTTCTATTTGAATAATAAGTTTACCGAACTCCTTGGATATACTCTTGATGACATCCCAAATGGCAGAGAGTGGTTTAAGAAAGCCTATCCCGATCCCAACCACAGAGCTGAAGCTGTCTCATCCTGGCTTTCAGAAATTAAAGCCTTTAAAGTCAGAGAAGTACGACCTCACCAGTTTCCGGTTACGTGCAAGAATGGGGCAATTCACCATATCATATTTCGACCGGTAACTTTGGATGATGGAAGACAGTTCATTACCCTTGAGGACATAACCGAGAGATTAAACGCTGAGAAAATCATAATTGAAAGTGAAAAGAAATATAGGGAACTAACTGAATCTTTACCCCAGGCGGTTTTTGAGACCGACGTGCAGGGGAAGCTGATATATTGTAACCAGGTCGCATTCGATATTTTTGGTTATACATGGGATGATTTAATAAATGGTTTAAACGCTCTTGATATGATTGCGCCGGATGAACGTGAAAGGGCCTTACAAAACATGCATAGCCGCCTGCGCGGAGAAGAGATCGGTTCTAGTGAATATAATGCCTTAAGAAAGGATGTGACAATTTTTCCGGTGATCATTTATTCTAACCCGATCACCCAGGATGGTAGGATTGTAGGCTTGAACGGCATTGCCATAGATAATTCAGACCGCAAGAAAAGAGAGGAAGAGCTTTTGACTTTACAGAAGCTTGAATCGATTGGTCTGCTGGCTGGAGGTATTGCCCATGATTTTAATAACATCCTTACCGGCGTGTTGGGACGTCTTTCGCTTCTTAAGAAGCATCCGGAATCAACAGATAAAATTATACACGAATTGAATGAAATTGAGTCTGCCGCTCTAAATGCAAACCGGATTGCCCAGCAATTCATAACTTTTTCCAAGGGCGGTGAGCCAATAAAGAGCATTAGCAAACTAGAAGAATTTGTTCATGAACCTATAGAATTGGCTTTAAGGAATAGTAACATCACGGTAAGGTATTCCATCCGGGAAGATCTCTTACCGGTGGAAATCGACAAGGGACAAATTTGTCAGGTAATATATAATCTTATCAAGAACGCTATCGAAGCCGTGCCCCAGGATGGTGTCATAACAATTACATGCCAAAATAGGATCCAGACCGACGATAAAGATTCCGATGGGGATGAATTATCTTCAAAAAGATACGTAAGGATGTCTGTTCAGGATCAAGGGACTGGAATCCCCAATGAACATCTCCTCAAAATTTTTGATCCATACTTTACGACCAAAAAGAAACACCATGGTTTGGGGCTGGCCTGCGCCCACTCCATAATTCGTAATCATAATGGGAATATAACGGTAGATACGGAATTAAATAAAGGATCTACCTTTCATGTTTACCTCCCGGCCATAACCAGATGCATCACGGCATCGAAGGAAGTTATAACAGATTTAAAAATCGCCCGGAGAAGGATTTTGGTAATGGACGACGAAGATTATATTAGGGATTTACTTTCCGAAATGCTTCAAGTTCTTAACTGCGAAGTTATGTTGACCAACGACGGATATGAAGCTATAGAACAGTATAAAATCGCCAAATGGTCCGGGCAACCATTCGATGCAGTGATAATGGACCTGGTTGTTCCAGGTAGTATTGGCGGAAAGGAGTCGATTGATAGCTTAATTGAACTCGACCCAAATATTAATGTTATTGTTTCCAGCGGTTATTGCGATGATCCGATTATGGCGAATTTTCGAGAATACGGGTTTGTTGATGTCCTTCCCAAGCCTTATAAACTAGAAGAATTAAGCCGGGTATTGAACAAGGTCTTTCTGCCTGCTAATTGAAATAGTAATATTTTTAGATGAATAATTAGGATTTCCCGACAGGTGCGCTCTAGTTGCAGACTGCACGGCTTCCGAGAGAGGGGGTTTTATGAACCAGGATAGAGAGGGGGGAATGGGTTTGCGTCGAGCCGTTGTCAGCCGCAAAATTTGGCTAGCCTGGGTAGTGCTGGCGGCAAGCCTGATCGTCACCGCTCTTACCACCTTTCATGTGAAATCGGATGTGGACGCTCTGGTGAAACGGGAGTTCGAATTTACCTGTCACGATATTTTGGTCACGATCAAGGACCGGCTTGAAGACTATGAACAGATACTGCGAGGCGGGGCGGCGTTCTTTGATGCCGTAGATACGGTCACCCGCGAGAAATGGCGCGCCTTCGTCAAGGGTTTGAAGATTGAGCAGCGGTTTCCCGGTATTCTGGGCACCGGCTACGCAATGCTGATTCCCTACGAGGGCCTGGTGCAGCACGTTGAGGAAGTCAGCGGCGAGGGTTTCCCGGAATACAGAGTCCAGCCGGAAGGTGAGCGTGAAATTTACTCATCCGTCATTTACCTGGAACCATTTTCGGAAAGGAATCTCCAGGCCTTTGGCTACGACATGCTTCCCGAACCGGTGCGCCGGGCAGCGATGGAACGAGCGCGGGACCAGTCTGCCGCCGCTCTCTCAGGCAAAGTCACGCTAGTCCAGGAAAAGGAAAAAGACGTCCAAGCCGGTACCTTGATGTTTGTCCCAGTGTACCGTAAAGGAATGCCGACAGCAACCCTCCAGCAGCGCCGCGCCGCCATTCAGGGCTGGGTTTACAGCCCCTACCGGATGAACGACCTCATGCAAGGCATCCTGGGCGGTTGGGATTCCGAGGAGGGCAAGCGAATCCACCTGCAAGTCTTTGACGGCGAAAGATTAGTCCCAGATACCCTTCTTTATGATAGTCAGCCCTCCGGGGACAAGTATCCGGACTCCAGCTCGTGGTTGACCTTGCAAACCCCGGTCGATTTCGCCGGTCGGCGCTGGACCCTGTGTTTCACCCAGAAAGGCGAACAGGCATCCTTGATTGATTACGGCAAAGTTTGGCTCGTTCTTTGCTGTGGGACGATCATCAGCCTGTTGTTGTTCGCTCTTCTCCTTGCCCTATTCAATATCCACTCCAAGGCGCGGCGGCTGGCTTATTTATTGACCGCTGAACAGAGGAGTGCTGAAGCTTTGAAAAAAGAAAAGGATAAGGCAAACAATTATCTTGATATTGCCGGGACAATGTTGTTTGCCCTAGATTCGGAAGGAATCCTTACGCTCATCAACAAAAAGGGTTGCGACATGTTGGGATACGAGGAGGGCGATATTCTGGGGCGGGATTGGTTTGATGTTTGCCTGCCTGTTTCTGTCCGGGATCAAACGAAAAATGTGTTTAAGACCCTGATGGCCGGAGAAATAGCCCCTGTCGAATATTATGAAAACCTGGTTATAACTAAGGCTGGAGAAGAGAGAATCGTTGCCTTCCACAATTCAGTCATTCGCGATGATGATTCCAGAATCGTGGGTACCCTGTCTTCGGGAGAGGATATCACCGACCGGAAAAAGACGGAACTGAAGCTGGGGATTAGAAATCGGATCAACAAAGTCTTTCTCTTTAATTCGGATGAAAAAATGTATGCCGAAGTTCTCCAGATTATTCTAGAGGTTATGAACAGTGAGTTTGGGACGTTCGGATATTTCGACGAAAGCGGGTCCTTTGTGGCACCAGCCGCGACACGGGATATCTACTGGGAAAAATGCAATGTTCCATCTAAGGAGATAGTTTTTCAGAAGGCGACTTTTACCGGCATCTGGGGCAGAGCTATTGAGGAGAAAAATATCCTGATCTCCAACGAAGGTCCTTTCAACACACCTCCTGGCCATGTTCCGATCAAGAATACCATGGTCGTTCCAATCGTATTCCGTGATGAGGTGATCAGCACCATACACATAGCGAATAAACCAGGTGGGTATAGCGAGGAAGACCGAGTGATATTGGGGATGGTTGCGAACCAAATCTCCCCGGTCCTCAATGCCAGAATACATAGAGACAGACAAGACAAAAAGCGCGAGCTGGCTGAGGAGGCGCTGCGTAAAAGCGAATCTCAGTTAAGGGCTATATTTGATTATACCGGCGTTTCCATTACCTTGTCAAGTAACGGGCGGTGGGTGAAATGGAACCGAACTTTTGAAGAAATGACTGGGTATACTTCTTCAGAACTTCAACATCTCTCTGTTTTAGACCTGACGCATCCGGATGATATCGATATTTCTAAAAAGCACAGAGCAGACTTGTTGGCCGGCCGGATAGATTCATACCGGCTGGAAAAGCGATACATCCATAAGAACGGCCATACCATCTGGATTGATTTACTGGTCACCCCAATAAGAAATGCAGATGGGGAAATTGTTAACCTGATTGCCACTTCAACAGACATTACTAACCGGAAGCGGATTGAAGAAGAACTGCGTCAGGCAAAACAGATAGCAGAGGAAGCCAACCGATCCAAGAGCAGCTTCTTAGCCAATATGAGTCACGAAATCCGGACTCCCTTGAATGGTATCATCGGTATGACCGAGCTGGCCATGGAGACTGAGCTTTCTCTGGAGCAAAGAGACTATCTGGATATGGTCAAGATTTCCGCCGATACGTTATTGTCGCTGATTAACGACATTCTTGACTTCTCTAAAATCGAGGCCGGACGATTAGATATCGATACTATTAATTTTAAATTGCGGGACAGCTTAGGCACGATGATGAAAGCTTTAGCCGTCAAAGCCCATGAAAAGGGGTTAGAACTGGCTTACCGAATTGAACCCGATGTTCCGGATAGGTTACTGGGCGACCCATCCAGAATAAGACAAGTGGTACTTAATCTTATTGGGAATGCAATAAAATTCACTGAGGCCGGAGAGGTGGTTTTAGAGGTTGAGTCATCTTATAAGGCAAATGATGAGGTTGTGCTCCATTTCAGCGTCAGAGATACCGGGATCGGTATTCCGGAAGATAAAATAGAGAGGATATTTGAACCGTTCACTCAAGCCGACGGCTCCACCACTCGTGAATATGGCGGGACCGGACTGGGGCTGACCATATGTTCCAGGTTGGTTTCCCTGATGGGAGGTAGAATTTGGGTAGAGTCGGAAGCAGGACAAGGGAGTACGTTTCATTTTGATATCCGAGCAGGCATTTCCAAGGGAGAACTAGCCGAAACAATACCTATAAAGATAGGTCAGTTGCGGGGATTAAAGGTCTTGGTCGTTGATGATAATGCCACCAACAGGTTAATTTTAAAGGAGATGTTACAAGGCTGGGACGTAAAGCCCACATTGGTGGATAACGGCTTTGCCGCACTGGATGCCCTGGAACAAGCCAAAGAAAATAATGAGCTGTTTCAACTGGCTATTCTCGATTCATTTATGCCTCAAATGGACGGATTTGAACTGGCTAAAAGAATCAAAGGCCACCCTATTAATGGAAACATCAAAATGATCGTGCTTACGTCAGCCTCTCAACGGGGTGATGCCGAGCGATGTAAAGAATTAGGCATATCAGCCTATCTCACCAAACCGGTGGGACATTCGGATCTACTGGATGCAATTTTGACCGTACTCGGCACCCCCATGCCCGACGCTGATAAAACATCTCTGGTGACACGTCATTCCTTAAAAGAAAGCCGGACTAAGTTAAAAATTCTCTTGGCGGAGGACAATCTAATCAATCAAAGATTAGCCCAGGCCATACTCGAGGGTAGAGGTCACTCTGTTTCAGTCGCCAATAACGGCGCTGAAGCCATAAGTAAGCTGGACGTGCTTACTTTTGATCTGGTCTTGATGGATGTTCAGATGCCGGTGATGGATGGAATCACAGCGACTGAAATGATCAGAGAAAAAGAGAGGTTGACCGGAGGACATGTCCCCATTATCGCCATGACGGCATTTGCGATGAAAGGAGACCAAGAACGCTGCCTTGAAGCCGGGATGAATGGCTACATTACCAAACCGATTAATCCAAAAGAGGCTATAAGGTATATTGAGTCCTTAGCTCCTAAGCCTAAAGAAATTGAACAGGCCGAAGAGCATCTTGAGCCAAACAAGGCTTTCGATAGTGATTCCTTTATGGACCGGTGTGATAATCGCCTGGAGTTGGCAACCGAACTGATAACGGGTTTCTGTGATAACTATGCAAAATACATCGATGATATACATGACGCGATTGAATCTGATAATCCGGAAAAGCTTTATCATTCCGCCCACTTCTTTAAAGGAACATCAAGCATGTTTTCGGCTCAAAGAACTGTTGAACTAGCTCGGGAGTTGGAGCTTATGGGCAAGAATAACCAGTTAAACAAATCGAAAGAAGTGTTTGACCAATTAGTTAAAGAAGTGGAAATAGTTGTCATTGAATTGAAGAAATTTCTTTCATAACCGTTAGATAGTCTTTCTGTCGGTAAGCTTGGTGCTGGAAAGAAATGAGTGGTAAGAGCTTATCCTGTGGAGGTTATTTCTTGACTTCAGGGGGACCTCGGATACACTTAAAAGCGAGAGCTACTATTTTGGACTTCGGCAAATGACTCCGTGATTTTCTAAATCGGAAGAAGCACCTTACGCCAATCCGACATGATTAGCCAGGTTGTTTACCTAAAAAATAAATAATTTTTGTCTCATTAGCCGATCAATCGATTATTTTATTTGACTTTGGCCGAATAGGTGTGTATACACTCATATCGCCAACCCTTCCACCAGGGGAGGCACCATCCGGGTCGATGATCCGGGACGAAGGCCGGATATAAATCTTTTGAGCTTCTCTCCGGCCTAAACCGAATCGTTACGGGGCACCGCCTCTAAAGGTCTTGCAGGATTCAGGCTTCATGGAAGAGACACCAAAAACATTGGACGGGCCTAGATGCCGCGAGATAGGACGGACTTGCGCCTGCTACAACCTGCGCCGGGCCGCCCGGTCCATCACCCGGCTGTACGATGATTTCCTGAGACCAAGCGGCCTCAAGACCACCCAGTTTTCCGTGCTCATGACCACCAAAATGTGTGGCCCCGTGACCATCACCAAGCTGGCTGACCTGACCGTGACGGAACGGACTACCCTGACCAGGAATCTGACCATCCTTGAGAAGAAAGGCCTTATCCGGATCGAACCGGGCTTAGACCGCAGAGAGCGTCAGGTGGCTCTTACGGAGGCAGGCCATGAGGCATTGGTCAAAGCCATACCCCTGTGGGAAACGGTTCAAGAGCATGTTGAGAAAGGACTCGGTCAAGATCGTTTGATCAGTTTTCTGACCGAGTTGCGGGGGATCGTGGCCTTGACCCGTTAAGCGGGACCATGGCGGGTCCTTTTTTTTGGAGAAATACGTGCAGATACACTGGATTGCCATAGCCCCGATGAACAAATACAGGAGGTCATGCCCATGAATGCCAGATCCAGCCTTAACCTACAAGACCAGATTCAGATGTTCCGAAATGGTTCCATCCCACCGGCACCCATTGCCGAACTGATCGGCTTTACCATCAGCTCAATTGGTTCCGGACGGGCGACCATCGAGTTCGAAGCCACCGAACATCACGCCAACCCCATGGGAACCCTGCACGGCGGCGTCCTCTGTGACATCAGTGACGCGGCCATGGGCCTGGCCTATGCCGGCACATTAAACGAGGGAGAGAGCTTTACCACGTTGGAGCTCAAGATCAATTTCCTCAAACCGTTCTGGAGGGGAAAGCTTCGGGCTGAGGGCAGCGTGGCCAGTGCCGGTAAAACCGTGGGTCTGGTCATGTGTGATGTGTTTGACAGCAAGGACCGGCTTGTTGCCCGGGCCAGCAGCACCTGCATGACATTACGGGGCAATATGGCGGAAGGCCGATAAAGCGGAGGAGACAGCAATGACGTCGGAATCATCACCACAAGGCTTGGACCAGGCCGGTTCGGCTTTAGTGAATACGGGTAATCGCGAAGATCGCAGCAGTCCATTTTCCGATACAGGAACCAACTTGATCTCAGCCGAGGATATCCGCCGCATCTGCCTGGAGGCGGGTGCATATGATGCCGGTTTTGTGGACATCAATCGAGAATCACTGGCCATAGAGCGGAACGATATTCTGCGTGTTTACCCCAGGACGCGGACCATTATCTCAGTCATCCAGGATTTGAATCGCGAAAATATCCAGAGCCCCGCCCGGTACCTCTCTACCGAGGAATTCTACCGGTCCAGTGATGACCTGGCCAAGTCATCCAGAACCATCCTCCGCCGGCTTAACCAACTGGGCATCCGGGGCGTGGCCTTGACCTGCGCTTTCCCCATGGATATGAACAAATACCCTGGGAAAATATGGGATGTGAGCCATAAACTGGTGGCCGTGGCCGCGGGTCGCGGTCATATGGGCATAAACCGCCTGGTCCTTCATCCGAAGTGCGGCAGTTGTATTGGCCTGAATTCCATCTTGATCGATGCCGAGCTGGACCGGTATGACCATCCCCTGGCCCAAAATCCATGCTCGGACTGCCGGCTCTGTGTCGCTGTTTGCCCGGTCGGCGCCATCAGCCGGGATAAACCATTCGATTTTATGGCCTGCATGACCCACAGTTACCGGGACAATTCATTCGGCTTCCTCGACTGGATAGATGCCATGATCTCCTCGGCTGATCTCAGTGCCTACCGCACCCGGTTCCGTGACCGCGAAACTGCATCCATGTGGCAGTCCCTGATGTATAAGATGGACTTCAAATGCGGGTGCTGCATGGCGGTCTGCCCGGCCGGCCAAGACATCCAGGCAGGCTTCCAAGAGCGAAAGGCCAACTTTATGAAAGAGATATTCCGGCCCTTAAAAGACAGAAAAGAGCCGATTTACGTCGTGGCCGGGTCGGAGGCCGAGATCCGGGCCAGACGAAATCCAAACAAGGAAATCCGTTACGTCGGCCTTAGCCCGGCCAGAAGAATCTAGGTTCTGGTTGCTTGTTTCTGGTTGCTCGTTTCTAGGTTCTGGTTGTCTTCGATGAGTAACCAGTAAAGCAACCGGCAACAGGTCCACTCGGACGCGTCAATTAGCCGGGTCAAGATATGACAACCATACATAAGGGGGCAGCATCATGACAGAGACGAACTTCCTGGAGGCCGCCAAATTTATCCGCGATGACCTCAGACTGAAAACCTTCCCGGTCGCAGTCAAGTTTTTAAAAGACAAAGCGGACTTTCCTGAAAAAACTCGGCGGCCGTCCATGGCCATGGGAAAAAGGATCGCCATTTGCCAGGGTCTTACGATGGCCAGAAATTACGGCTGGACCGTCGGGCTGGCCAAAGAGGATGTGATTTGCGTACCGGCGGCCATCGTCTTCGGTTTTAGTGGCTCGGCGGACCAGACGAAGTCCCTGGCCCGGTTATTTTGCAAGATTAACTTCTCCAGTAGCGATGATCTGGCCCACCGGGAGACCTCTTCCATGTGCCGGTTTGCCAAGGGGGAAATCGACGGAATTCTCCTGGCCCCCCTGGAGAAGGCTTCTTTTGAGCCGGACACGATCGTCATCTATGGCAATCCGGCCCAGGTCATGCGCCTGACTCAGGCCTGGTCTTATATGACCGGAGAGCGGGTGGCGGGGCTATTCGGGGGCAAGGTGGAGTGCGACGAATGCCTGATTGCCCCGTTCAAGACGCAATCCCCCCGAGTCGTCATTCCAGGCCACGGCGAGCGCATATTTGCCGCCACCCAAGATGATGAATTGGTTTTCGCCTTTCCGGGAAAATTCCTGCTGGAACTTACCCGAGCGCTTCCGGAAGTCGGAAAGGCGATAGGGGCCCGCTATCCGGGAACGCCTTACCAGAATTTCCAGCCGGATTTTCCAAAAGCCCACAAGGAACTGGGGAAAGAACTGGGGATTTTGTCACATAACCAGAGTTCGACGAGTTCTATTGATTGAGAAATAGAAATAAATCAGCAGATTACTGAAATCCACAGGCACATGCGATCATTCGTCTTTTTAATCTGCGCAAATCGGTGTAATCTGCGGATTGAATCATGGCCCTTGATGCTAATCGTTTAGCATACTCGTCGAACTCAAGTTAACTAACAGCCGGCGGAAAATATCGCCGAAGGAGGTACCTGATGAAGAAATCCATGGGTGCAAAGACACTGGTCTACCCGACACCGGTCTGGGTCATCGGAACGTATGATCAGGAGGGCAAACCTAACGTGATGACGGCCGCCTGGGGGAGCATCTGTTGTTCCCAGCCGCCCTGCGTGGCCGTGGCTCTGCGGAAAGCCACCTATTCCTACGGCAACATCGTGGCCCGCCGGGCTTTTACCGTAAACGTGCCGTCTGAGGCATATGTCAAAGAGGCCGACTACTTTGGGATGGTTTCCGGGAAAAATACGGACAAGTTCGCCGTTACCGGGCTGACCCCGGCCAAGAGCGATTTAGTCGATGCCCCTTACGTGCAGGAGTTCCCCATGATTGTGGAGTGCCGATTACTCCACTCTTTTGAAATCGGGCTCCATACCCAGTTCATCGGTGAGATCGTGGATGTCAAGGCCGATGAAACCGTCCTGAATGAACAAGGGCTCCCCGATATGGGTAAAGTCAGGCCGATCGTGTATGCTCCCGGAATCAGCTCCTATTACGGCGTTGGACCGTGTCTCGGGCAGGCCTTTTCCATTGGGAAGCGGACCTGAGGCGGCTCTTCTATGAATTCGGATAGGAATTCGGACGAAAATGCGCCCGCTTTTGAACCAATATGATGAAAGCTCCATCAGGCCGACGGAGACCGTTCTTTGTGGCCGGCCGACCTGGTGGGGCGAATCACTCCGGCAAATCCTTCTCCTCAAAATCCATCTGAATGTCCACCTCGTTGTCCTGGAGGTTTCGTGTTAGATGGGGATATCGTTTTTCAAAGACGTGGATCATGCCGCCGTTCTCCTTTAGGACGTGGGCGAGAAATCCCTTATAATCGTTCTCCTTGGCGATCTTTTCTAAGGCTTCCAGGAGATGGGAACCGACGCCCTGGCCCTGAAAATCCTCTGAGACCATTAAGGCGATCTCGGCTCTGTCGTGCTCGGCCTGGGCGTAAGAGCCAATGGCCATGATTTCCTTGTGTCCGCCCCTGGACGTGAGACCGATAATGGACATATTCTTTCGGTAATCCACGTTGGCCCATTCCTCCTGGATGGCTTTATGCGGAAAAAGCCGGCGATGGTAGAAGAACCTGTAGTAAATGGTTTCAGCCTGGAGCGAATAGAAGAAATTCCGGAAGGCAAACTCATCCGAAGGCAGCAAGGGGCGAAACTCGATCGTCTTCCCGTTTTTTAGTTGAACCGTGTTTTTATAGCCTTCAAGAAAGATAAGGTCTTCCTGGTGGGGCGGAAGCTGGTCCGAAAAGATATAATGGCGTTTCTTGGCTTCATTGATCAACCCCTCCCGAAACTTGGGATGAGCGATTTGAGCCAGTTCCATGACCCGCTGATAAATGCTTTTTCCCTTGAGTTCGGCAATACCGTATTCGGTGACCACGAAATTGACGTCACCCCGTGTGGTGGCCACACCGGCTCCTTCACTAAGGTTAGCCACGATGCGCGACACTGTTCCATTCTGAGCGGTTGAAGGCAAGGCAATGATGGAAAACCCACCCTTAGACATGACGCTCCCCCGGAGAAAGTCAACCTGATCCCCTATCCCGCTGTAGAACAAGTACCCGATTGAGTCTGAGCAGACCTGCCCGGTGAGGTCGACTTCCAGGGCGGAACTGATGGAAATTAGATTGTCGTTCTGGGCAATGTTGGTCGGGTCGTTCACGATTTCGGAACCCAGGAAACAGAACATCGGGTTATTGTCAATGTAATCGTAGAGCTGTCGAGATCCCATGCACAGGGACGCGACCACTCTTCCGGGCAGCAGGGATTTTTTCTTGTTGGTGATGACTCTCTTCTCAAAGAGCGGCAAAAAGCCATCCGTAATCACTTGAGTATGGATGCCCAGGTCTTTTTTGGTATCAAGAAATTTGAGAATAGCGTGGGGGAGTTGGCCAAACCCGATCTGGAGGGTCGCCCCGTCGTTGACCAGTTGTGAGACGTAATGGCCGATCCGCCGGGCGATTTCGTTATCCGCAATTCTGGTCAGACCTTCGACCAGGGGTTCTTCATGCACAACCAGATAATCGATTTCATCGATGTGAACGAAGCTGTCCCCCATTGTCCTGGGCATCTTTGGATTGACCTGGGCGATGACCAGCCTGGAATTGTCCATGCCGGACCGGGTGATGTCCACCGAAATGCCCAAGCTGCAATAGCCGAACTGGTCCGGAGGACTGACCTGAATCAGAGCCACATCCAGGCCAATGGTTCTGTTGGCAAAAAGCTCGGGGATTTGAGAAAGATAAGCGGGAACATAATCTATCTTGCCCTCAAAAGCCACCTTGCGCATAGTAAAGCTGATAAAGAAGAGCTTGAGCGAAAAACGGCTGAGGAAGGCGGGGTCGCTGACGTATTCGGCCAGCGTCAATGACAGCATCTGGTAAATCAAGATGTCCTGCAGACTGAGATCGCCCACCATGGCCCTTATGAGATGTTGGGGCTCGCCGCAACCGGTACCGATAAAGACCCGGCTGCCCTTCTTTATCTTGGAAATAGCCTGTTCAGCACTGACCACTTTCCCTTTGCAATTTATGTTTAGCCAGTCAATATAGTCCATCAGGTTACCCTCCAGAGTTAAAGCAGTTTCTCGGTCAAATCCGAACCCCGGCGTTTAGGCCAACCTATTCAATCATTGCCCCAGGCAAAAATCAAGGATGATCTCGCGAAAGATGGGCAATATTTAAGTTGGGTTGGGTAACTCCAGGAACTTCCAAAATACTAAAGGCCCAGTTTAAGCTAGAGGATATCGCCCCTCAAAAAATTGTGCGTATACCCTGGGTGCCTTGAAAAACATCTTGACATCGGCTCGTCCATGGTCTATAAATATTTTTTTATGACAAAGGGGGACTTTTTCCGGCCTCCGCCTCCATAGAAAACCCAGCCAAACTTCTGCCTCACCCTGGTCCCATCGTCTAGCGGTTAGGATAACGGCCTCTCACGCCGTAGACACGGGTTCGATTCCCGTTGGGACTACCACTAGTTACAAACCTCGCTAAAGGTCTGACGGCTTTTCAGACGGCTTTTTTTTGAGCTTCGAGAAAGATACTATTTTACGACCCGTAACCCCGTTCCCGGCTGGGATGGGAACGACACCCCAGGCGGGATTCTTGTTTTTGTCCTCGAAAGAACTTTCAAAGCAGGTCTAAAGTCAGTTATCCTATGCAGATACCTTTCTGTGGTAGATAGATTATGGTGCCGTAGGATAGCCTGAATTACAACCATCGGTATTCCGTTTTGGGCTAGTATGCTTGCCGTAAGATGTCTGATGGCATGAACTCCGAATGGTTTTACCCCTGCTCTTTTACACAGGGAATTCATCCAGGTCCTTCGACATTTATACGCTTCTCCAGTCTCCGGGTCCGAGAATACCCATTCGTTTTTTGATGTCTGGCGATGAGTCAGTAGGGCATCAAAGAGTTCTTCAGTCATGGGCAGCCAATCGGCTTCCCAACTGCCGTGCAAACGTTTTCTTGTGAATATCCGCACCATCTGACCGCTGAAGTCCACATCTTCCCATCTGACCCGGAATACTTCTGACTTTCTAGCAGCCGTGTGGAGATAGGTTAAGAGCATTATCCTGTTTTGTCCTTCAGCCACGTCGTATACCTTCCAAAAGTCAGATTCTGGAGGTATATACCGGTTGTGCCGGATTTCAGGAAAACGTTCAACATAGCAAGGATTAGGTCCTGGCAGGGGAGGCTTCAGGTACTTCATCCCCCAATTCCAAGCAGCGATTAAATTTTTCCGCCCCTTATTCGCTGCGTTTCCCGATCTATCCTGGAATTGCTTCTGGATATATTTTAAAACGTCCGCAGGAGTAAGGTCACCAGGTGAAGCTCCTGGATCAATGATCTGGAAGAATAGTTTAAAAACAAGCTTCTTTTCATTAAATGTCTTTTGACAGAACTTGGATTTGGCAAAATCCAAGTATTTGTTAGCCCACTCAATCAAGGAGACCGTGTCTGTTTTCGTTGTGGTCTCTTTTGTCATCACCGGGGCTGGGGACAGCAAATCCTTTTTTGTGTTTACCTCCCAGGTTATCGCTTCCGTTTTTGATGAAAACTTCTTCTCTTTTTTGATCCCGTTGATCCGGATCTGACCCATCCAATGTTTTCCACGCTTGTAGGGCATTTATTAAACTCCTTTCTGGAAAGAAGTATTTACGCCCCAAGCGTATTCTACCTAACACAAGATAATACTTGATAACGAACCTCGTATCAACACCTAAGTAGGCTGCAGCTTGTTTGGCCGTATAAATAACTCCCAGTTCATCCATAAGATTCTTCATCTATGCACCTCAAGTTACCGGTCACATAACCAGTAACGGCAATAAAGGTGTAAGGTGACGAACCCCGTCAAGAAGCCGGGTTGGGGGATTTCTCCTACGGTCTACTTAGGTAGAAAGTTTCCCAATGGGTAGGACCACTCAATTTGGATATTCGATGTGTAGACAGAGCCGAGCAGTCTTGTCCCCACGCAGAATGCCTCTTACAGGCAACAGTCCACCCCTCAGGTTGCATAAAGAGGTAATAGCTTAGCCTGACCGAGACACTGCTATGCCGGGTTCTTGACGAACCAGTTCTACGAATAGAACTGAGCGGCTCTAAGATGAAAGGATAGAGCAAGGGTTGGTTCGTGGTGTGGTACGCATAACAGTGAGAAGATTTACTGTAATCCTTAGATTAATTTCTCCTTTCCAATAAATGTTTAAGGTGGAGATCAACATTTAGATCTTATTTTCGGTGCATCATACCATAAGAAGACATTGAAGTCAAGCACATCAGAGGCGACTTTTTGGGTCTGAAACAGGCTTCATGGGATTAACCGTATAATGTATCATGATGACCTGGTCGCATTAACTCGGGCATGCCGGGAACACTTTATACCCGACCTTGTAAGTATTCCAGCTTCATTTATCATGTCGGCCAGGGTTAGGTAAGAATTTTCCGATAAATGGGTGTCCTGAACCCAAGCTCGAATGTCTTCCTTGAAATTATCACATTGAGTCCCGGTGCCCTATAGATGCTTGATCCTGGCCATCTCCGTGTCCACCAGCTCAATTATGGCATGGTTTTCAGTTCCACGGTCTTAACTTCCGTTATCCGGCCTGAGTCTCGGCTTTCTTTGTATCCATTCAGTCCATCATGGTCTTAACGGTTGATCTGCACCAATTGCCGGTCCTTGCAGTTGGGACACCGGCACTGTTTAACATCCGGGTGATGTCCTCATAAGAAAACCCTTCTGTTTTTTTGGCCTGCATCCATATTAGGAGTTGCCCTTTGATTTGACTGAATTTGATCCTGGTGTTCAACTTTGATTTGATTTGGGCCATCACCTGATTAACCTCAGTTCCAGCAACCGTTGGCGGCTCTTGTGGCCCGGGTTGAATATGCTCACCAGGTTCAGGAACATCTAAGCAGCACGCAATGGTTTTCTCACGAGTTACAGCAAGACCAATTGCCCCTCTCTGAACCATGTCGGTAACTGATTCATGGTGTTCATCCTGGATCTGAATAAATATCAAAAGTTGCAGGGTAAGGTGCCTCGGTCGGGTCATTGGTTCTGGGACCGGTTCGGGTATACCAGTCTCAGGAATATTGAAGTTGTTCCAGTATATTAATATAGTTGACATACCCTCGTTAATTTTTGATTTAGATAAAATCCAACACGTTGTCTTAGCTCTCCCTGCTCCTTTGGGTCCGGGATGATCCCTCTAATCCTATCCTGCCCCTTGCTCCTGCACAGGGGGTGGGGGGGGAAGAGATGTTGCTGCGGTATTGAACCAGGCAAAAGAGGTTTATCCTCTTTTCCTGGTGTAACTCGAATTATCCGGAGCTTTACTCGAGTTAACCAAAACCGGTTTAAACCTACGATTTTTAAAAATTCGATAGGATTCGTACCCTAAGAACTCGAAGCGGACTTGCGGGTGTTGGCGGACTCGAATTTTAACTTATTTACTATATATATACTATTATATAAGAATAAAGTGTAATCCGGTATCCGCGGCCATCCGCCATCCGCCTCTACTAAAACCGTAACTCTCTCCCCAGCCACCCACCTTAGAAAGGGGGGTGTTGGGGGAACAATAACTTACCCGACATGAGGTTGAGCTTCGAGCTATGCCAGGCTTCCCCCCATCCACCCTGACCTAAGGCATTAGGCGGGGACTAAAGATTACTATTTAAGGCCAGCCCTTGCCAATAATGGTCTCGATTTTTTCCAAATCTAATCGATTGCATTCCCTTGGCGGTTAGCCTCTGGCTGAACTTGGGCTGTACGAGAGCCCTATTGCCCGTTTTTTCAGACCAATCCAGGTATGCTTTGTAGATGTCAGCTTTCCTCTCTTTTTCTTCAGGATCAATGGTGCAACAATCGTCTATGAACTGGGCTACCGTATCCATATCATCCTGGTAATCACTCGTAGCAGTTTTGACTTCTTCCGGCACGCCCAGGCCATCCTTCTGCCATGATATGCAGCCTCGAACCGCCCAGGCCAGAATACCTGGCAATTCTTCCTTTAGTTTCTCGGGCAAAGATCGGTCGATTTCTGCCTCAGGAATGGTCACCTCAAATGGAATCAGCCGAATTCGACGCCAAATGGCATGGTCTGTACCTTTAATGATGGGCCGATGATTAGTCCCCAGGAATATTTTGTGGGTCGGCTGAAAATCAAAGAACTCCTGGTGAAAGAATCTGGCTGAAATCTTGTCGCCTCCGGTCATTTGCTTAATCAGGCTCTCTGCTAGTTGCTGACCCTCTTCCGCTTCAGAAGCGGTAACAAATCTTGACCCCTTCAGCCTGGCCACATCATTAGGGATGGCCCCCCTTTGCTTGACCAGTAAAGTTTCCGTCGGAGTTTGTTTGGCATAATCACCCAACATCTGATTGATGGTCTGTAAAAAGGTTGATTTACCGTTGCAGCCGGAGCCGTACAGTATAAACAAACATTGCTCACCGGTGTCACCAGTCAAAGCATAGCCGACAGCCCTTTGTAAAAAGCTGATTAACTCCTTATTCCCATTCATGATCTTGGCCAAGAAACCCAACCAAAGATCACAGAGAGCATCTGGATCGAAGGCTACCGGAGCTAATTGGGTAATCAGATGATCCCTTTGGGGTGGCAACAACTGCTCGGAGTGTAGATCAATGGTTCCATTTAAACAGGCCAATAACCAGGGATTCGTGTCCAAAGAGTCTGTTGATACCTGGACCTTTTGGTTAACACTTGCCAAGTTGACCGAGGCATTTATGGCCCGTTCGGACTCCGATTTCATGGCGTGATGTAAGACCTTCTTCTTCTCATCCAGGTCGGTTATTTCAGCCGCTTCAACATAAATATGCCGGATAGACTGCTGAGCTTTCCTCATGACCGCTTTATCGTTGTCCAAGGTCCAGCGATTCCCGTCCCAGACCAACCATTTCCTCCAAGCACCGCAATAACGTAGGTCATCCCCATGCAGGGCCACCAATCGTTCGGCGTTACCGAGATCGGTCAACTTAAAGTCCAGGGCCTGGTTAACTTGAGTAGCCGGAGCACTGGTGTTAGGAAATGACTTCTCAATAGAGGCGCTGGGACCAGTATCTCTGGATCCATTTAAGCATAGGTCTATGGTTTTCTGACCGTAGGTTCTCCCGCCGCCGCTGGGTCTATCCCATTTATCCCCGTATAGGCCGGATTGACGGAACGACTGGTCGATTCGGATAGGATCATTGTTAAATCTGTTGGCCAGCATCCGACAGAGGGCCAAATCTGCTTCACTCTGAGAAGGATATGCTGAGTGATCTCCACTCCATAGGCGGTTAAACTTCTCATCGGTGGTGGAATTATCTGACTTCTTTATAGGTGGGTGGCTATCATCTTTGTCCAAGCCTTGGGTTATGGTGTTGCCAGAAGGAACGTTGCATATCTGCAGGTAGAGTCGGTTAACCTGCTCTGGCCGGTTATTGATCAATGTCGGTGTACCCGGTAGGATATTTCCCGTAACCGTAAAGAAACGTCCGGAGTCGTAGATTTCAATGCTACCTTTGTTCTTCCCGGCACCGGGGAGTTTGCCTTTAGCAAAAATATGGAGGCCTTCTCCCGACGGGGATATTTCCGTGTAACTATCAGTGTCTTTGATGATCTCTAACGCCCAGGGTGCAATTTCTCCCGTGGCCGGGTCCCGGCAATCATCAAAGTCTATCCCAACGAATGTATTGGTTGCGGCAAAAACAAAACCGATACCATCCAGGCCGTAGGCCTGGCAACAGGCTAAGGCTTCGTCAAAGGTGCCCCATGTGCTCGGGTCGTTCGTTTTGGCGGTTATACCGGTGGCGGGATTGATCGGAATTTTGCCGATCTTCCCGTTGCCCCGGTCGGCACTTCTCCAAGCCACCCAATAGGGCTGGTCCTTTAGTTCTTGTGGGATATTATTGATGTATGATTTTTTTATCATGGTTTTACTCTCCTATTTCTTTAAAATTTATCAAAAAATGATGTCTTTCGTGAATGGTAAGGGGCCGCTCTAGCATGAGACAGCCCCCATGCTACTATGCCTTTGGTTGCTCCTGTTCTTGACACAAAGATGCCTCTAATGTGACGCACAAGCGGTAGGCGTTATAAGCCAACAACTGAATGGCGCACTGGGTGGCCCTGTCATTGTACAGCGCACACCCTTCGTTTAAGCATTGTTCGTCCTTGAGAGGACAGATTGCAGTGATTTTCTTAACAGTCTTAGTCACTTGTTTAATCTTCATAGGTTGCTTCTCCTTTTTTTATTAGGCTGTCTTGAGCCATTTTAGCTGCTACCGGTAGTTTAAGCCCGGCGTCTAAAAAGTCTTTTATGGCCTTGATCAATTCAAGGTCATCCTCGGTAAATTGTCTAAAAGTACGCTCTCCACACACAACTCTGGGATTATTCGGCAGATAATTGCGATCATGCCAAAACCTAAGTTGTTGGGTTGTGACTCCGGTTCTTCTAGCCGCCTCACCAATCGTCATAAAATCTGAAATCTCTTTGTTCATGTATCCTCCTCTTGATTTTTAGTTCTTCTGCAGGCAAAATGAATGCCGTACATCTACTTATTATAGGTTACATTATTCATAAAAATGCCCGATAGGGAATTTAATGCCCGTCACTAATAATAGCGGTTACATTATTCCACACGGCGGAGGCGCCTGGGGTATGATTAAACTCGGACAAAGATATGGGGGCACTATTCCGGCCGCGGAACTGAGGTGCGGGATTTTTTGGCTGGTGCACCGGGAGTAGAGAATTTGATGCTGCCGTCGAAGGAAATCTTGGGGAGTTGTGTCGGGTTTGGTCAGGCTTACATCATGGCCAGGCGATGGCCCAGGTGTGATTTGCCGGGATAATCAAATCGCTCATCTGATCGTCTGGAGGATGCTAAATGCTGAAGCCAGGTAGCCAGCGGGGAAAGGGGATAGGTTGGAGGATCTGCGATGGTTAAAGGAAGAATAAGTTTGTGGAAGTAAGGCATCAGAATGGGCTAATCAACGGAATGGCGAGAATCAAAAATGGTCAATTCATCTTGCCCAGGGGATGGTCAAATACGCTGGCCCTGGCACATACTGGGGTAATACCAACGATATCCTCAGTCCCCTGAGTCAATGGCATTACGAGAGCATGGTTATGGTTGGCCTCCGCTCAACTAGGTTACCCTCTTTATCCTGAGATTGTTCGTGCTATACCGTTTTACTATGATTTAGCCTTACCTGATTCCCAAGTCAAGATAACCAGGCTGCCAACAGGGAAAATGGCCGCAGCCTCACCTGGTCACCTCCACCCGAACAAAAGGCCCCGTGGTCATAATGAACCACAGGGCCGGGTGATTCTGCAATCGTTAATCAGCCTTCATATTTGAGCCGTTATGCTCCCCATCGTTGGCGGCGGCGGAGATAAAAGCCGGCAGTAACAGCCAATAGGCCGAAGATGATCATGCCCCATTCGTTTAGGGTGGGAATAGACGGATTGACAATGAAAACCGCTGTTACGGCTTGATCAGAGTTGACTGTCAGGACCAGCGGATTGGACGTTGACGTTCCTGAAGGCAACGTCCAGGATTTGAATACATATCCGGCTGTTCCGGCAGCGGTTAACGATACTGAAGTACCTGCCGCGTATTGTTTGGAGCATGTGCCGGGGCAACTAATGCCGCTCCCTGACACGGTTCCGCCATTAGCGGGAGAATTGACCACTGTCAAGGTGTACAGGGTTGGCGCCGGAGTCGGAGTCGGCGTTGGTGGTACCGGAGTCGGAGTCGGCGTGGGTGGTACCGGAGTGGGAGTCGGCGTCGCAGCAGACACCCCGACTATATTCAGTTGAAAGGTGACTCCTGAAATACCGACCGTGAATTGCGCGCTTGGCGGCGTGGTCACGGTGTAAGTGACGCCGCTCTTAGTCACCGTTATTTTGGCGGTGTCGCCGGTATTGGCTCCTTGAGGCTGAGAGGACGCATCAAACAAGGGCACATCGATAATATACCAATTAGAAGCGTTTAAAGTGCTGGTTGTTGGATGGTTGTTATTGACATCGGTGTAGACTGTGCCATCACTCTTGGTCACGGTTATGGTCAGTCCTGTGGCGGTGGCCTGGGTCAGTGCAGTGCCGTCAAGGGTGACTGTTCCGCCAATCCTATATGGCTGGGGCGGAGTCAGTAGCCCGGCCGGAGCGCTTCCGATACCACAAAAAAACACTGTAACAAGAACGGAGATGAGAATGATGCTATTTCTTTTCATGCAGCGATTCCTTTCAGTCTGGGTTGAATAAAACACAATCATAGATAAGCAAGGACGACCTGTGCTCCTCTCTGATTCTTCGGTTGATAAAACTAGGGTAAAGTCCAGGTGCAGGCCGCGGTTGCATTTATCCAATACCCATAACCTGGAGACATGCTTGTGAGATCGCTAAAGCCCGGACTGGACGGGTCATAATATTTCCACGCGTTGTTGACATATGACCAAACAGATTGGTACGTTCCGGAAATCGAAGCCAGAGCCTGATCTATTGATAGAGATGAGCACGAGCTGTACCCAACCAGGTTCCATCCTTTAGTCAAGCTTACTGATTTAGAAGCAGCATTGCCTGATACGGACAGAACACCTCCTTGCGTCATGTTGAACCAGTATCCTTTACCAGACTCGATAGTTGTCAAATCGCTAAAGCCGGGGTTGGCCGGGTCATACATTTTCCAGGCGCCGCCTACCGAGGTCCAGATTGACACAAATTTTCCGGCAATGGGAGCGACCACGGTGGCGAGCGTGGTATCAGCCGGTTGTCGGCACAGAGAAACAAGGTTCCAGCCAATATTCATCGAGATAATGCTGGAACTGGCAATCTCAAACGCATTCAGGCTGGTTAAGGTCTGAGTTCCAGTAGTAACAACCACGTCAACAAAGCGTGGGGCTGCAGTTGCCGGAATGGTAATGTTGGCGGTCAACTGGGTATCCGAATTTGCCGTGACCGAATTAACGACTATACTGCCTCCGCTGAAGGCTACAGTGGAAGAAGCAGTAAAATTGGTGTTTTTTCCGGTTATTACTACGTTGATCGTGTCGCCTATTAGACCTTTATTGGGGTTGATGGAATCGAAGGCGGGAGTTGTTGGATCTACTCCGGATACAACTAGCAGTGCATTTGCCATACTGTAGGAGGTACCCCCGGAAACCACAGTTAAAGTCTTGCTTCCCAAGGCCTCAGTGGAACTATCCACGGTTAGAGTTGCGGTTATCGCTTTGCCGGATACAGCGATGTTGGAGGCTTTAACGTAACTATCAAACTGAACGTCTAAGCTCTTGGTTAGATCCATATTCATAGTGACTATGGTTACAGACAGTGTCTTTCCAAGCGCCGCATGGTCTGGGTTCATGGACAGAATTGAAGGAATCGATGGGGGGGGCGCAACAGTTGACGAACCCCGGCCCTCTGCCTTTTCAGTTGTGTCAGAAGTGAGTGGAGTTTCTACGGTCACTGAAATAGTCCCTGAGGCTAAATCTGCCGTGGTCGTAACATTGGCCAAGAGTTGCGTAGGACTAATCTGTTTTACGCTAGTTACGGTCACGTTCTTGTCAGTTGTCAAGGCATATGTCGTAGGGTCCTCCCGCCAGAAGCCTACTTTGCTGGTGGGTGAAAAGTTGGTATTGTTTCCGTAAATCATCACATCGAAGGTGGAGTTTTTATAGAAACTTGAAGGCGTTATTTTAACTATGCCGGGAGTCACAGAACTGACTAAGACGTTGCTTATCGAACTGCTAACGGCGCCGGAGGTGTCACCCTTGGCAAAGGACATTAATACGCCACCGGTGCCATAACTGATATCGCCCAGGGATGTTTTAGATGAGAGGGGCGTCCCGGTACCTATCGTATCATTAAATGTGCTGTCCGGAATATCCGAGGGCGCCCAATGGGGGTCATGGTTATCTGATATTCTGTCAAACTGTGAGGGCGTACCCGTACTACCGAGACAATCGCCAGTCAGTGTGGTGACGACCCTTATCCCTTTTGCTGCCAAAGAATCTCTGACTGCGCCGATATTCCAGCCCGAATGTGGGGAAGCGTCCGTGGCCAGGTATATGGTGCCGTTTAACCCGGTGACGCTGTAACTGCTTGGGGTCATATTTTTCGCCGCCACCAACAGTGCCTCGGCTGAAGCTTCGGGGCAATCACCACCGCCAGCGGCGTATAATCCGTTAATGGCCGTCTTCATGGCATCCAAGTCATCGGTGACCAGCCGCTGAGTTACAAAGTCTTTAAATGTAATTAGTTGAACAACCGGTTTATATTTAGGAACTAATTTAAGCAAATCAATAAATCTAATCATGCCGGCTTTGACATTGTCGATATCGTCGCTCATACTGCCCGTGTCATCAATTACCAGGGCCAGATTCACGCCGGACAGTGTACTAGAAAATCCATATATATAGTCATTGACAGGAGGTCTGGAGTTGCGGCCTTTCACCACCCAGTGGACCGGAGCCTTCTCGGCTAGAATCTTTGACCATAGTGTAGCATCCGGCGTTACACTGCACGTGGTTTGTTGATCATCCGTAGTGGACTTGGATATAGAACCAATCATGGTGGTATAATCCTTGTTCCAAAATTCCAGTATGAATTGATCATACCGGTAACTAGCGGCTGGAACTTCGGAGGCTGGAAATTCATTTGCTCCTTTGGTCAGCCACTTAAATGTCGGGGGCGAGTCTGCAAACGGTGCGTGATTGGCCGGCTCTAGAGGTTGGGGGCCAATATTATGATCTGCGAATATTCCGCCATACCTAATCGACCATTCGGCAACAGTTTCATCAGGATAAAGCCTAGGCGGCTGTGTATTTTTCAGTTGCGCCCAAAAATCCGGCAGAGTCAGGGGTTTGGTATCCACGAATAGTCTCCACATTGCATCAGCACCAAATTGAACCTCATCATGCTCGTCAAGTGGCGCATCATGAAGATCCCACAGCACCCTCTGTACACTGAGTTCATTATCTTCACCTACGCCGCGCGCATAATTGGAATTATTTTCCAAATCATAGCCAAACCCATTGGCCGGGTCCCAATATTTGGTGTCCCCAACTTCAGGCAGGCCAAATTTGTCTGCCCCCATTGAAATTTGTAGAATTGTCCCCATATATGTAGGCCATCCTTCGGCATAGGCCAACTTTAATGCTTCGTCTTTCGTAAGGACATGATTATCGTTTTGTTTCCATCCAGTCATGTTTTGTCTTATGTAGTGGTCATTGCCCCGACTAGCGTTTATGCCGTTGATATTTTGTATATAATGCCCGTATTCATGGCAAATTACATCCCAAGATTTAGCATGGCCTGCGCCGATAACAATATAGTTATTTGTTTTTGAATAATATGACCCGTTTGGATTAGGACCTGGAAACCTAATTCTAAGTTTATCCGGCATGGTGCTTTTGCCTACCTCGGAGCGCGCGATGATGCTCTTATAGTAAGCATAAGCCGTAATCGTGCAGTCTTGAATGGCAAAAGCAAGATTTTCCGCTGTGTTAAAGGCACCATCTAAGTTAATGGTGACGGATGTCCCGCCTGCGGATGTTATGGGAGATTGTAATTCATAGAGGGTATCGTTGTCTGGAGGAGTGACCTCTGTTCCTTGACTTGAACCTATACTGTCATGTGTGGCCAGAACTCGTGCGACTATACTGGCAGGCAACCCTTCGGTGGCGAAATAGCCGTAATTTCCTGCATCGTCTGTGGAAGTTGTGCCCAACAGTACCGGAGTAGTCCCGGTTGTATCATAAATTTCTACGACAGCATACCGAATCGGTCTGAAGGCAGTTGCCGAAGTAGCATATCGGCATGTTCCCCTCACGTCACTTGTGGAGGACCGGCTATTTTTAGGATTTGCATCTAATCGGCCCATGATCCGGTCCATTTTGATGTTCTCAGGGGTATATTCATAGGGGCGCGGGGTATGATCCGGGGCTACTTCATAACTTGTCAATTTTTTATATTGCTTTTGGAACTCCTCAGGAGAGATTATTTTCCGGGAGAGTAGGTTGTTAAGCTGGTTTTCCCGGGCATGAGTAGTGCTGCTGGGTGAGGATGTTAACCCATCTTTATCATTTATAAAAAAATAGAAAAGGCGCGGCGCAAAAACGACCTTGTCGTCTTTATCCATGCATGATAGGGTGAACGTCACCTCCCCTTGGCCAATCCCCGAGAACGATGCTGGAAATTTGTAAACATACCTTTGATTCTTAACCACCGTAATGCCTTGTGGAACAGAGGCGGAGCCAACTAGAACTGTTCCCTGTGTTTCGACGTCTATTTTTATTTTCACAACACCAAAATCAGGCGATGGTTCGACCAGAAAATCGATCGTAATTGTTTTGTCCGACTCATTGAAGTTAATGTTGCGTTTAATTGGTATGGATGGTTGAGTCGCATTCGAAACGGCTGGGAAGAGGAAAATCAAGAAGGCAAACATAATAAACAATGATAAATACTTTGGCCTGTATGTTAAGTGTTTGTTCAAAGCTTGCTCCTTTCCTGTTGTAGTTAAATTTATAATTTAGTTGTTAAAACAACCATAAAAGATAATTAGGCTCGGCGTAACTTACGTCCGGTGATTTCTTAAACGAAGCGCAGCTTGACGCCTCTGTGCCCGGCGTCACTTTGACCAGATAGGTATTGACCAGGTTGCCGTTATGGTTAGTTTAGCTTAATCCAAAACCCCAACCCTGGGGCCAGGTTATCCAAGTCACTCAAGTTGGGATCATTGGGGTCGAAATTTTTCCATTTTCCATGTTCAAACGACCAAACTGAGCTATATTTTCCATCAATATATGTCAGGGCGTCTGCGGTGGCTCTGCTCTGCAACTGATAATACCCGGCCAAGTTCCACCCGGACTCTAGGCTATTCGTCTGAATCGTTGGATACCCCTGAATTTGAATGGTAGTATCTGCCTGCTTTGCTGCAATCCAATAACCATATCCAACCTCCATCTTTTCCAAATCGCTGAGCAAAGGAGTTTGCGGAGAGTAGGCCAACCACTTGCCGTTCTGGACCGACCAAATGGACTCAATCTTATCTTCTTGCCCTTTTATTATTTGGGCGATTTGGCTTGTCTCAGACACCAGCGGCAGTGAGATGAGATTCCAACCTTTATCTAGATTGATAGTGAAGGAATATTGAATAGGAGTGAGCAGGGCCGACTGCACCCCGCCAAGTTCGGCGACATTATTATAGGCAGACAATTGATAGCTTAGGCCGTCACCTCCGGATATTCCTATGGTGGGGGGCAGACTGTTATTTCCGGAGCCATAGTTGAACTTAATCCGCCCATCCTGGTACAAAATTACTTCAAAATTGACCTGGCCTCCCGTTTGATAATATTCACCTGCCCAACGAAAGCAGATGGAATCAGAGGACGGCTGATGAATGTAAATGTCCTCATTCGGCTGGGCAGAGCCATTTGTTATCAAGTCACCCCATAACGGGGCGACAATCATTCTTGATTTAAGCATTTCATCTGAATTTTTTGTAAGATAGTTACCGTTTGCGAAATCAAGATAACCATTTGAACAGACCTGGACCTGATTAAAGATTTTGCCGAAAAACTGAAATGGAAATGGTAAGTTGTAGCTCCAACTTTTATCGTCGGCCCGCCAGCCTTGCGCTGTTCCTTTATTGAGGAATCCATTTGGAACAAGGCTCTCGGTATAAAAAGAGGTTAATAAGGTGAAATCTACCCCGTTACCGGCGCCGGCTGAGGTCATAACCGAAACCGGTCCAGAGGCTGCGGTAGAAGGAATTTTGCATTTTATCTCTGTGAGGCTCCAGGAGACCACCTCCGCCTTGATGCCTGGTGAAAAAGTTACATATCCAGCAGCCTGTTCTTTTCCAAAGCCGTCTCCAATGATGGTGACGGTTTCGCCGACGTGACCGGAAGCCGGGTTTATGGCAAAAAGGTGCGGTGAGGTGTAATTAGCAGTTAACGCGGTGTAAAGATTGATTCTTCCCGAGGTTATGTTCTTTCCTTTAAGGCCTGGGATAACATCGGCGGACCGCATTATCCGGCCTTTCACTTCTAGGGCGCTAATGCCTGGGTAGTGGGCGAAAAGTAAACCGGCCAACCCCGCCACATGGGGCGTCGCCATTGATGTCCCGCTCATCTTGATATAGTCACCGTTGAGGTAGGTGCTCAAAATTTGCACCCCGGGTGCGGAGACATGGACCCATTGGCCATAATTAGAAAAAACGGCCCGTCCGTCCTGGTCGTCTGTCGCACCCACAGCCAACACGGCTGGATGGTTAAAACCTGCTGGATAAATTGGCGTACTAGACCCGGCGTTGCCGGCCGCGGCGCAGATCAAGGCGTCTTTATCGGCGGCGAATTGGATGGCATCTTTGATCAGGTTGGACGGCTCGGATTGCCCCCAACTCAAGTTAATGACTTTAGCTCCATTTTGCGCTGCATAGACTATAGCCTGGGCGGCGTTGTCGTTCTTTAGGGCACCGGCTCCGGAAGGCACTCTATACCCGGCCCTAACGGCCATTAACCGATTACCCCAACCAACTCCGGCGACACCCTGGCCATTGTTGGCCACAGCTCCGATAATTCCGGACACATGGGTCCCGTGCCCGTGCCCGTCCATGGGGTCGTTATCCGGGGGGCCGCAATCTTCGTTCCCTGCGCAGTCCTGGGCATCGACAAAATCCCAACCGATCACATCATCGACATAGCCATTGCCGTCGTCATCGATCCCGTTACCAGGAATTTCTCCTGGATTATGCCAGACGTTGTCCTTTAAGTCAGGATGGTTGTAATCCATGCCGGTATCGACGACCGCGACGGTCACTGTGCTTTTACCGGTCTCTACATCCCAAGCTTGTGCGGCCTGAATCTTGGCCAGGTTCCATTGCTCCGGATAACGAGAGTCGTTGGGTGTTACCGCCGGTCAGGAAGTATGCCAAAATCGCCGGTTTAAAAGTATACCACAGGGGGGCGAGGGCGCACCTCTAGATTACCGCTCTTATTTTTTAAGGCAGCTATTCGTAAAGGACTTTTTCGTTTAGGAAAAAATCCTTGTTATTTTATTAAGATAGATCTATTTTTCTCTTTTTCTATAACTTGATCCTCCGAAGATTAGGACTTCCGAGTTATGCACGAGCCGGTCGGCGATCGCAGTGGCCACAGTGGTTGAGTCGAACACGTTTCCCCAGTCTGCGAAAGGCAAGTTTGTCGTCACCAAGGTGGACTTTTGTTGATGCCTCTGGCTGATTACCTGGAAGAAGAGGTGTGAACCCTGTTGACCAAGAGAGAGATAACCTAATTCGTCACAGACCAGGAGGTCCGGAGATTGGTAATAGTGGAGCTTTTTCAGAAGGGATCGATCTGCCTCAGCGGCGATAAGATGATTAATCATATCAATGGCAGTGGTAAATAGGACCTTGATATTGGCGTTTAATGCGGCATAGGCCAGGCATTTTGCCAGAAAGGTTTTACCGACGCCAGGATTGCCGATAAGGATTACGTCGACCCGGCTTCTGATAAAGTCCGTTGATAGCAGGTTAATAATGTGCGTTTTTTGTTCTTTCCGAGACGAAT
>JADFYN010000140.1:0-598 GCA_015233055.1 Deltaproteobacteria bacterium
TCATCACAGCCTAAGACATGCTGATAGGTTGATTGACAAAGGAGATTTAAGTAATGAGCGAGTGGGAACCCAAAATCACCGCCTTTTTGTGCAACTGGTGCTCCTACGGGGCCGCAGATTTGGCCGGCATCGGAAGGATGCAGCATACACCGGCTCACCGTGTTATCCGGGTCCCATGTTCGGGCCGGATCAGTCCAAAATTTATCCTGGCGGCTTTTAGACGCGGGGTGGATGGCATCTGGGTATCTGGTTGACATCCGGGAGACTGCCACTATTTGAGTGGCAATTACTATGCCCGAAGAAAATTTGCCATGATGAAAGGTCTGCTGGAGTATATGGGTCTGGAGCCGGGAAGATTGCAATTCTCCTGGATTTCTTCAGCCGAATCAACCAAGTTCGTAGAAGTGGCCAACACCGTCGCCGAAGAAGTCAAGGCCTTGGGCCCGGCCAAACATTTTATCAAGGAAAAGGCGGAGGTAGCATAAATGTTGGAATATGTTGACAAAATAAGAGATATCGCCCGCCGCTTGCTCTCTGAGAACAAAGTAGACGTGGTCATCGGGTTTCGTCAAGGCAGTGTTCCGATGATGAGCGAACC
>JADFYN010000140.1:673-2193 GCA_015233055.1 Deltaproteobacteria bacterium
TTGACGAAACGCCCGGATCGCATCGGCATCGTGGCCAAGGGATGTGATTCCCGGAACATCGTAACCCACATCGTCGAAAACCAGATTAAACGGGAGCAACTGTATATTATCGGCGTGCCCTGCCATGGGATGATTGACCGATCAAGAATACTGGCTGCTCTAGGCGATCAAGAACCCACCAAGGTCGTGGTCAACGACTCCGAAATCGTGGTGACCGGCCCCGGACTTGAACGAAAATTGGACAGAAAAGAGTATCTGCAAAACAATTGCGCCACCTGTATCCACCGCAATCCAGTTGTCTATGACGAGTTGGTGGCCGAAAAGGTGGAAGAGCAGAAGCTTGATGATCGTTATGCCGATGTGAAAAAAATCGAGGCCATGTCTCCCGACGATAAGTGGGCCTTTTTTGACAAGATGCTGGCGCCGTGCATCAGGTGTTATGCCTGCCGGAATGCCTGCCCGCTATGTTACTGCCCCACCTGTTTTGTGGATGAAGCCCGTCCCCAATGGGTGGGAAAGAGTATCGACCCCACTGACGTCCGCACTTTCCATTTCTTAAGGGCATATCATTGTGCCGGCCGATGTACGGATTGCGGAGCCTGTGAGCGGGCCTGTCCGGTGAACATCCCGGTGCGATTGCTGACCAAAAAGCTGAACAAAGACGTGGAAGATCTCTATGGGTTCGAACCTGGAATGGTGCCGGACGTCCGGCCTCCGCTTGACGTCTATCGACCTGATGATCCGGGTGGCTTCATCAAATAGACTCAACCCTATGCACAAATTGTGACCGAAAGGTGCACCATGACATCAGTAATCATAGCCAAGAGCAAGTTGAATGACTTCCTGGCCTCACTTAAGTCCGGCTACCAGGTGCTGGGGCCGATTCACCAGGGAGATATGATCGCGTTCGGCCCGGTAAACAAAGTTGAAGATCTGGCCCTGCCCTATTCCAACACCCGGCTGTCCATCAAGTCCGTGTTCTTTCCCCAATCCGAACGGATGTTCGGTTATTCCCTGGACAAAGAAGACGCTGACGCCGGAATTATCAAGGAAACACCGAAGGAATATCCCAACCGGGTGGTGTTTGGCCTGCGCCCCTGTGACGCCAAGGCGGTGACCCTGGTTGACGTTAATATGGATAACCCCCAATATCAGGATCCCTGGTGGGTTAAACGCCGGGAGACGACGACCCTGATCGGACTGGGGTGTGAGCATCCCTGCTCGACCTGTTTTTGTACTTCCATGGGCAGCGGGCCTTTTGACGAAACCGGTTTGGATGTATTGCTAACCGAACTGCCTGAGGCTTACTTGGCCAAGAGTCTAACCCCAAAGGGTGACCAGCTCTTGAAACAGGCCAATGGAACAAATGCGGCTTCGGCGGCCGATGAAAAGACTGCGACCGAAATCAAGACCAAAGCCGAACAGTCCTTGCCCAAGTTGGAAACAGCGAAACTTAAAGATAAGAACATGATGGAGCTGTTCAACGCCCGGTTCTGGGAGCGGGTTCAATTTGCCTGCAT
>JADFYN010000140.1:2356-8554 GCA_015233055.1 Deltaproteobacteria bacterium
CGTCAGCGGTTCATGCACAAGCTCAAATACTACATCGACAAGTATGGCGATGGGCCGGCCTGTGTCGGTTGCGGTCGGTGCGTCCAGGCGTGCCCGGTCAATATCGATATCAGAAACGTCATCACCCTGATGAATGAATATCAGACCAGCGCCGGGACTAAGGCTTAGAGAGGAGGTGGACCTGTGGGAAATCCGTATTTACCCTATCCGGTGCGGATCGATGAAATCATCACCGAAACCGAAGACAAAAACCTGAAAACATTCAAGTTTGTTTTTCTTAACCCAGCCGATGAGCAAGCGTTCAAATATGAACCGGGACAGTTTGCTGAATTATCCATCGCCGGGAAAGGCGAAATCCCCATCGGCATCGCCTCCTCGCCCACGGAAACCGGGTTTTTAAAATTTACAGTGAACAAGGTGGGATTAGTCACCAGCCACCTGCACAATATGTCCGTAGGCGACATCATGGGTGTCCGTGGTCCCTTGGGTAACTGGTATCCGTTAAAGCAACTGGAAGGCAAGAATATCGTCATCGTCGGCGGCGGGTTTGCTTTTACCACTCTGCGGTCGACCATTGTCTATTTGCTGCAACCGGAGAATCGGTCCCGCTTTGGAGACATCACCGTCATTTATGGAGCCAGAACACCCGGGATGCTTTTGTATAAAGATGAACTGGCCGCCTGGGAGCAACGCAGCGATATCCACATGCATATCACCGTTGACCGGGCCGACGATCCCACCTGGAAATACAATGTCGGTTTTGTGCCGGCCATCACTGAGCAAAAGGCTCCCAGCGCCGAAAACGCGGTGGCCATCGTGTGCGGCCCGCCCATCATGATCAAGTTCACCCAACCGGTTTTGGAGAAAGTTGGGTTTACTCCGGAGACGATTATTATGTCCTTGGAGATGCGCATGAAATGCGGAATCGGCATTTGTGGAAGATGCAACCTCGGCACAGAATACGTATGTAAAGACGGCCCGGTATTTACCCTGGCCCAGCTTAACAATTTGCCTAAAGAATACTGATTCACTAACAAAATGCACGGCACCAGCGGGTTAAGCCGGTCGGATAACCGCAACGCGCTGTTGTCGGTAACTATTTACTAATTAGGAGGACCTCAATGTCTACGGAACCGATTAAACCAAGTCGGGAGCACCGTCTGCTGGGGGTGGCGCCGGACTGGGCCGACACCTGCCTGACCTGCGGAACTTGCGCAGGCGGCTGTCCCGTTACGGGGGTGGACGGCCTGGATGTGCGTAAAGCCGTGCGGATGGCTGTCTTAGGCTTGGATCAGGAACTCATAGATTCCCGTTTCCCCTGGGTCTGCACCTTATGCGCACGTTGCGAAAACGCCTGCCCCATGGGCATAAAATTAACTAAGCTGCTCCGAAAGGCCCGTGGCCTGCGGGAACGAGCCAAGGTGCCCGACCCCATTCATCGGGGCGTGGTGATGAACCTGGAAAGAGGGAATAATCTGGGCATCCCCAAGGATGACTTTTTGTTCCTGCTGGGCGATTTAGCCAAAGAAATGGAAGATGATGGGTTCCCCGGCTTTTATGTCCCGGTGGACAAAAAAGGCGCCAACATGCTGGTGACCATCAACTCCAAAGAGCCTTTTGGTGAACCCGATGATATGAAGTTCTGGTGGAAGATTTTTTACGCCGCCAAAGAAGACTGGACCACCACTTCCACCGAATGGGAAGGCGTCAACTGGGGCCTTTTCTCCGGTGACGATGAATCCATGAAAACTCAGGTAGGACGGATAGTTAAACACCTGGAGGAGCTGGAGTGTAAAACACTCTTGCTCCCCGAGTGAGGACACGCCTACTTTGCGACCAGGTTAGGTCTGCAGAATTGGTTTCCTTGGGTTTTCGAGAAGTACAACGTCGTTTCCATTTTTGACGTGATGATGAGCTATATCAAAGAAGGTCGAATCAAGGTTGACAACACCAAGCACACCCATTTAACCACCTACCACGATCCGTGCAACTATGGACGGAAATCTCAAAATACGTTCGGCCAGGCTTATTTCGAGGAGCCACGATGGGTCACCCAGCAATGCTGTCCCAATTTCGTGGAGATGTATCCCGATAGAATGAACAACTACTGCTGCGGCGCCGGCGGTGGGGCCTGGGCCATGCCCTACAAAAAGGAACGCATCTGGTACGGCCGATTCAAGGCCCAGCAGATTAAAGACTCCGGGGCTAAGCTGGTTGTCGCTCCCTGCCACAACTGCCGCGATCAGTTGATGAAGAGCCTGGTCAAGGAATATGACCTTGACTGCGAAATTATGTACCTGTGGGAGTTAGTGTCCGAGTCACTGATCGTCGAGCCGTGGAGTGACGAAGAAGTGGCGGCCGGACATGCCGCACGAGACGCTCAGTACGAACGTGACGGGGTTGTTGTAGATGAAGAGGAAGAAGAGGAGTAGACCGAAACTTACGACTCTCTTTCCCGAAAATACCACATATCGCCACGGTCAATGAGTTGACCCAAGAAACCAATGGCGCCCTTGTCTTGACCTGGACAGGGGCGCCGTTTCTTAATCCTTAGTTAACGGTGTAGCGGGTGCCCATGGAAAACGATGCCATAAATGTCGTTTTGAAGCACTTAATCAATTTGACCACGGAGATATCCCAGGGCAATTATGAACAAGCCAATGCCGTTTTCGAATACACCCGGACCGGTGACCACCCGCCACTGGTCGAGGAATTGGCTGAGTCGTTCGGGATGATGATGGTTAAGGTCGAGGCCCGGGAATTCCGATTGACGCAACTCATCGAAGAACTAAGAACTAAAAATGTTCAACTGGAAGCCACGCTCCAAAAAGTCAAGCTTCTTGAAAACATCAAAGCCCATTTGGGTAAATGCGTGCCCGAGTCGGTTAAGCGGTTGATCGAAACAGCTCCCGAATCTCCTGACCTGGAAAAGAGAGATCGGGATGTGTCGGTGCTCTTTCTGGATATAGCCGGCTACACCTCGTTGAGTGAAACCGTAGAATTGAACTGGATGAACTATCTCATTGAACGCTACTTCTCCAGTTTTCTCGATGATATTTATCAGAACAAGGGTGATATCAATGAAACGGCCGGCGATGGATTAATGATTATTTTTCAAGATGATGATCCTGTCCGGCACGCCTGCAACGCGGCCGCCACTGCAATCGCCATTCAGCATAAAGTCCATAAGGTCAACCAGGATTTAAAAGGCAGCAACAAACCGATCAGCGTCAATATCGGCATTAATTCCGGCCTGGCCTCGGTAGGTTCCACCCGATTAGAGGGCTTTTCCGGAACCAGGTGGTCTTACACAGCCTCCGGAATGGTGACCAATATCGCCGCCCGCGTTGGAGCCTTGGCCACTGAAGGCCGTATCTTTATCGGTCCCGAAACCGCGCACCGAATTCGGGATAAGTTTCCGATTCTAGCTTTGGGAAAGCAGCAACTTAAGAATGTGAGTGAACTCGTCTTGATCCATCAGCTCGTGGTGGAAAAAAGTCCCAGTTCAGAGCATTAGCGCCATTCAAGGCCCGTCCGGCCCGGCGTATATTTTTTTCATGCTGTATTGAAACTTCTTGACAGCCGTCCTTAAATCGGTTATCTTCTTATTTTGCTCCGCCGCCAATTCTTACCCCAATTTCTCCAGCCTGATCATAAGGTTATCTTATTCGTGGGGATGTAGCTCAGTTGGGAGAGCGCCTGCTTCGCATGTAGGAGGTCGAGGGTTCGAATCCCTTCATCTCCACCACGAGTCAACCTGCACTGCAACTAAATACCAGAATTGCCTTATTTCAATCTCTCCAGGCTGAAGCGCGCCTTCCTTTAATCCAGGCTTAACCGGTTTTCAATCCAGAATAAAAACTCCTGATGTCAATTATATTGACTCAAAGTCAGCAACCTGATATTCAACAGTTGTGACCCACAACCTTTAAACTGTGATTGAATTCAGGAGCTAACCAGTATGACAGAATGGCTCGACTTTAACGGCTTTCCCCCCGAGTGTCCTCAATTCTACCGTGATTTGTCCAATAATAATAACAAGGCCTGGTTTGACCAACATAAAAGCGATTATGAACGTTATTGCCTGATACCCGCCAGGCAGTTCGTCGCGGCCATGGGTCTGCGTCTGGCAGCCATCTCGCCTCAGATCAACGCTATTCCCCAGGTCAACCAATCCCTGTTTCGTATTAATCGTGACACCCGCTTCAGCAGAGAAAAGATACCTTACAAAACCCATCTGGGTATCGTGTTCTGGGAGGGTAACCGGCCGCGGATGGAATCTAGCTGCTTCTATTTCCAGTTAGAGCCGGATCGGTTGATGCTGGCCGCCGGCATCAAACTTTTCTCCAAACCCATCCTTGATGAATATCGTCGGTCCGTGGCGGACAAAAAGATCGGCCAATCGTTGCTGGCGGCGATATCCGAAGTGACCGGCCGAGGACCGTATTATATTGGGGACGTACACTATAAAAAAGTCCCCAAAGGTTACACTCCGGCCCCGGAAACGGCCGGACTCATCCTTCACAACACCTTGTACGCCGCCTTTGAAACCTCCCTGCCTCAAGAACTACATTCCACGGCCATCCTTGATTATTGCTATGCTCATTTCTCCGCCATGGCCCCCATCCATAAGTGGCTGGCTGCCGTCATTGACCGGACTTCCAGCTAACTTATCGAGCAAGGGAAGGAGCATCGACATGATATCCCAAAAACTGCCTGAATTCCTTCAACGCCTGACGGTTTTTCAGCGGATGTCGGCGTTTGTTTTTGTTGTCTCGATTGTCTTGATCTTGACCGAGATTTCCAATATTACACCATTAGCCCAATTAAGAGACATCACGAAATATTTTTATGAACACCCCTATACCACCACAAACGCCGTGAAGGACGTGAAATATGCCGTACTTTATGGACGCCGGGTGCAACGGGAAATTATTATGGAAAATTCCCTGGAAAAACGGCGAGCTTTAACTGAATTGGAGAAACAATATGATACGAAGGTGTTCACCGGACTCGGCATCCTGAAAAAGACGTTTTCAGGCAACCAGGCTCTGGTCAAGGAATCCGAGGCGCTTTACAGAAAACTCATCGAATACCGGACCATCAATTTCGTCTTGGTGGGTCAGGGCAATACCGACGAAGCCTGGGCCCGGACATTGGACAGTGCGTCCGGGAATCCGGCACCGAAACTGGCCGAGACGCTTGACCAGATATCCGACTTTGCCGAGAATCGAGCCGGGGCCGTGTATCAACAAGCCCAGGACACCTACCGGGCGGTAATTTGGGAGTCGATCTGGTATGCCGCTGGGGCCCTGTTGGTGCTGGCCCTAATTTCGATTATATTCACACGTTCTATCACCATACCTTTGGTTCTGTTTAGCCATAGGATCGTCGGGCTTTCAGAAGGCGGCTTGGACGAAGACATTCCCTTCCAGCATTTGAACACGGAATTAGGCCAGATCGGGCGAGCCTTGGAAGCGCTTCGACGGGTCGCCCGGACACAAGAGCGCGAAACCCAAGCCAAGGCAGAAGTGGCGGAGATGACCCAGACATTACAGGTCTGTACCACTTTTGAAGAATTCGGAAACTTTTTGACCTCTCGATTGGCTCCGGTCATGGGCCTGGTCTACGGGGCCCTTTACGTCTTCGACAGCATACTCGATTTACTTGTCCGGGCCGGAGGTTATGCCTGTGATGATGCCGTCCCCATCACCCGGTTTGCCTTGGGTCAGGGACTGATCGGTCAGGCTGCGCTTGATCGCCGGCGAATTGAAGTTTTGCTTCCGGTGGGAGAGTCAGCCGGTACCACTGTCGGCCTGGGCCGGGTGCGGATCAAGGCCGTCTTGATCGTCCCGGTCGTCCACCGGGAGAAAGTTCTGGGCGTCCTGGAACTTGGGACGCGAAATCCATTTGGTGACGAAGAAAAAGCTTTTCTTAACATCCTACTCCCGGTGGTGGCCATGAACATGGAGATCCTGGGGGGGAACATCGAAACACGACAACTACTTGAAAAAAGTCGTGAACAAGCCCAAGCCCTGACCGCCTCGGAACGGCAGTTATTATCCCGCCAGGATCAACTCGAAAAAATCAATGCCCAGTTGGGCGTGCAGGCCAGCGCCCTTGAAGAACAGGCGGAAGAACTCATGGCCCAAAAAGAGTCATTGTCCGCCCAGCGCCAGGAGCTGGCCATCAGCCAGG
>JADFYN010000141.1:0-4029 GCA_015233055.1 Deltaproteobacteria bacterium
AACATGGGCGCGCCATGGCCTGCCGTTCCCCTTCATGTTGGAAAGAGTCAAAAATAGGATATCCAGACTATACGGGATGTTCTTAGGAGATAGTTAATGGGTGTGGAACAATTAGCCGTCAGTGTGATTATGCCGGTGTACAATCACGAGCAATATGTAGCGCAAGCTATTGAAAGCGTCCTTAATCAGACTTACGAAGATTTAGAGCTCATTATTTTAGATGATGCCTCGACCGATAATTCCGTGGAGGTGATCAGACCGTACCTGAATGATCGCAGGGTAAAGTTTTTTAGACAAGACAAGAATTTGGGATCGTCAGAGACCATAAACAACGGTATCCGGATGGTCCAATCAAATTATGTGACCATCATCAATTCAGATGATTATTATGATCCGCGGCGGTTGGAGATTCTTGTCGAGGCGGCCGGGACTAGCGGTAAGGAGTTTTTGGCCACGGATATTGAGCTGGTCGATGCCGACAGCCGGCCCATTACCGACAAGACGCACTGGTGGCTGGAATGGTATGAAGGGTTAAAACAAATCTATTACGACACCGGGGATTTTTTGCAGGCCATTTTACAGGGCAACTTTCTTATCACCACCTCTAATTTTTTTCTTAAAAGAAGCGTTTATGATAGGATAGGATACTTTGGCAGTTATAAGTACCTGCTGGACTATGATTTTATCTTGCGTTTTCTTTCGGCGAACCGAGACGGTATTTTGTTCTTGCATGACCAAAAGCTGTTGCACTATCGGTTACACGCCTCCAACTCTATCAAGGAAAATCCTCTCCAAGCAAATCAGGAAACTATTGACGTCTTGTTGAAAGAATTTCCAAATTTCCTGGATAGTGCCACACGGAACATCTTTTCTTCCCTTAGCCGGCAGATGACCAAGGTGCATCACCACATAGAAGAAGAAATGACCATATCATTTCACAACATGCTTCAGGATACGGTGAACTCACATCAGGAGATGCAACAGGAAACGGTTGATTCACATCAAAAGGTGCTTCAGGAAACGAAAGACTCACATCGAAAGGAAATAGATGCCATCGCTGTTCAACAGGAAGCGGCTATCCGTGAGCTTGCTCTTGAATACGATAAGAACCTCTTTCTAATACAAACCCGTCTGGAGCAGAAAGAGCGTGAAAACGCCAATCTTATTTCAGACAGAAATAAAGAAATAAATCATTATTTTGATGAGCTTGTCGGGACTCGCCGGGAAATGGCCCGACTGACCGCTTCCTTCAGCTATCGGTTGGGAAAAGCTTTCCTGCACCCCATCGCATTAACTAAGACTGTTGGCCGACGATTACTAGACCGCATCGATACCTTCAATAAACTGAATGAGTTGCTTAGTGCCTTGAATGATAAGGTATCAGTTTTTTCCTTCGACCTGTTCGACACTCTACTCATCCGCCGAATTGAGCCACCTGAGCAAGTCCATCAGGCGCTTTGCCGGCATCTCTCCGACAGGATTAACAACGTTATCCTATGGGAAGACATCTTGTCATGCCGTATCCGGGCGGTGACGGAACTTCGCGAGGAGGCGCAATCGGCGGGTTTAGATTATGAATGTCGGTACTCGGACATCCTTGATCGGTGGATTCAGAAGATGTTCGGAGCCCAACAGATCGATCCGGGGCTTAAGAATTGGATTAGGGAGCGGGAATTGGATTTAGAGGTGAATGCCTTGATGGTGGACCCGGAGGCGAGGCGACTCCTGGATATGGTTAAGGGATTTGGAAAACCAATTGTGGCTCTATCAGATATGTATTTAGAATCAGAAGATATATCTTATATTCTCAAAAGAATGGACTTGCTAAAGTATTTCGACCGGATTTATATGTCGAGCGAGAAGCTTTTGTGCAAGTACTCCGGCCGGTTGTTTTCTTTGATGATGAGTGATTACGGCGTGTCTCCAAATCAGGTCGTCCATATCGGCGACAATCCCATTGCCGATCATGACGTGCCGTCTGCGATGGCTCTCAGGGCTGTTCTTTTCAGGAATAAAACTGAGAAAAATCGCCTTCGTCTGCTTCGGGCCTATTCCTTTTTGTCCAGACAAACTGATTATTGGAAAGGTCGACATCTGTTGCAGGTGGCCCATGCCGGTAGCCTGTTCCAGGAAAACGCTGAAAGTGATTTTTATTATAGATACGGTTATGACGTTCTGGGGCCGGTGTTTTGTACGTATATGTTTGGGGTATTGGAGACCTTAGCCGGAACTAAAGCAAAGAAGATATTCTTTTTGGCCCGAGATGGATATTTGCTGCAGAGCCTTTACCGGAAGATGATATCGCTGCTCGGCCGGGAAGGACAATACCCGGAAGATGAATACCTGTATCTGACCCGAATGACGACGTCCCCCGCCGCTGTTAACAAAGGGCTCAGCCATCTTAAAGCCATGACGGCCTTTTACAATCCTCGCCAAAAAGGTGTCTATTCCGTTCTCAAAGCTTTCGGCTTGCCGCCGGAAGAATTCGAAGACTCAGCCCGCCGGGCCGGATTTGTCAACATGGCCGAACCGATCCATAATTGGCATGATCCGAGACTCTTAACCTTTATCGCCGACGACCACGTCCAGACCAAAATAAAGGCATTAAGTCAACCCGGATTTGACATCTTACAGGATTATCTCTCTCAACACGGTTTCTTTTCGCATGACTGTGTGGGCTTAGTTGATGTCGGTTGGAACGCCACCATCCAATACTTTCTCGGCGAAGCTTTTTCTGAACGTAGTGATTTTCCTACAATGTATGGATGTTACATGGGGTATTGTGATGGCATACCATACCAATTCCCCCCTCGCAGCTACATAGAGGGCGTGATGTACGATGCGCGCCGGAAGCTCGCCTCGGAACGGGCAATGATGAATTTCGTGGAAATATTTGAAGAAGCCGCTCGCGCCACTCATGCCACAACCATTAATTATTATTATGATTCTAATGGCAAAGTCCAGCCTGTCTTGAAGGGCGATGAGAGTCCTGACCGCCAGGCGGAAATTGAATTTAATCCGACGATTTTAAAACTTCAAAACGGTATCTTGGACTTTTGTGACGAGTTTGTTCGGGCTATCAAACTGACGAACTATTCCTGCCGGGAGATCAAACCCTTCATCATGACCTTGATCGAAAGGGCCGTCGTCTACCCGACCAGCGCGGAGGTCAAGCATTTCTCCAATCTGGTCCACTCCGATGACTGGGGCAGCGACCACTTTATGGATCTAAAGGAGTTGACCGCACGCCGGATGCAATCGCGATCGACAACGTATACCAAGTTAAAACAAATTGGTTGGCATTACAGTATGTCTCAGCTCGATGGAGAAGGATTGTGGAAGAAACTTCTTTACTTCATTGATATTTGCCGACATAAGGGTTGAATCATGGGACCAATGGACGAAAGGTATGATCTTAGACCCTGCCGGGTCTGGCATATCATGAAAATAGTTTTCTTTTATCGTTTGATGCTTAAGTTCAGACCTAAGCCGATCGGGGAGCTAACAGGATATCGTCATCTGGTTTTGATTTGGACGGCCCATCACTTGGGCTTTGTGTACGATTCAGTCAGATTCATTCGGAATGTTCTGGCGAAACAGCGGATCGTCTAACAACAACTGTGGGTTTATTTGGATTGGCTGCCTGTGCAATCCTGCCCGCCGATTTGTCATGGTGATTATATGGCTAAAGGTAAAGTGCTTTTTCGGGAAGATAGATGTAAAGGATGCAGCCTGTGCATCATGGCTTGTCCTAAAAAAATGATTGAACTCTCAGGCAGATTGAACAACCAGGGCTACAACGTGGCCCATGTCCGGTCATCAGACGAGTGTACCGGTTGCGCCATGTGCGCCGAAATGTGTCCTGATGTAGTTATTGAGGTCTTTAAAGACTGACATTCGGTCTGGTCGAGCCACCCGGCCGGTTGGCTGCCCCAAGGTCAACGGATATTTAACGACTCGACAAATATTCTTTGACGGATTAACGACCTTTTTATCGGTATGACCGTGGGATTCGGTGTTATGGTTCGT
>JADFYN010000141.1:4078-5283 GCA_015233055.1 Deltaproteobacteria bacterium
CGTCTTGGCCCTGGTAGTATGTCTAATTCCGCTCAGAACGGAAGCCGACGGTAATCCATCGCCGGATCGGATATTAAAGGTCGGAGTGGCCGAACTGCCACCGTTCTCCATGAAAGACGAGAAAGGCCGGTGGGTGGGCATTGCTGTGGATTTGTGGGTCAGGGTCGCCTCAGATCTGAAGATCAAGTATGAATGGCATGAAAGTGATATTCATACCCTATTGGCGGAGATCGTTCAAGGCGGCGCCGATGTGATCGTGGCTCCTATCCGGATGACTCCGGAACGGGAAAAGCTCTTTGACTTCACCCATTCATTTTATACCACGGGACTGGCCATCGGGGTGGACGAAGCTCAAAAGGGCATCTGGGTCTCGGCCATGAAAAGACTCTTCTCCGTTAAGTTCCTTAGCGTCGTGGCCGCCTTAATTTTGTTGTTATTGCTTGTGGGGATGATCGTCTGGTTGTTTGAACGCCGGAAGAACTACGAACATTTTGGTGGTAGTTTGACTAAGGGGATCGGAGCCGGTCTCTGGTGGTCGGCGACCACGATGACATCGGTCGGGTATGGGGACAAGGTGCCGATTACCACCGGGGGCCGGGTTATAGCCGTCATCTGGATGTATGTATCTATCATCATTTTGACTGGTTTCACCGCCGCCATGACCTCGGCCCTGACCATAACCCATCTACTTCCGCCGGTTCAAGGGCCGGAGGATCTGCCCAGACTCCGGGTCGGGACGGTTATTGACTCGGCCGGGACAACCTATCTGACCGCCAACCGGATTCCATTTAGATCTTACCAGACAACGGTCCATGGCCTGCAAGACCTGACTGAAGGTAAGATTGAAGCTTTTGTTTATGATTTGCCGTCTCTGGCCTATTGGATAAAGAATTCCTATCGGGGCAAATTGAAGGTGTTACCCAATTCCTTTGACCACTGGGCATACGGTTTTGCTTTGCCTGATGGTAGTCCCCTGCGAGAGAATATTAACCGCGCCATCTTAAAGATAACTCAGGAAACTGAATGGAAAGACACCATCTATAAATACCTGGAGCAGTGATTTTTCCTATTGTTGCGTTACGGGTTTCGAGTTACGTGTTGCGTGTCAATGTCATTGACTTAAGCGTGCGAACAATCGTGCTAACTTTTTTAAAATAGCCCATTCCGAATAAGCCCCAACGGGGCGCTCTAGGTTAGCCCAGGGC
>JADFYN010000141.1:5353-8545 GCA_015233055.1 Deltaproteobacteria bacterium
TCCGTTGGATGGGATATCTAGTTACGGCTGAGGTACGGAATTGCTAGCGGTTTTAGGTGATCATTACATGGTTTTTGTATAGTCGCCGCTCATACCCAGGGCGTTGCCGCTGGGCTAACCTAGAGCGCCCCGTTGGGGCTTATGTGGAATTAACTATTTAAAAGATTTGCATGATAGTTCGGCCTTAAGTTAATGACATTGACCAGTAACCCGTAACCCCAAATTGTTCCAGCTATCAGGAGACAACAGTGCCAGATAGAAAGTTTGTCAAAGGTAATGAAGCGATTGCCATGGGGGCCATTGAGGCGGGGTGCCGTTTCTATTTTGGCTACCCTATCACGCCCCAAAACGAAATCCCCGAATACATGTCCGCCCATCTGCCCGGCATCGGGGGTACATTCATCCAGGCCGAGAGTGAGATAGCCTCTATAAACATGTTGCTGGGCGCCGGAGCGACCGGGGCCAGGGCCATGACTTCCTCATCGAGTCCGGGTATTTCGTTGAAACAGGAAGGCATTTCATATATGGCCGGGAGCCAAATTCCGGGGGTGATCGTCAATATGAGCCGGAGCGGCCCTGGTTTGGGCGGCATTTCACCGTCACAAGGAGACTACTTCCAGGCCACTCGAGGCGGCGGCCACGGGGACTACCGGACTATCGTCTTAGCTCCATCCACGGCCCAGGAGAATTATGACCTGACCATGAAGGCTTTTGATCTGGCTGATGAATACCGCAACCCGGTGCTCATCTTAGGTGATGCCATGTTGGGCCAGATCAAGGAGCCGGTGGTCTTGCATCCATACCAGGGAAAGGATTATAATCAAGACTGGATCCTGACCGGGTGCGCCGGTCGCCGGCCAAGACTGATTAAGAGCCTTTATCTTTCTGAAGGTGAACTGACCGAACACAACTGGAAACTGCATCAAAAATATCAGTCAATGAAAAAAGACGTGATGTTTGAAGAGTTTTTGTTGGACGACGCCAAGATGATCGTCACGGCTTTCGGTTCGGTGGCCCGGATTCTCAAGACATCGGTCAAGATGGCCCGGGCGGATAAGATGCAGGTCGGCCTCTTCCGCCCCATCACTTTATATCCATTTCCGGAGGCGGCTCTGCGGCGGATATCTGAGAGAATTCCCAGTTGCCTGGTGGTGGAGCTGAGTACCGGCCAAATGGTCGAGGATGTCAGGCTTTCGGTCAATAACCCCACCAGGGTGGAGTTTTATGGCCGGCCTCCGGGTTCCATCCCGTCTCCCAATGAGCTGCTCAGTGAGATCAAGAAGGCCTATGAAAAATTAATCGGCTGTTGAAGATCCAGATGAAACAAAACGGCCGGCACACATTTTATATAATCGAACGGATCAGTTATGAAACAAGTATTCAAAAGACCAGAGAGTCTCATCGACGTACCGGCTCATTTCTGTCCCGGATGCCATCATGGAATTATTCATCGGCTGGTGGCCGAGCAGATTGATCAGTTTGGTCTCCGGGACAAGACGATCGGGGTGGCCTCGGTGGGCTGTTCAGTGTTCATGTACGACTACTTTGACGTTGATGTTCTGGAGTCGCCCCATGGACGGGCCGCCGCAGTGGCCACGGGCGTGAAACGCTCTCGGCCGGATAATTTTGTGTTCACCTATCAAGGCGACGGAGATCTGGCGGCCATCGGCACCGCGGAAATCATCCACTGTGCCAACCGGGGCGAAAACGTGACGGTCATATTTGTAAACAATACCGTATTTGGTATGACCGGCGGCCAAATGGCGCCGACCACCATGCCGGGGCAGGTCACCACCACCACGCCCTTTGGCCGGGAAGTGGCCACCGCCGGATACCCCATCAAGATGACTGAGATCCTGGTCCATCCAACCATATCTTAATTGCGTGGCGCCATGTTCCGCACAAATGACTTAATACTTTTGCTGGTGGTTTTTTCTTCTATGGCCGTGGGAATTTTGTGGCCTCAATTCGGATTGTGGTTTCAGGCGCTACCTGTTTACATGGTCATGTGCCTGCTGTTCTTGAGTTACCTGTCCATCACCCCGGAAGACCTCTGGGATACGCTCAAGATTTCGACCAAGACCATCTTTTACCTCACGTTATTGAAGATGGTGGCCTTACCGGTGGGGATATATTTCCTCTTCCGGGTCGTGTTGCCGGATTACGCCATGGCCGCTCTGCTCCTCACCGGGGTCTCGACGGGGGTGGTGGCGCCGTTCATCTCCTCCCTGGTCAAGGCGAATACACCCTTGGTCCTGGTCATGGTCATCATCACCTCACCCCTTACGCCCTTGACTCTCCCCTGCCTGGTCAAGCTCGTATCCAGCCAATCTATTCAGATTCCCTTCGCCGACATGATCAAGATGCTGGGGCTGGTCATATTCATCCCCATTATGGCCGTTGAGGTTCTGAGACGGGTCGCCCCGGCCATTCCGGCCAAAATTATCCGACGACGTTATCCAGTGTCGTTGGCTATTTTTGCCGTGATCAATTTCGGCGTTTTTTCCAAGTATTCTGATTTTCTGCTGCGGCACCCAGCCACCCTGCTCACCGCCACGCTGGTGGGTCTGGCCTTGGCCGGGTTATACATCGTGGCCGTTATCCCATTTTTCGGGAAGCTTCCGGTGGCCGACCAGTTGGCCGCAGTGATCAGCTTCGGAAACATGAATAACGTCTTAGTCATTGTCTTCGCGGCCAAGTTCTTCGGCCCGCTCGAACCAACCGTGGCGGCCATGTACCTGATACCTTTTTTTGGTCTCATCCTCCCCCTGCGGGCATACCGAAAATGGCGGTCGGATTAGCCGCCTCAGTTGGAGATACGGCAGGCAGGATTCAAGAGACTTCACTCGTCGGCCGGAGACTCCGGCTCTACCGCGGCCACATCTTTATAAACTCCCAGTGGGAAGTAGGGGATCATTTCGTCGATCACGCGCTGATTAGCCCGGATGGAGTCCATCTTCCAGTTGGTCGGGCAGGAAGATAGGAACTCGACAAAGGCAAATCCCCGCCCTTCTATTTGATATTCAAAGGCTTTCTTGAGTACCTTTTTGGCCTTCATCAGGTGTTTCGGGGTACACACGGCGACCCGAGCGGCATAGGCGGTGCCCCCCAAGGTGGCCAGGATCTCAGTCATCTTGATGGGGTATCCGGCGGTGGCCACTTCCCGGCCAAAGGGCGTGGTGGTGGTGACCT
>JADFYN010000142.1:0-511 GCA_015233055.1 Deltaproteobacteria bacterium
GCTGCTGGCTGGATGTGCGGCCACGGGAAAGCCGCCGGTTGAAACCGCCTCGGACAAATCGAGTGCCCTGGCTGACGAAAAAAAGGCCATCCCCAACCTTAAATTGGCCGCGGCTGACCAGGCCCGGGTGGCCAGAGTGTTTCCTTCCCGGCCGGGGGATCTCTTTGTCCAACTGGACAATGGGTTAACCATTCTGATCCGGGAAAGCCACATGTCCAAGACAGTAGCCTCTCAGGTCTTTGTGCGGGCCGGGTCCATCTATGAAGGAAACTGGATGACGGCCGGATTGAGTCACTATTTGGAACATGTCGTGGCCGGGGGAGCGACATCGGCTTTTACGGAGGCTGAAGCCAAAAAAACACTGGAGGAGCTGGGTGGGGCGACGAATGCCTACACCTCCACCGACCATACCGTTTATTTCATCAACACCGTTTCGGATCGGTATAAGAAGGCCCTGTCACTTCTAATTAATTATGTTTCCACCTGCGCTATCGATGAAAATGCGTTTAAC
>JADFYN010000142.1:568-2425 GCA_015233055.1 Deltaproteobacteria bacterium
ACCGGATTTTGAACCGGCTGTTTCTGGCCACGGCCTATCGGGAAAATCCGATTAGATATCCCGTCATCGGGTATGAAGACGTCTTTAAGCGGGTAACCCGGCAGGATTTGCTAACGTACTACAAGACCAGGTATGTGCCCCAAAACACCATCGTCACCGTAGTCGGAGATGTTAATCCCCATGAGGCCCTGAGCGAGATCATCAAGCTCAGCCGGGACTGGGCCAGAGGGACCCAGGTCGATACCTATGTCCCCGCGGAACCGGAGCAATTGACAGACCGACGGGTGGAAAAGGAATCTCCGCTGGCCCGGCTCGGTTCGATTTCCGTGGGCTACAAAACGGTGAGCTTAACCGCACCGGATATGTACCCCCTTGATGTCCTGGCCATTATTCTAGGGCAGGGAAAGTCGTCGCGGTTGCATCGAGTGCTTCGGGATGAACGTAACCTGGCCTTGGGCGTGTCTTGTTCCTCCTACACCCCGTCCGGCGTAAACGGGATGTTTATTGTCTCCATGAATCTGCCCTACCAGAATCAGGATCAGGCGATGGAGGTGGTGGATCTGGAAATCGACCGTCTGAGACGGGAACCGGTCAGCCTGCCCGAGTTGGAGCGGGCTAAACGGGCTGTCATGGCCCAGCGGATCTTTGCCCGCCAGAGCGTTGAAGGTCAGGCCGCAGATATGGCCGAGAACATGGCCCTGACTGGAGACCCTTATTTTGAAGATAACTATAATGATCTAATTCAGAAGGTTACCCCGGCGGACATCACTCGAGTGGTGAATAAGTACTTCCGGAACGACCACCGCACCGTGGCCGTCCTAAAACCGGCCGGCGTCGAAAAGGCCAAGCCGGAGGCCCAGACTAAATCGCAGGCGGCCGGACCGGCGGTAGAAAAGAAAGTCCTGTCTAATGGACTGACCTTATTGATTAAGCCGGTCAAATCTCTGCCCATGGTCAATATCATGCTCGTGGGCCGGGGCGGGTTGGCCTATGAACCCAAAGACAAGCCGGGGTTAAGCCGGTTTATGGCCGATATGCTTTTCCGCGGCACCACCACCCGGACCAAAGAGCAGCTTGACACCCAGATTGAATCTTTGGGCGGCGTTATGGGCGCGGGATCGGGCCGAAACACATTTTTTGTTAAAGGCCAGTTCCTTAAAGAAGATCTTGACCAGGCCCTGACCATCCTGACCGATGTACTCCGGAACCCTGGTTTTGATCCCAAGGAAATGGAGACGGAACGCCGGGACACCCTGCTGGCCATCAAGAAGCGGGACGAAAGCTGGCAGGCCGAGGTGGAACACCTGTTCCGGGCCGCTTATTTTAAAGATCATCCTTACCATAACGATATCTTAGGCAACTCGGAATCCGTGACCGGATTTAGCCGGAATGACCTGGTCGCCTTGCACGGGCAAATGATGACTCCGGGCAACCTGGTGTTAGCCGTGTATGGAGACGTGGAATCGGCCAGGGTGGAGGCCAAGGTTCAGGAACTCCTGGGCGGTATGTCGGGTCAGACTCCGGCCCAGCCTGCCTGGCCGCACCAATCCCTGACCCTGACGGCCGACACCGTGGTGAGCAAACCAACGGAGAAAGCCTCGGATGCCATTATGATCGGGTATAACGGGGTAGACCTGAAGGACCCTGACCGGGCCGTGATGTATGTCATTGACGCCGTTACCTCCGGGGTCAACTATCCCGGCGGCTGGTTGCACAAGGCCCTGCGGGAGGACCGCGACCTGGTCTATGTCATTCACGGGTTCAGTGTTAATACCCCGGACGCGGGATATTTCTGCATCTTGACTCAAACCACGCCGGAGAACGCCAAACAGGTCGAATCCGAAAGGGTTTTCTTTG
>JADFYN010000142.1:2578-3121 GCA_015233055.1 Deltaproteobacteria bacterium
AAAGTGACCAAAGAAGACATCAGCCGGGTGCTCTTCCGATCTAAAGTGACCAAAGAAGACATCAGCCGGGTGGCCCAAAAGTATTTCGGCCATCATCTGATTGTGGAGACGGTGCCGCAAGCAGACCGGAAGCCGAACCAAGTAGAATGATTGGGGGGATGAAATGGACGAGATCAATAGTCCATCCTATGTGCCATCACACTGATAACAAAAATAATATATCATTTTTGCTGTCTTCTCAAAGATATTTTTCGTTCAGGGAAAAAATCACTTAGAGCAGGTCATTTCCTTTGGACAGGCCATTCTGAACGGAATTATGAGAACCACTATAGACGACCTCTGAGGAGGAAGCACCATGGATTACGAGGATGCGTTCAAGTCAAATCACACCTTGATAGAAAGCCTGGGTGAAGCAAACGCACACATGATTTGGGCAATGGGGCTTTACCTTGAAGAACCTGACCTTACCGCATTAGCCTCACAAGCACTTACAGATGGCTCGAATGACAAGAAGATAGATTTTATTTCTCTTGATCGTGACTC
>JADFYN010000142.1:3131-4618 GCA_015233055.1 Deltaproteobacteria bacterium
AAAGAATAGTTTTCGCACAAGGTTATTACTCCCAGTCAAGAAAGGATGCTGCACCTGCGAACAAAGCTTCAGATTTGAACACGGCGGCGGCCTGGTTATTTTCTGGGAAATTGGAGGATATCCCATCTCAGCTAAGGGCGACTATCGAAGAATGCCGGCAAGCTCTCCGAGATTGCGAAATAGACTCGATTGAGCTTCTGTATGTCCACAATTTACCAGAATCAGTGAATGCCAATAAGGAATTACAGACCGCAGCCGCACATCTTAAAAAGGCTATTGGAGAGCCTTCTTCAATCATTATTCTATCAAGAGAAATGGGAAGCTCCGCAATTGAACATCTCTTTGCTGCGCAAGAATCTCATATAGAAGTGAAGGAAGTCATTACGTGTCCAGCGAAGGTTGCTTTTACCGAGAATGGGCCGAACTGGGAAGCCTCCGTATTGTCTGTTCCTGGGGCCTGGCTCAATTCACTTTTCACGAAGTATGGAGACAATCTTTTTTCCGCGAATTACAGAGGCTTCCTATGAATCGCAAAACGTCGCAAGATCAACAGTGCTATCCGTTCTACTGTAGAAACGCGACCATCTGATTTCTGGGTCTTCAATAACGGAATTACACTTCTGACTCTAGGGTTACAGCCAACTAAGGACGGGACGCGGCTTACAGGTATATCGATTATTAATGGAGCGCAGACCACAGGTTCTATTGGGTCTGTAGATGTCAATAGACACGACTTAAAGGAGATGAAAGTTCTCTGTCGCATCATCCAATGCAATGATCAAAATACTATTAGTGACATTGTCAAGTATAACAATACACAAAACGAAATAACTACCTGGGATCGATATAGCAATGATGTTGAACAGAATCGAATTCAAAAAGAATTCGATGAATTGGGGCACAGCTACTCAAGGAAGCGAGGTTTTCGACTGCATGGTGAACAGATAGGGATCGAGGAAGTGGTGCAACCTCTTATAGCATTCTATGGCCGCTATCATGATGCTAGTCGAGGGAAGAATGAGATTTTTGAAAGACGGACTCTTTACAATTTGGCCTTTCAAGTAAAAAAAGCTAGGCATATTTTATTCATATATACACTCGCGCGCTCAATCGATGCGCGAAGGATTGAACTCAAAAACAAATCAAATTCCAGCTCGATTATTTCAATTGAAGAAGAGCAGCTTTCACTTCTCAGGAGCATGAGATTTAAGTATTTTTTTATGGCGGTAGTGGGTAGGAGTATTGAGACGATTTTAGGCAGAAAGATCAGCCTGGAGACTGTTGCATTTTCATCGGATGCAGCTCATGCCGCCAACTACTCCATAGTTGCTCTTGCAGCATTTTGGTCTCCAGTCGTTGAAGCTATATTGTCATACATAGCAACGCAAACGAATGATTCAGATTTTGCAACTAGGCTCAACGATGAGGACATCCTAGATCAGATTTCAAAACCAGTCAAAGCAATGCTATATGCGAGCAGAAGCCTC
>JADFYN010000142.1:4705-8493 GCA_015233055.1 Deltaproteobacteria bacterium
TATCGCTGTACGGGAGGGAGCAGGTCATGTATTCGCACCTTTTCTCAGAATTGGAAGTGGGTGGGGTGAAGCTGAAGAACCGGCTGACCATGGCCCCGCTGTATCTGGGTTATGCTGATGAAGGCGGCGCCGTGTCTGAGTTGATTTTGGATCACTACCGCTTGATGGCCCAGAGTGGTGTGGCCCTGGTCGTAGTCGAAAACGCCACGGTGGACTACGCTGTCGGCCGCAATTCCAACCACTGCCTTAAGGTGGATGGGGATGACCAGATAGAGGCTTTATCCCGCCTGGCCGCGGTGATCAAGCAGGAAGGGACCCTGGCCTGTCTCCAGATTAATCATGGCGGCAGATATGCTGTCGCTCCGGACTTTGTCGCCCCGTCGGCGGTGGAGACTTTTGGCCGGATGCCCCGGGCCTTATCCATTCAGGAAATCGAAGCCATCATCGGCCGGTTTGCCCAGGCCGCGCTTCGGGTCAAGCAGGCCGGCTTTGATATGGTGGAATTGCATGGCGGCACCGGTTACCTCCTGGCTCAGTTTGTCTCGCCCCGGACGAACCAGCGATCAGATATCTACGGCGGGTCCCTGGAGGCGCGCTGGAAATTTCCCTTAGACGTCGTGGCTGCAGTCAAGGCGGCGGTGGGAGATTTTCCGGTGGGATATCGGTTTCTGGCCGATGAGTGGCTCCCGGACGGCCTCAAGTTGGCGGAGTCCCGTTTATTTGCCCGAAGCCTGGCCGCGGCCGGTGTGGCTTATATCTCGGTCATGGGCGGCACCTACGAGTCCTTTTTTCTTCCGGAAATGTTGGAAAAATCTAAGCAAGAAGGCTACATGGCGGACTTGGCCGCGGCGATCAAACAGGAAGTTTCCGTGCCCGTCATCACTGCGGGGCGGATTGCCGGCGGCGCCCTGGCCGAAGAGATCGTGGCCTCGGGGCAGGCGGATTTAATCGGCCTGGCTCGGGTGCTCTGGGTCGATCCGGAATGGCCCAAAAAGGTGCAGGCGGGGAAAGAAGACAAAATTCATCATTGCGACTCGGAGTGTGACGTCTGCTTCCAGATGGTCATGAAGGGCCGCCCTGCCCTGTGTGCTAGCTGGCCCAAGGAAAAAATGCAGTTCTGGAAATCTAAGCTTCAAAAATAACGCGAGGTCGGGACTGGAAGATAAACACGATAAGACAAAAAAATCAGCCTGACAAAAGCCGACCAGGTTTCCTTTCAGGGAACAGCGTCGGCATCTTCAAAAATGTATTTCTAAATTTGACAAAAACCGGGAATGGTTCGACCAGGACAGGTGATCGCCGGCCGGCCGGTTATATCCGGCTGACGAGAGGAAAGTCCGGGCTCCGCAGGGCAGGGTGCTGGGTAACGCCCAGTGAGGGTGACCTCAAGGATAGTGCCACAGAAAGCAAACCGCCTCGCGCAAGTGAGGTAAGGGTGAAACGGTGAGGTAAGAGCTCACCAGTCTTCCGGGTGACCGGAAGAGCTAGGTAAACCCCACCCGGAGCAAGACCGAATAGGGGAGTGTTTGAGGGCGGCCCGCCCGAGACTCCCGGGTTGGTTGCTTGAGGCGTCGGGTAACCGCCGCCCTAGAGGAATGATCGCCATCTCCCGCGGGGTAACCGGCGGGGGAAACAGAACCCGGCTTATGGCCTGGTCGAACCTCCTCCCGGTATTGTAGTTTATTGAACCGCGGCGAGATCTTTACTTCTCCGCGGTTTATTCCACAAGTGCCCCAGGGCGCCGTCAATCAATCCTTTCCAAACGTAAAATGGCGAGATGTGGATGAGGATGCCGCTAATCTCAATCAGTTGTGTTGCGCTCATTCTGTCGGTCCTCTTCCCAACCGGCTTCCTGTTGGCCGCTCCGCCGGTGATCCTGGAGCCGGGCCGGGATTCCTATGGGTTGAGCTTGCATCTGGATCTCTTGGAGGATAAGAACAAGGAGTGGACGTTTGCTCAGGTGGCCTCGCCGGAGTTCGCTTCACGATTTATGCCCAACCGGAAGCCGTTGCTTAATTTCGGTTTCACCCGGTCGGCCTATTGGTTGCGGTGCCAAATCGATAATCAAACCTCACCGGGGTCGGACTGGCTGCTGGAATTAGACTATATGGTCATGAGCCGGTTAGACCTATATGTCGTACATGCCGATGGTTCAATAACGGCCAAGAGATCTGGTACGCTATCGCCCCCGAAGGCGATGGAGGTGGATTTCCCCGGCTTTCTTTTCCATTTGACCATCCGGCCGGAAGAAAAACAGACGATCTATCTGCGGTTGGCAACTGATGGGATCATGAGGGTTCCTTTGATTCTCTGGACTCCTCGAGCCTTTGATAGGCATTTTTTGAACAAGCGACAGCTTCAATGTCTGGCGTTGGGCGTCTTACTGTCGTTGGTGGTTTACAACATCTTTGTTTTCTTTATTCTCCGAGAAAAAAATGCCATCTATTATATATTGACTATCTGTTTTGCTATATTATACTCGTTATGCCTGACTGGATTGGCCGCCTGGCTTTTGGGGCCGGATCATATCCGGTGGTCCTTCTGGGGACTGCATGTGGGCGGGCAAATGGCCATGGTTTTTCTGATAAAATTCTCCCAACAGGCCCTTAAAACCAAGATAGTTGCTCCCTTAATTCACAAAGTGCTTAATGGAGTCATGGTCTTCAACATAGCCACGGCCCTGTTGACTTTTTTTAATTATTATTTGGCCAACATTATAGCCTATGTGTTTCCTTTCATCGGAAGTTGTCTCCTGGCCTATGTGGGCTTCCGCTGTTGGATCCAAGGACACAAAGGCGTCCGCTATTATGTCGTTTCTTGGATTATGATTTTGGCTGTTGTTTTAGTTCATGTCTTAGGTGGATCGGGTCTTCTGCCGGTCAGCCCGTTCAACTCGAGCGTCTGGATGTTTGTCTCCGTCCTGGCTGCGTCCATGCTGTCTTTGGTCTTGACCGACAAATACCGCACCGTGAAGGAGGAGAACCAACGGACGCTGGAGGAAAAGGTATCCGAACGCACTCGTAAACTAAACCAGGCTGTTGATGAACTAAATTACCGGGTGACATTCGAGCAGATGGTGGCGGCTATATCCACGGATTTTATGTCTTCATCTTTATCTCCAAAGGACGTCGGCCGGGAAATTAAGAAAGCGCTTTCGATTATTGGTTGGTTTTGCGTCGCTGATCAGAGCTATGCGGTGATTATGGAATCACGGTGGGCCGGGGTCAAGCAAGTCTACCAATGGAGCCGGACCGGTGTGGCCATACCTGGCCTCTTTGAAGACGATTTAAGCGTTGCAGATGATTTTTCTTGGCTCCGAGACAAGTTGCGCCACCAGGACTCCGTAATCAAAATACAACGGATGGACCCGGAAACGACCCTCAAAGAAGAAGCCCTTTACCGCCGCCTGGCGGCCGGATCTTTGTTGATTGTTCCATTAGTGTACCACGAGGAATTGCTCGGACTGGTCGGCTTGGGCTCTGATCAAGACGGACATTCTTGGTCGGAAAATGATGAGGCGTTTCTGAAAATTGTAGGCCAGATCATCACCAATGCCCTGGTCCACAAACGCTCCGCCGAGGAACTGACCATGAGAAACCTCTTGCTGACCAAGCAACAGGAGGTCTCGCCGGGCGGTATTCTGGTCGTGGACGAACACGGAAAATTCATCTCATATAATCAGCGCTTCTTGGATTTGTGGGGTATCTCGGAGGACATCATCGCCTCCAACCGGATCAGGCAGGTCATCCGGTCACTCATCGCCAAAATGAAAGATACTAAAATATTTC
>JADFYN010000143.1:0-8035 GCA_015233055.1 Deltaproteobacteria bacterium
CAATGGGTGTTTCCTTACTGTTGCGGGTTGCGCGTTACGGGTTGCGGGTTGTTTTAACAAACTCGCCCAAAAAATCAGATATATCCCGACTCAGGGCAATTTGACTAAAATAGAATCCTTTACCATCAATCCCGTGGACATTGGTCCTGGCGGCACGGTTTCCTTGACGGCTTCTTACTACATCATGGCCCCGGAAGGCATCGGGAATATTGTTGTTATCGAAACTAGATCATTGTTTTTTCTAGATATATCAGACAATAAATGGAAAGATTTGGGTACGGTGTCTCAAGAGATAACCACAGCCCCCGGAACCCGGATGGCTAACGGACTATTTGACATTCCTCAAGACGCACCAGACGGACGGTACGCCATCACCTTGAAGGTGGCTGCTCTAGATCGGGAAGACTCGTCGACCCAGTATCTGAACGTCAGAAGAGGCCGGTGATGTTCCAGAAAACCAATCCTTTTGTTGCAACAGAACAATTAGTTCATCGATATAGATTGCCCCGATAGATAACCTGATTCCCGGATTCATGAGGTTACCACAAAAGGAGATATTATGAAAAAAATAGGTTCATCGATAAGGGTACTTACCTGGCTGCTCATGGTGATGCTGGTCGTTCCGGTCGTCGCCTCAGGCCAGGCGGCCCCTCCACCGGTATACAGTAAGGCGGAACTGGCCCAGATGGTGGCGCCGGTCGCCCTATATCCCGATGCTCTGTTAATCCAGGTCCTGATGGCCGCGACATATCCCGTGGAGGTGCAAGAGGCGGCGATGTGGGTAGCCCAAAATCCAACTTTAAGAGATGCTCAGTTAGATACTGCCTTAATGGCAATGGGATGGGATGTAAGTGTCAAGTCGCTGGCCCATGTGCCCAACATACTCCAAATGATGAATGAAAAAATCGAGTGGACATCAGCGCTGGGCAATGCCTTTCTGGTTCAACAAGGTGAGGTGATGGACACGGTCCAAGAACTGCGGGTCAAAGCCCAGGCTGCCGGTTATTTGAAAACAACCACTCAGCAAAAGGTGATCGTAGAAGAAAGAATTGTTCGGATTGAACCACCGGCCCCAGATGTCGTCTACGTTCCGGTCTATAATCCAGTAGTCGTCTATGGGCCTTGGATGTATCCAGCTTATCCACCTCCTCCAGTCGTATACGTCTCTCCCGGAGTGCCTGTTGTCGCCGGAGTTGTCGGGTTTACAGCCGGATTTATGGTGGGCGCGGCAGTGAATGCCTGGGTGGCGCCCAACTGGGGAAGGCATGAAGTGAATATCAATGTGAGTAGAACCGTTCACTATAATGTCGTAAATGTCCATGACCGCGGCGGCAGGTGGGAGCATAATCCCACTCACCGGCATGATGTCCCCTATCACAACCAGGACACGGCCCGCCGGTTTAACGGCAAGTACGATCCCCACCCGGCTCCTTTTAAACCAGTCCATACGGGGTACACTCCAGGAGGAAAAACCGGACCAACAGGCTTCACTCCAGGTGGAAAGACCGGACCAACCGGACCAACAGGCTTCACTCCAGGTGGAAAGACCGGCCCAACAGGCTTCACTCCAGGTGGAAAGACTGGATCAACAGGGTTTACTCCAGGAGGAAAAACCGGACCAACAGGATTCACTCCAGGTGGAAAGACCGGATCAACGGGATCCACTCCGGGAGGAAAAACCGGATCAACCGGCTTCACTCCAGGTGGAAAAACCGGATCAACCGGCTTCACTCCAGGTGGAAAGACCGGAACAACGGGCTCCACTCCGGGAGGAAAAACCGGACCAACGGGGTTTACTCCGGGAGGGAAGACTGGGACGACGAAATCCATGTCCACCCAAACCAACCGGCCGTCAGGATCCACCACCTCAAGATCTTTCCAATCCAACCGGCCCTCAGGATCGACCACCTCAAGATCCGTTTCAACCAATCGGCCGTCAGGATCTACGACCTCAAGATCTTTCCAATCCAACCGGCCCTCAGGGGCCACGATGTCGAAACCGGCTTCGAGCCAATCCGCAGTATCTAGATCCCCTCAGCCCGGCAGGTCGGCCGGCGCGGCGGCGCCGAAATCAGCCCCACCCAGGTCGGCACCCCAAGGCCACGGTGGAAAGGACCCCAAGAAGCATTAGAAAGGGTGAAACGAGAGGGTACTCCAAACAGTTGCGAGCAACCTTCATGGCCCGGCTGACAACGTTCCAGAACCAGAGACATGCAGTTTGAGCGCCGCCGGTCATAATTTATCACACACAATTCGGCGACCTGAGCCAAAATGGTGAGTCTTGTCTTTTTACAAGTTGTGTAATATTTTGAGTCATTCAATGGAGTTCGCTTAAATCATCACCGAAAGGATTCCAGATGCCCGACAAAACAGCCCGTATTCTAATTGTCGATGATGCCAGATCAGTGCGGAACATGACCAGTGACTGCCTGAAAGACATGGGGTACGTGCTCGTTGATGAAGCAGTCAATGGGGAGATGGCCCTAGCCATGGTCAGGGCTCATAAATACCACCTGGTCATCTCTGACTGGAACATGCCGGTAAAAACAGGATTAGAGCTGTTGAGTGAGATTCGTGCCGATAAAGCAATCAAATTCACCCCATTCTTAATGGTCACAGCCGAAGCGTCTAAAGAGAACATTATCAAGGCCGTCAAGGCAGGTGCCACCAGTTACATTGTAAAGCCATTCACGGCCGACACATTAAAGACAAAAATAAAATCTCTCATTCCTTAAAATCGTCTTAGTCAAAACTTAGCCTGCCGCATCTGTAAGCGATCGGTGGCCGTTTTTAGATGCCGCATTCGACGCGGGGCTACCCTAAGGCGTCGTCACCGGAACACAAAAAGGCCACCGCATTCCTATCGTCTCAGCCCGTGCTGATTGCAGGAATCCGGCAGCCTCTTAACTCGGCAAAAAAAATAAACAGCATCGTCCGGCAGAATGGCTCAGTGATCTCGGTGGGTCCTGACCACTCGGTGGGTCCTGACCACTCGGTGGGTCCTGACCAGGACGCTATTTGAGGTCTACTGCCATCACAAAAACAGGGAGGTAGATCTAATCCAGCATCATCACGTCAGAGCCCCCCGCGCTCTTCTCCCATTCAGCCTGATAGCTTTCCATTCGTTCCATAATAGACGTGATGCTTGTTTCAAATATCTTGGTGCAATTTTCCATCTGAAGCCGCCGAGCGGCATTGATCAATTCATTTTCGTGATCGGCCGGTTTACACTTCATCAAAATATTTTCATAATCTTCAGTCGCCTGAGCAAAAGCATTGGCAAATATTTTGCGGGCCTCGGCAGTTAAGGCGCTGGTAAACATCTCTCGGAAGACTCTGGTCCGGTGAATGATATTGTCATAATCGGCCTTAGATTGCTTCTCTGAACTCCGCAATTTAAGATCGATCTGGAGCTTAAGGTTGGACATCTCGGCATCGCAGGCCAGTTTCAGCTTTTTGACATAATGCTTTCTGACAATCCGCTTGCCTCTAAGCTTATATATGAAATCGAGTAAACCGCCTTCCTCTCGAAATTTCTCCCTTTCCTCCCGGACCATTTCATCAACTGGATTAGGCCCCTGTTCTTCCGTGGCCTGATCTACCACCTGGTAGACTACTTCTTCTCTGACCACAAGCTGCTTGGACTCATCAACACTAGTTTGTTTGGACGCGTCATCGAGCATGACCGGCCTCCGTCAAAGGGTCTGACTAAATCTAACTGCGGGCGATGGTTTATTCACTTATTTTTTCGTCGATTGTTTCGCTGATTCGATATCTATCCATAACATATCTTAACATATCCTCTTTTTTATCATCGGGCAGATCTGACTGGTCGATACTGATAATATGTCTTTCCAACACCTCGACAAAAGCCAAATTTTCCTCAGATCTGCGAGAGGCGTCTTGGCGAATTTCGTCTAGCTCAAACTGAAGAATATCTTCTTGAAATTTAGACATTAACTCAAATCTGGTCTTCCGAGAAATCAGATCTGCCTCCATCTCGGCAATCTTATCATTCAACCTTTTTCGTTCATTTTCATTCATCGCCTGCAAGATTTCCCGAAGATGGTCTGCTTGAACGGCCGGGCCGCGCAATTGCAGGTAAGTTTGATAATTACCGGCCTTAAGGGCATTTTTAATGTTAATCTTTTTCTGGACCGGGGTGATGATATAGTCCTTAGCCAGCAAATAAATCGCGTACAGCGGAAATGCGGTCACCAGGGAAATACGTTCCCAGGTGGAGTCATCAAGGTGAGTATTCCTCTTTTTCCACAAAAATATAATCCCGAACAACCAGATAAAAAGTAAGGCTAAAGCCACGCACCAGATTATTATCATCAGTAGATCTGTACCTCCATGAGGCGGTAATAGTGAAAAGAACCGGTACAATCAGAAAGGTGAAGTCCGGCCCCAAACCCGGCGGTTTGTCTCTTTGCCGGTTCACAGTTGAACGAATAGGGAATTATATGCGGGACAGGGAAAAACATACCAAGGTTTGCCTTACCTCAGGGACCACGGCGGGAGAAAATAAGTCTTTAAAAATCCGCTTGTTATTTATATTTTACCCCGACCGGGGGGCTTAAGCCGATATCCCCAAAAAAATGCAGACGAAAAGGATCTGTGGATCCACTTTGTTTGTGACCACGTTTAGCCCAAATCCGGCAATTAGTCAAGGTCAAAAAAGGAAAACCAAATGCACGTCGGCGGGTTACCTGGACGGCTTATCATTCCGTCACCCATGGATCAAAATCATCAATCCGTAACCGGAAACCCGCAACGTGCCACTCGCCACGTGGTATTGGTGAGATACAAGTTTTTATTTGACAGGCGAACCAATTCCCTGGTAAATTAAATGGCTATGTTAAATAAACAAAAATCTGCATTCCCAGGCCCACTGGACCATATTCCCGAGGGAGCGACGGCCGGCAGTTCTTACCGGCTGATCACCCCCGACGAGTATGTGCTCATGGGAATAGACTCGGAAGACATCCCGGAAGGGACCTTCCCGGCCCATAATCACCCGTCCTTCCTGCACAGCCGATATGGTGGAAACGCCTTTGGTTTCGGTCTGTTCGAAGCCTCAGCCAGTCTGTCTGGTCCGGAATACGATTTCATCAGCTCCCTTGATTTTGAAAATGGGAACGTGATTTCGGATAATTATAAGCAACTAAATGAAATTTATAAAAAAATGGGGCTGCTTGTCCGATTCTCCAAATTCGGACGGATGTATTTTTTGATCCCCATCAATCTGGTCACCAGATCTCTCGAGGACGTCAAGGAGAGGTCCGATGAGATTGAACAGACCATCCAAAAATACCAGACCAGAAATCTGGTGGATTCCCTTAACATCGGCATCCTCACCGACCAAGACGATTTGACCCTGGCCGAGTTATGCGGTCGCCTGACCCGGCACCGGTTCCATCCCCTGCCTGATCTGGACAGGATGAAAGGTTTAGAGGGCAGCCTCGATCTGGTCATTGTCCTTCAAGATATTCACGAGTTCTTCTCCCCGCGTCAAGTCGGGGCCAGCAAAGAGGTCCCTACGGTGAAGCAACTGGCTCCCTATGCCGCCTACCTGCTGAACCGTATTTATGATTTGTTAAAGCCTTCCGGTGAGTTATTCGCGTTATTGAATCGGCCCGTTCCGCACGGAAACCGGACGAACAAGATAACCTTCCACAACGAGACGGAACTAAAACGCTTTCTCATATTTACGCATGTCTTTGAAAACAGTGGCCCCTATCCCTCCACCAGTCTTAGTTTCAAGGTGAATCAGTTCGACCTGAGCAGCTTCTTGAAAGGATTCTTTATCTATAAAAAGACCCTCTTGAAGCTGGTTGGCCGGCGAGACCCGTTATCCCTAACCATTAATGAGATCGACGCTCTCCCATATTTTAACCTGGCCGTTATAGACAGCCAGTACAAAGAGGTTAAATCTATCTGGCATGAGAAGTTTCCCGTATTCTTCCATACCATCCTAATTCAAAGCAAGTTATCCAACTACCTCAAGAACAATTTAGACAAGACGGGGACTACTGATCGGGAGTTGCCCCGAGATGTTCAGATATACTGGGGCCGGAAACGTCCTCCCCAATTTAACCCGTCAAGAATAAAAAATAAAGTGCTAAACTCCGGACTTATCGGATGTCCCGTGCCGCTGCTGGCCTCGTACAAGAACACTTTCGATTACTTGGTCAAGATTATAAATGCCTTAGAGAAAGTGATCCATCGCCGGGAGGTGAATAATCTGCCTCCTCTGCAACTGAACCGCTTGCTCAGACCGGTGGAGCATCCCGACACCCCCGATAATTACATGACCAATCTGCTAAGGCTCATCGATCAAAAAGAAAAGATAAGCACCATCGGGTTGGATCTGAACCCAGACAACATTGAAGGGACTCCGACACCTGTGTTGGAAAACCTGGATAAGCTGATCCTGTATGGGTTTTCCGAGGAACTGATTGAAGAGATCCTTTTCCTGGTTCTGGGCCATACCTGCATGTCCCGGGTGGCCCAAGGCAAAATCCCGCCCCGGATGCTCAAGAGCGTAACCGATCGGGCCAAAACGTCACGACCGGAAGAAGCACTGGAGTTGCTTAAAAAAAGCCGCCTCATTTCATACGCCGAAATAGCGACCATCCTAGGCGATTATTTTACTTTGAATCATGCCATGGAAATTTTTAGGATCTATGATAACGCCATCCAGGTGGCGGCCAGTGATAAACTTGACTGGGATACCTTATATGATCAGATTACTGAAGGTTTCGACGTGGCCTACAGCCGGGCCACCAAAAGGATATTGAAGCTCTTCAATTTATTCGAATACCTGTACACCTGGCCGGATCTGGTCGGAAAGGGAGAAAAACAACTTGAAGTTTTGGCCGGATATGACCCGGACCAAATCACGCGGATCCGAATGGTCACCAACCTGGTGTCCATCGCTGAAAGATACAAAAAATTTATGCCGGGACGACTCGGAGCCGGCCATACTACTTTCTTTAAGCGGATCCTGCTGTTCAGCTTCCACGGCACCGGGCGGGTTTTCCCCAAGTTAGGAGTGGATGTAGGCTTTTCTTTGCTCTGGATAGTAGTGAATGCGTCGCCCCGGAATGTCGTCAACTTTAACCCCATCAGTGCGGACCTGCTGTTCATTGATCTGGACATCAGACTTTCTTATCTTAAGACAGCTATTTCAGCCATGCCTCCAACCTGCTTTTCCCCCAAGATTTTTGATCGGATCCGAAAAGAATTGGAAGATGGCTGGCCGGTTTACTTCTGGAACAGCGGCCTGTGCCTGAGATTAAACCCGGTATCCGGAGCCACTGACGTTACCTTCAATAATTTTGAGAAGTTAATTATAAGATTGCGCAATATCCTAACCGAGACGGCGAATTCTTCACCCAAGGACATGCCGACGAAGATGTTGACCCGGCTGGAAGCCCCTTTTTCCCGGCTATGGGCTTATAAGATCTATCTTAACCGCCACCTGCCTCGAATCGAATCCGACGGCTTGCCCATCGATCAGAGCGCTTACCAGGAATTAGACCGAATTCGAGAGTTGGAAAACGACGTCCGCACCACCTTTGCCCCCTATATCTTCGTCTTCCACGATGTTTCTGATAATTTTAAGAAACTCTACGACCAATCGCCTACGGCTTTGCGATTCCTGTTTAGAGAATTCATGGAGTTGAAGAACGTGTCCGGGCCTGACCGGTCTATTTCGGAAATAATCTTAAGACGTCTTAATAAACTCCAAGTCTTGTTTCGAGGCGAAAAAAACCTGTTCCAGGACAAATCCATCTTCCGAATGATGGCCCAGAGCGAATTCGGTCCGCTCATCGATGGGACTATCAGCGCCAGTTCCAACCAGGTGGATACCTTAATCTCTATCATGGACCAGGTTAAAGGGGATCAAGCCTATCTCAAGGCATTGACCCTGGCTTTGATATTCCAGGATATCGGTAAGCTGCCGGAAAACGTCAGGCGGTATTCCGATAAAGAAGAGTTCTTTCATCATGCTGAAATCGGATGGCGG
>JADFYN010000143.1:8101-8489 GCA_015233055.1 Deltaproteobacteria bacterium
GGTCAGACATCATGGTCTATTAGGCCACCTGGTAAAAGGCGAATTCTCCTGGCTCAGTCTGGAACTGGTGACGGAAAAGAAAGACCGTCTCCTCTGGGATCTACTTTTCATCCACTCAATTATCACCACCGCGGCCATAAAAGAAGAAATTCTAACCGAGGATACCCTAAACACATTCTTTCAGATCTATCGGGCCGGAGTTTTGGTCCTTGAAGGCGTCACAGATTGGCACCGGATGCAAGAAATCCGGTTCAAGCGTTTGGCTGCCGACATTCCCGAAAAATTCATGGACGAGGTAGGCGGACCGGAGTCAGCCGGCCGCACCGTGGCGGTATGGGAAAGATTTCTTAACATCATCAGCCTGGGCCATATTTCTTACCAGGACATC
>JADFYN010000144.1 GCA_015233055.1 Deltaproteobacteria bacterium
CGAAAAGGTCCTCTACGAATAGCTGCCTTAAAAAATAAGAGCGGTAATCTAGAGGTGCGCGCTCGACCCCCTGTGGTATACTTTTAAACCGGCGATTTTGGCATACTTCCTGACCGGCGGTAACACCCAGCACCGTTTCGACTGATCTAGGCCAGTGTGCAGATGATTTTACAATAGATTTATGACCTGTCTGAAAAAAAATCCAAAAAAAATTCCAGCCATAACTATCTTAAATAAGACAACTATACTTTGTCGGCACGAGTCATAAGCTGGTCTTGATGGATATCCAGACTATTTTGCGGAAAGCTGACACTAAAGAAAATAAAGAATAAACCGATAAGAACAATAGGAATAGTCGAGATATAGATTGCTCTGTGCTCAAGTCAACCCGGATAATCCGAAAAGGAGGGCTCACGGTGTCTATTATGCTGTTCCAACTTTGGTTTTTTCCAGGCACGATTCTTGCTGTTAACCAATAAGGGGCAATGCCCAACAAATGCCGGACAAGATTTTAAGGAGGCACATTATGTCAGTATCAGGTATCTCCGCTGCCAACAGTTTGTCTCAAACAACCATGCAGACACAAATGATTCAAAAAATGCAGGCTAAGTTTAAGGCGACTGAAACAACCAGCACCGGTGAAATCAGTAAGGCCGCGATGCCGACGGCCAAGAAAGGTCGGACCAGCGATACCTCTACCGGGGCAAGCGGCATGCAGGTGCAGTCAGCCATGAATTCGCTGATGAATGCCACGGGAGTCTCTGGAAATACGTCTACCCCGGCGGCGATGAGTGCTCTTCAAGGGGTACTTCAGAAAATGGCCGACAATGGAAACGGCGACGGTTCTTCATCGCCACAGACTGCACAGGGTAACTCCAACAGCGGCGCGGACAGTACCAAACAACGAGCGCCCAGAATCCCCAACAGGGGTTTCAAAAATTGCTGAGCATGATGACGAGCAACAAGAGCGCGGGCAATAGCCAATTCTCGACGCAGTTTGATAGTCTTCTTCAGGAATTAGGTTCGGGTAGTTCAAACAAAGGCGATACCCTGGCAAAATTAGCTACTCTGATCAGCCAAAACGTCCCGAGCATCGATGTGAAGGCATGATCCATGCTTGATAAGCCGTGGTGTAACTAGCTGCCTGGAGCATTAGATATGACTGTCCCTGTAATCAGTTATGAAGCGGTCGAGCCGGACTTGTGGTGCGGCCGCTTCATTTCCATGAACAGCCCATGCGAAATCTGGTTGGAAACGCCGGACCGGGAATTGGCCTCTAGATTACTGTCCTTTTCAGCCAAAGAAACTTTGCGTATCGAAAAGAAATATAGCCAGTTTCTGCCGGGTAGCGATTTGTCGGCCATCAACTCCAGACCGGAACAATGGATTTCAGTTGATGAAGAGACCGAGGCCCTGCTTGATATTTGCGATCAGTACTGGCGACAATCGGAAGGGATGATTGATGCCACGGTGGGTGTATTTCTCAATGCCTGGAAATTTGATGGAAAGTCACCACCGCCTGATCGGCGGGAAATAGACTTATTACGGCCTTTTGTTGGTTGGGAAAAAATTAAGCGCCGGCCCAACCAAATTTTTTTGCCAAGGGGGATGCAGTTGGATCTCGGCGGTATCGTCAAAGAGTATGCCGTTGACCTGATAGCTGATTTTTTGGCCAGCATGCTTTCCGAAGGTGGCATCATGGTCAATTTCGGGGGCGATATCAGGATAATCCGCCCAAAATCCGATCAATCGCCGTGGCGTATCGCCCTTGAAATGAGTGAACCGACCAACAACGAGGCGAGGGTCTTCACTTTACGGCAAGGAGGTATCGCGACCAGCGGAAATTACAAACGCTATGCCGTCGCTCGAGAAGGTCGGCGGCTTGGGCATATCCTAAACCCCAAAACAGGGTGGCCGGTTCCCAATGGCCCGTCAAGTGTGACCGTCATTTCTATGAATGCGATGCAAAGTGGTTTCTTGTCTACCCTGGCGATGTTAAAGGGCGAGCAGGCGCAAGTATTTTTGGATCAACAAGGCCTAACTTATTATTGCCAGTTACCCGGCCCATATATCAATCCTGTGGCAGACCATAGAGAAAAGGACGATCTTAGCTTAGAGAAATAAAGAAGTACCGGGTCGCACTTTAAAATTGGAGACCTTGAACAGGAGAGATCGGTACTGTCCGATTAATTTATAGACAGCTAAAAGAACAAACTCCGACGATGCCACACCCAATACACTTTCCCCCTCACAACCATCGGCCGATTTTCGGAAGGATCAGTTTCGGTTTAGTTTAGGGGAAAATAATTTTCATCGGTTGATCCAAATTTTTTCCACCCCCACCCCGTTGTGACCACCCCCACCATCTTGCCGGCATTTTTTGTGTCTTTGCCGATTATCTCGTTGGCCTATGCTTATGCAACCGCGTTCCGAGAAAGTAGGACAACAGGATTAGATACATCAACTATACCCCATCAATACTATACTTAATCCATATGAATAACACCGAACTTATTTCTTGACTTAAGAGAAAATTTCTAGTATGGCTTATTCTAACCTACGGAATTTACCGTGCAGATGAGACGAAACAGGTGGCAAGGCGGGATGTCAATTCTGATCCAACGTACCTGCTCCCATGGAAACGTCAAAAAGCAGATCCGATGTTCACGAACATGGCGGAATAAGAAAGATTCTAAAATCGGCTCTCAGATCTCTAATTCTCCCAGGTCCATTCATTTTTAAACAAATAAAACAAGAAGCTAATCCACTAAGTTAACAAAGTAACCCGGCGGATCTAACGTCTATTTGATAGTAACAGTAATTATTATTATTTTAATAAACAAAGCATCCCTTGGGTTCGCCGATCGATCAGTACTTTCCTTACGGCGGTTGGCTGAAAACTAAGCTGGATGCTGAGGGCATATCGATCTAACTTAATCGGTTTCATTGATAATCCAAAGAAAGGAGATACCTATGTTAAAGAATATGACTGTCGGAAAAAGAATCTTCTTAGGTTTTATCCTGTGCCTGACGTTGATGGTTTGTTTAGGACTGGTCGCCTTTAATGCGCTCAAGGGGACCAAAGAAGGTTTCATTCATTACCGGGAGTTAGCCCGTGAGACCAACCTGGCCGGACGGCTTCAAGCCCACATCCTGATGTTACGCATGGAGGCCAAGAGCTTCCTCATCAATAACAACGACAAATATCTTGAGAAATTCCAAGAATATTACAAGAAAACCGATGAGTTCAACGAACAAGCCGGTAAACAAATCACCGAACCCACACGGGCTAAGTTGATCACGGAAATCGACGCAAAGCATAATCAATACAAAGACGTCTTCTTTGAAATAGTCAAAAAGATCAAAGAGACCAAAGTATTAACTGAAAGTGTGTTGAATGCTAAAGGGCCTCTTATGGAAAAAATGCTGACTCAGATGCTCAATTCCGCCAAAGAAGACAGCGATCCGACGAATATTTACCATGTGGGATTGACGCTTCGAAGTTTGCTCTTAGCGCGTTTATACGCGACTAAATTTTTAGACACCGAAGACATCAAGGCCGCGGTTCGGGGCAGAGAAGAATTCGGCAAGATGCAAGAATTGATGAATGCTCTGGATAAGGAACTCAAGAATCCGGCCCAACGTGATCTGCTGACGCAACTATCCGGATTAAAAGGATAATACGCTCAAGCACTTGAAAAAATAGTGCAAGACGTGACCGAGCGGACTAAGGATATAAGTAATTCACTTGATCCTCTATGCGAATTGATGGCCAAAAATGTTGAGGACGTCAAGTTATCTATAATGGCGGATCAGGACGCCCTCGGCCCTGGGTTGGAGGCGGCCAACTCTCTGGCTGTAAAATTTTTAATGATTATTGGCTTAGTTGCCATAGCCGCCGGTTTTTTATTGGCATTTGTCATCACTCGCGGCATTGTTCGAACGTTAAGTCGGGTTATCCAGGGCTTATCCGATGGCGCAGAACAGGTCGCCACAGCTTCCAATCAAATCGCCTCAGCCAGCCAGCAATTAGCTGAAGGCACTTCAGAGCAGGCCGCGGCCATCGAACAAACATCTTCCTCCCTGGAGGAAATCACCTCCATGACGCAACAAAACGCCCAAAACTGCAACCTGGCCGGTAACTCTATGAAAGAAACTTTTGGAGTGGTGCAAGAAGCCATGGCGTCTATGAAAGAATTGACCCTGTCTATGGAAGAAACATCCAAGGCCAGCGACCAAACCCAAAAGATCGTCAGAACTATTGACGAGATTGCTTTCCAGACAAATCTTCTGGCCCTCAACGCCGCAGTGGAAGCCGCCCGGGCCGGTGAGGCCGGAGCCGGGTTTGCCGTAGTGGCCGATGAAGTCCGTAACCTGGCCATGCGGGCCGCGGAAGCCGCCAAGACCACAGCCAGTCTGATAGATGACACGGTAAAGAAGATTAAGGTCGGTACCGCCTTAGTCTCAAGCACCAAAGAGGCCTTTGAGAAGGTTGAGCAAGGTTCAAGAAAGGTTACTGACCTTGTTGGGGAAATCATGTCCGCGTCCCATGAGCAGGAGCAAGGGATTAATCAGGTCGGGGGCGCCGTAAATGAGATGAATAAAGTGACTCAACAAAATGCATCCAGCGCTGAGGAGTCGGCCTCCGCTTCAGAGGAATTGAACGCTCAGGCCGAGCAAATGAAGTGTTTTGTCACGGAGTTGGCCATACTGGTTAGTGGACATGGACAACAAGCAGAAAATAAACCAACAGCCGAGGAATCAAAGACGCCTATTCGACGCTTGAAATTCCATGATGAAGATGATAAGGTGAATAAATCAAAAACAATCAAGAGGAGTGGAGTCCAAAAAAATCGCCCTGAATTCACCCATCCCCTAAATGATGCAGATTTTCAAGAATTCTAATGGGGAATACTCAAGGTCGGCCGGATTTGAAAATTTTCCTTACCGATTAACCTGATTCACCGGCGAAAAGGGTTGAACACGGCGATTTATCCGGGTATGTTAGTCCCAAAATAATTCGCCGTTTCCCCATTCCCCTGGTGTTCCCGGCGAAACCTCCATGTCCTCCTCTGCTTGCTTTTCAAGACCGATACAAAGATATTGGTAGACAATAAACCACACCAACCGGAATCGTACCCGAATAATCACCCTATGAAAAAAACTATCATTGCCTTAGCCTTGGTTATAGTCCTGGGGGCGGTCTTCCGGCTGAGTGGTCTCAACTGGGATCAGGGGCATCATCTCCACGCCGACGAACGATTCCTGACCATGGTCGAGACCTCGATGAAGTGGCCGTCTCATCTCAAGGACTACTTCGACGAAGCCCGTTCCCCCTTAAACCCTCGCAATGTGGGACACGGTTTTTTTGTCTATGGAACGTTGCCGACGACCATGGTCAAGGCCGCGTCCATCCTGTTGGGGAAAACCGAGTACGACCAGGTCGAATTAGTCGGCCGAACCATCAACGCCCTGCTCGACCTCGGAACGGTTTTGCTGGTCTTTTTTTTGGCCGTGACATTGTACCGGGATAAGCGCCTGGCCGTGTTGGCCGCGGCTTTTTATGCCGCCTCGGTCCTACCTGTTCAGCTCGCCCATTTCTTCACCGTTGACTCCTTTGCCAACTTCTTCATCACAGCCGCCCTGGTCTGCCTGGCCAGGTTACAGGTCGGCCACAAATTCTGCAGTCTGGCCGCGGCCGCTTTTTTGGGCGGATTGGCTCTGGCTTGTAAAACATCCATATTCCCTTTCTTCTTCCTTGTAATCCTGGTCGCCGTCTATTCCTCTCGAACTCGGTCCCAAACGGCCGGTATCCGTTGGGTCGGCCGACTGATTATCTCCCTCCTGATGGCCGGTTTAGTCAGCTTGATCGCCTTTCGGATAGCCGAACCCGATGCCTTTCGCGGTCACGGCTTCTTCGACCTCTGGCCCAGTGACCGGTGGCTCCAAAACACGGCCGAGATTATCCCTTTGCAGTGCGGCGGCATTGTCGTATGTGGATTGGCCGCCGAACGACCAGTGGACCGATTGTCCGATTATCTGGTCTCCCTTTAAAAACATGATCGTGTGGGGTTTGGGCCTACCTCTGGGCATCACGGCCTCGATAGCCTGGCTGACGGCCGGGTGGCGGTTGGGCCGGCACAAGGACTGGAGTCACCTCATCCCCGTTATTTGGACCGGGATGATGTTCCTCTACCTGGCCACCCAATGGGTCAAATATATGCGGTATTTGTTGCCCATTTATCCGACCCTGGCCATTCTGGCCGCCTGGTTGATCATCCGGATCTGGGACAAGTCCGGAATTCTGCGCCAAACCCTTCCAACCGAAAAGAAGAAGTCCCGGCTGGTCACTATCGCGGCCGGTCTGCTGGTTGTCTCTATTTGTGCCGGGACCCTGGCCTGGGCTGTGGCCTTCTTCCACATTTACACCCGCCCCCATAGCCGGGTGCAGGCCAGCCAGTGGATTTACCATAACATCCCCCCAGGGTCGGTCCTCGCCAACGAACACTGGGACGAAGGTTTACCGTTGGATGTGGACGGACAAAGCGCCCAGCCGCGTTACCGGTTAGTTGAGCTGGCCAACTATGATGACGATACACCGCAAAAACTGGAACAGACGCTGCAAACCCTCGACCAGGCCGATTACGTCATTTTGTCCAGCAGCCGTCTGTATACCAGCATCCCGAAACTTCCGCCCCGCTACCCCATGACTATTCGCTACTACCAGGCACTCTTCTCCGGGGAACTGGGGTTTATCCGGGTGGCTGACGTCACTTCTTATCCCACCCTGCTGGGTCTGACCTTCCCCGATGACCAGGCGGAAGAGACTTTTTCCGTGTTTGATCACCCCCGGGTGCTGATCTTTAAAAAAACTTCGGCCTGGAACAAACAGCGGGCCCGGCTCCTAATTGGGACGATAGATTGGAAGAGCGTTTACCGTCTAACTCCTCGGGAAGCAGCCAATTACAAGAACAGACTGATGCTTGATCCTAAGGCCTTCGAGGCCGACCGCCGCGGCGGCACCTGGTCCCGGGTGCTTGATCCCCGGCACGGTCTGTTTGATGTCAATGATCTGGCCAATCGCTGGCCGGCCCTGGTCTGGATCCTGAGTCTGGAAATTATCGGATTTTTGGCCTGGCCGTTACTGGCCCTGGCCTTGCCCAATCTGGCCGACAAAGGCTGGATGGTGGCCAAGACGGCCGGGTTGTTGATGGTCTCGTACGGGGCCTGGCTCCTGGCCGGTTTCCAGATAATGGCCTTCTCCAGATGGAGTGTGGGACTGGTGACCCTGATCATGGGCCTGGCTACGGTGGCCGCGGCCTGGATCCAACGCCGGGCCTGGGGTGAATTTTGGCGCCGCCGCTGGCGCTTGATCTTAGGTGAGGAAATTTTATTCTTGGCGTTTTTCGCCCTTTTTCTGGGCATCAGGTGGCTAAATCCGGATCTCTGGCACCCCTATTTTGGAGGGGAAAAGCCGATGGACTTCGCTTTCCTGAACGCCATAACGAAGACCTCCTTTTTCCCGCCCTATAATCCCTGGTTTGCCGGGGGGTATATTAATTATTATTACTTTGGTTATGTTCAGCTCGCGGCCTTGATCCATCGAACCGGGATCATTCCAGCGGTAGCCTACAACCTGGCCATCCCCACCCTGTTCGCCCTGACCACGGCCGGCGCCTTTACCGTAGTCTATAACCTGGTTGACGCCCCAAAGGCCACCCAACCCGATGGGGCGGGACCGGCGGCCAGATCCGATTCCAGACCAGGATCGGCCTTTGGGTATGGTTGCCTCGGAGCCATATTCGTGGCCGTCATCGGTAACTTAGATGAGGTCCGCCTCTTCTTTAAAGGTTTGTCCGAGATGAGTCGGATCCAGTTAAGCTCGGGATTGGATTTTTTATTGCCCGTCGTACGTCCGATGCACGGCCTGTATCAGGCCATCGTCCATGGTCAATCTTTGGCTATCTCCAACTCCGCCCTTTACTGGGATGCCACCAGAGCTATTCCCCATCCGCCCACCGAGGCCGTCCCAATCACGGAATTTCCTTTTTTTACCTTTCTTTATGGCGATATCCACCCACATCTGTTGGCCTTCCCGGTCGCCCTGCTGGCTCTGGTCCTGGCTGTCCAATATGTCAAATCCGCCCGGCCGGAATGGATATCATTGATCACCGGTGGGTTCCAGGAGAGGCAGCCCCAGGCTGTGCCCGATTGGGCCGAAACGCTGACTTTGGGTCTGGCCGGTTTGACCGTTGGCGCCCTTTGGCCGACCAATGCCTGGGATTACCCCACTTACTTGCTGGTTGTTGCGTTGGCCGTAGGATATGCCCAAATGAGCCGGGGACGGTCGGCCGGGCTAAGCCTCAACTGGAGAGTCCTCTGGGCCGCCGGCTGGCGGATCTTGGTTATCTTTGGGGCGAGCAAGTTCTTTTTTGTGCCATATACGGCCAACTATGCCCAAC
>JADFYN010000145.1 GCA_015233055.1 Deltaproteobacteria bacterium
AGTTGGGGAATCGTTACTGCGCAGGCGGCACAGGTCCTCAAAAAGGATTTGACTGTTCCGGATTTGTCCAATGGGTCTATGCCCAACACCATGTCCCTTTGCCCAGAACCACCGAAGATCAACTCAAGACTGGTGAAAAGGTAAAGAAAGATGATCTCCAGCCGGCTGACCTGGTTTTCTTCAATATCGACAAAGGGGACTTCTTTTCCTTTTTCCGCAAAGGAAACCTGCATGTGGGACTGTATACGGGAAAAGGCAAATTCATTCATTCCCCCCGGACGGGTGAACATGTCAGGGAAGAATATCTTGAAGAAAAATATTGGGGAAAAAGATACATCGGATCACGAAGAATTCTGCAGTAAAGCCTGGAAGGTAATTATGCCTGATGGCCGGTCAGTATTGTCACCATCTGGAGTATGTCATTTTCCTGGATCATAACCTGATCCAAAACGGTTTTCCGGGCCAGCGCCTGAGCCAGGTTCTGCTCGGCCAGTGAAGAAAACATGTTTCGATCCCAGAAAAAATATGATTCCTCAAAATAATCGGTCAGGTAACGCAAAATCAGTTCCAGCACGACCCGTTTCAGCCCGGCCACCAAAAATCGACCGATAGAGCGGGCAACATCTGGAACTTCCTTGATGTATCCAGCCAATCCAGCCTCCAGCAAGTCTACGGCCAAAGGCTCTTGACCGGCCTGAGCGGACCAAGAACGCAACCCGTCGGCCACTTCCAACACCGGATAACCTAAATGAATTGTGTCCAGATCGACTAAGCACAGGCCCCGGCCAAAGGCATCGAACAGGATATTCTCCCATTTGGGATCACCGTGGACAATGCCCACCGGGCCGTAGTTCCGGCCAGACCAGGCGGCCAGCTGGTCTTCCAGGGCGGCGATAACCTCTTGGACGTGACGATATTTATCAGTATGATGGAACTTCTGTATGGCCTGCTGAAATTGGGCCGCCACCAGCGGATGACCGTGCATATAGGCCGCCGGGAGGACGGAAAGTAACTTGGGTGGGTTGTCGCGCATGACCCGGTGCCAACGCCCGAGGACCCGACCGGCTTCGAACACCGTTTTCGGAGTCCTGTCCGGGGCCGGGTTCCCTGGAATGAAGGTCATGACCCGCCACGGTCTGGTCTCCTGATCGGATATGAAGGTCCGCCCGGATCTGGCCGGGACAACTTGAGGGGCCAGGATACCTTTGGCGGCCAGATGATCCGTCACCCGGCGGGCATTCTCAACCACGTGACCATCCCCCCCAAAAACGGAGTGCAGCCGCTGCACAACATAGACCCCCCGGTCCGTATCCACACGCCAGGTCCGGTTGATCCGGCCTCCGGTCAGGGCCTGAGACCTGAGCACCTGCCCCAGGTCATAATGAGCAGCCAATATTAGGCCGACCTCCCCTATCCGGCCGCCCTCTGCAGCGGCCATAGGCGGCCATAACAAATCAGGCATAGCGTGATATCATTTCAGAATTTTTTTTACTTCACCGGGGTTTTCAGCAAAAATTCGATCGGCCAGGTGTTCTATGGATTCCTTGACCTGATCGGGCGGCGGTAAATCAGGCGGCGGGGTCAGGTCAATGGCCTCCCATTTGATATCCCTGATGTACATGGACCGTTCCAACGAGCCAATTTCCCTGGCATCAAAATTTTCTCCTAGGAAATGTTTTTTTTCCAACTCGGCTATATCCATGCCTTTAAGAAAACTCATAATGCTTAGAATATCAAAATCGGCCCGGAACTTTTTGATATTGTAATTCACCGCGGCACAGTCTTTTTCTAAATCATGGTTGTTTTAGAGAGTTATTTTGTTGATTTATTTGGCGTCCCCAACCGGATTTGAACCGGTGTTGCCGACGTGAAAGGCCGGTGTCCTGGACCAGGCTAGACGATGGGGACGTACTTATATAATAACACAGGTTATTGAGATCAACACCCGTTTTCTAATATGGTGGGCCGTACTGGATTCGAACCAGTGACTCTCTGCTTAAAAGGCAGATACTCTACCGACTGAGTTAACGGCCCGAACTGGCAATAGCATTATTCGGGCTAGCGACTAAAAACACCATTAACCGTGACCACAAGTTTTAATGGGGCGGTTGGTAGAGGCGAGTAATTATCGCTGGCTGCACCCTGGCGTCAATATTTTTTTGTTTTGCTCTGGATGACGATTGTTTTTATCTTCTTTTATCTTTAATGAGATCGTCACCGGCTGGGTCGGCCACGCTGTTACAGTCCCGCCGAACACTTGGATGCTATTACCATCATCTTAATCGGCTGTCAAGAATATTAAGAAAAAACTTGAAAATGATGCTGTTTTCCTGTAAATCTTAAAAACTTAACTCATGGCTAGATTATTTGTCTTAACTTCAACCAAAGGAACTCATGGAGACGGCATGAATCAAGCTGATCACGTTCAAGTAGACCTGTCCAGTCTAACCACCTATCGAGAGTCTTGTTTACAGTTGGCCGCCCGGCAGCTTTCTTCTTTCCGCTCATTGGAAGAAATTTCGGCAGCCATTGATGACATCAACGTTTACCCTCGACTAGATCAATTATCATCTCCCCAAGGGATGGCCTGTCTTGATACCCGGCATATGAGCAAAGAAGACCTGGATCCGGCTAAGCAAGCCATCCTGAACGGCCGAGTCCTTTTTGAACATGCCGCAGCTGGCGAAGCGACCAGACTAAAATTAGGGATAAAATTCTTAATAGATGTAGCGGACTCAATGACTCTGGATAAGTTAGTCGAATTTATGGCCTGCGGCACCACGGTGCAAGAAGTCGAAAAAGATATTAAAATCGCGCCGTCGGGACTGCTCCACCTGTCTCTAGGTGCCAGACATATGCTCCAGATATCATTTGAGATATTCAAACTAGCCCGGGAAGCCGGCCTAGACCCGGCGGAAGTCCTGGCCAACCAGGTGATGCTCGTCATCGTCAATCAGACATCGGCCGAAAAAATCGTAAATGAGTTTATCGCGGCAGATTTTTTTGGCTTCAGACCACAGAATACCCTCTTTATGGTTCAAGAGTCATTTAATGGCCTGACCTATGACGGCCGGCAGTTTGCTTTTTCCCCGGATTCGCCGGCCCTGCTGCATAACCATGGTCAAATGGTCATGCAAGAGACCATCGATGACCAAGTTTTTTACTTAGATCCCCGTCAAGACTGGCGGCCGGTTCTACTGAAGGCCGACCAATTCTTTGATATTCTAGATCGAATGGATGACAAGATTTCTTTTAACATAGAGGACCTGAGCTATTTGACCGGGGCCCTTGACTTGCCCGCCTTGGCCCTGGCCTTGAAGGCGAGAGAAGACGGGTACCGAATGGTCATGGAGGTCACGGCCAACAGTCCGGAGAAACCGCAAAAAGGGGGGATGGCGGCATATGATCGAAGCTTGCAGCGGAATGTGATGATTGAGAGTTTCCAGTTGAAGGGTGTGTCTAATTCTGATATTAAATACTTAAATAGGAACATCAATCACTATCCCAACCCGGGAGAGGTGTTTCGGAAGGTTCGCTCCCAGGGGCTGAATATGCCCTTTGTGGTCAAGCACGGTTTCCTCTATTTTCAACCGGTCCAGGGCGACATTAACTTTTTGGTAAACACTTTGCTGATCACCCGCAAAGAAGTAACCCCCATCTCTGCCTGGAAGACGCCCCAAGACACCGTCAAGGCCATTAATGCCATGTTCACTCAAGACCGTCAAATCGGGTTTCGGGCCTATGCCCGCTCCACCCTTCCCGTTTGGCGAGATTAACCAAAAAAACATTGCGGACTGAAATTGTCCGGGGAAAACGCTCAAATGACGAAATTTATTTTCTGGTATTTGGTTGTCCAGCTCATTTCATGGTTAACCCGACCGTTATCTCGGCATGTATTCGTCAATCTGCCTGACCGCGGTTACGCTTTCAACAAAAGCCTGAGTGTCTTGTTGACCGGGTTGATCCTCTGGTTCGGGACCTGTTATGGTCTATTAAGAAATACTGGATGGGGAGCATGGCTGGCCGTGCTGATTTTGGGCGTCATCTGCGTCATGGTCGGGGGACCGGTCTGGCCATGGGGCATCTTTAAGCGCCGCCCCGGGGACCTGGAGATGAGACCGAGTCCGGCTTTGGTTTTGATTTATGAGGCTGTGTTTTTAGCTGCCTTCGCACTATGGGCCCTGGTCCGGGCCTACGATCCCGGCGTTGGTCATACCGAACAGCCCATGGATATAATGTTTATGAACGGGATCTGGAACAGCCCGGATTACCCGCCCCATGATCCCTGGCTTAATGGTTATGCCATCAGCTATTACTACTTGGGATATTGGCTCATAACGACCTTGGGTCGGTTGGCCGGACTGGTCCCGGAGATGGCTTACAACGTCGGTCAGGCTTGTTGGTTCGGCCTGCTGTGCCTGGGCACTTTCGGGATTGGATATAATCTGGTCGCCACGGAATGGACGGAACGACCCGGTTCACCGAGAAAATTATCATCTGCTCGGGTTATCCCGATCGCTGTCAGTGCCGGCTTGTTAACCACGACTTGTGTAGTTTTGATGGGTAACTTGTCCGGGGTTTGGGATTGGCTGCAACAAAAAAATACGGTGGGTTATTGGTGGTGGCCGAGCAGTCGGGTGATCAGTGACAGTGATGCTCTCGGCCGGCACCTGGAAGTCATCGATGAATTCCCGATTTTTAGTTACATCTTGGGCGATACTCACCCTCATCTATTGGCCATGCCATTTGTGCTGCTGATCACGGCACTCGCATTGAACATTTTTCTCTACACCGGCACCCCGGAAGCAGCGACTTTGACTTCGGCTAATGGCGGAAACCGGATTTGGTCCTTCCTGGCCGTGAATTGGCGTCGCCTCAAGTCGGCCATTCCGGCGAACCCGGCCGGCTGGTGGTTAATCGTGATTTGCGTTGGGTCCCTGATCCCTATGAATACCTGGGATTTTCCAGCCTATTGGTTTCTCCTGGCCGTGAGTTTCGGCCTGGTCTTAAAGCAGATTCTCCCTTCCAGTCAGGAAACAACCGGAGCCGGTGTATTAACCTCCACCGCATTTTTTGCCGCCCTGGTCATTCTGGTTTCTTTAGTCCTTTACTTGCCTTATCTTATTACCTCCCAGAGCCAGTATCAGGGCCTATTGCCCAACTTGCTTAACCCGACCAGCATCAAACAACTCCTGCTGTATCTGGGGCCGCTCTTTGTAGGGCCGACCGTGTTGATTTGCCGCTCCTGGACTGAAACCAAACCAGCCTGGAAGCGCCTGGGGCTAACCACCCTGGTGATCCTGGGTGTTCCCGCCTTGTTCATTCTCGGCCATGCGGTTTGGTTTCTTAAGACTGCCTCGGGACGGAGCCGGTTGGCGGCCATTTGGCCATCTCAGGATTTCACCGGGGTGCCGGCCATGATATTCGAGAGGTGGGGGCACCAGCCATATACTTTGCTGGTTACGGGTGTATTGCTGGCTGCGGTGATCACTCTGCTCTGGCCGAAACAGTGGGACGTCGGGGGCCGGCCAGGAGACTCGGAAGGAGGGGTGGTCAAAAATTCAGCGACACGCCTGAAGCCGGCCCGGGACTTTGCCTTGATGTTGGCCGGATTGGGCTTGCTGCTGATTTATATCCCGGAATTTGTGTACATTCATGATCAGTTTTCTAATCGGATGAACACTATTTTTAAATTCTACTATCAAGCCTGGTTGCTTCTGGGAGTAGCCACAGCCTTCGTCATGGTCACGGAGTGGCGCCGAGGTCGGGGGATATTCCTTAATTGGGTCAATTTTGTCCTGATTGGTCTATGTCTGATCTATTCCGTGGCGGCAGCTCACAACGTGACGGCCGGATTCTCTTCACCGGCATTGACTCTCAACGCCATCAAACATCAGGAAAGGTGGAACCCGGATGAAATGGCCGCGGTCAAGTGGGTTTTCCAGAACACCTCACCCCAGGCGGTCATCGCTCAAATGCAGGGGGCCAGTTACACCTTTGATTCCGACTTGATCAGCGTCTACACCGGCCGCCCGACGTTATTGGGATGGGACGGGCACGAGGTCCAATGGCGGGGCAAAGACTACGGTTGGATGGCCGGAGGACGCCCTGAGGCGCTGACCGCCCTTTATAACCCGGCTTCAGTGGCGGCGGTTATCGAGATCCTGCAGAAATGGGGCATAGATTATGTTTTTATCGGGCCGGGAGAACGGCGGCGGTACCAGATCACCCCTGCCCAGGAGTCTATGTTTGAACAAGCCATGGATCCCGTGTTCAAATCCGGGTCGGTCCGTATTTTCATGCGTCGCGTTTCCCACTAGGGTGTGGCTTCCAACATATCCCATAAATATGCCGGATCGGCCTCTTCAGGTCGCATAAATCACCGTCCTGTTGGACAGGATAGAATGCCGGCGAAACGGGTTAGTTAAGGTTTTTTTTTCCACCAAGTCTACCTCTCTACCAAAAATAGCTTTCAATTCCTCGATCATTAGAGTCCAGTCATAAAGACTCCACGGTGCGTTATCAGCAAAACTGACCAAAACATCTATATCGCTATCCGGGTTGAAATCATCTCGGACAACTGAACCAAAAAATGAAAATTCGATTATTCTCCATTTTTGGCAAAATTCGATTATTTGTTTTCTTGGAATGTCGATGTCCCCTTGGTTCATCAGGTTATCCTCAGCTTAAGCAATTTAAGCAGTGGTCAGCCCTCGGCCAAGATACTCAGAGACAATGGTGATCATCAGGTCGGAATTCTTGAGAGCGGCCTGTCGAATTTGGGCCTCGGTCAACGGCGTGTCGATTAAGCCGTTGGCGTAGTTGTCGACCGAACAGATGGCCGCGTACTCCAATCCCACCTCTTGGGCGACTATCGCTTCTGAGGCCATGGTCATGCCCACTAGGTCGGCGAAATTTTTCATCAGGCGAATTTCCGCTTTGGTTTCAAAACGAGGGCCGGAAGTCTGCCAGTAGACACCGCCGTGGACCACCGGGATCTGTTTTTTCCCGGCCGCATCCAAGATCTTCGACTGGACGCCGGAACTCAGCCGGGGGGGGAAGGTGGCAGGCTGTGTCAGCGATGGTGGTCGGCACAGGATACAAAAGAATATAGTCATCGGGCATGACAATCGTTCCAGGCGGCAGGTCGGTATTCAAACTGCCCACGGAATTGACGGCCACCACTTCAGTGATGCCCAGGCTCTTGAGCGCGGTCATATTGGCCCGGTGATTCACTTCGTGCGGGAAAATGTACTTTTGAACATCCAGGCCGTGACGGGGAATGTAGACCACATGTTCAGTGATGATGACCTGGCTTGGTCCGAATTGGGTCTCTATAATTTGTTTTTGACCCTGGCGGCTGAACAAATCCAACCCATAGAAGACCGTGCCGGCGACTAAACCGATTTCAGGCATGTGAACCTTCCTAAAAAATAAGCCCACCGGTTATGGCCTTGGGCTTACTGATAATAATCGTCAAATTTTTTGGTGAAACAAACCACCCGATCCCGGCCGGCATAGTCTTTTCTGGTTCGAGTTCCTTCATAGCACCCAGTTATCGCCACCAGGTCCACAACCATATCGGCTTGGTCGGCGCCGATTTCGCAGACAACTCCGCGGCCGGGGTGTAGTCGGGCCGCGGCTGCGTGAACAAATTCGACAATGAAGTCTAATCCATCCTTGCCGCCGTCAAGGGCGATAGCCGGTTCGTGCTGACGTATTTCAGGAGGGAGCAGGGCCAGGGCTGAAGTCGGGATGTAAGGCGGATTGACCGTAATCAGGTCCAAGTTGGCTTCGGGCCGGAAGATGCTCAGACCGTTTCCCAGCGCCAGATGGACTTTCCCGTCAAGACCATTCCTAATCAGGTTTTCTTTGGCCAGGCTAAGGGCGGCCAAGGAGATGTCGGAGGCAAAGATGATCGCCTCAGGCAATTCCCGAGCCAGGGCTAAGGCCACGGCCCCGGTTCCGGTGCATAGGTCCAAGATCAATGGAGATGAGATATGATTGACCATGGCCAGTGCTTCCTCTACCAGCACCTCGGTTTCTGGCCGGGGGATGAGGGCCGCCGGAGTGGTCTTCAGGGTTAGAGACCAGAACTCCTGTTCACCAGTGATGTATTGAAGCGGCTCCCGCCCGGCGCGTCGTTTCAGCGCGGCCTTAAACTGAGCCAGTTCCTCCCCGGTCAACGGCTGGTCGTAGTTTAAATAGAGATCCAGCCGCTGTTTTTTAAGCACGCAGGCCAACAATAATTCGGCGTCCGTCCGGGGCGATTCAATGCCTTTATCTTTAAGATACCCGGTGGTCCAGCGGATCAGTTCCAGAATGGTCCAGGCCTTGTCCATGCCTGGTTAGTGTTCCTGCTTAAGCATTTCAGCCTGAAAATGAGTGATCAGGGGATGGATTAACTCCTCAAGTTCCCCAGCCAGGATAGACTCTAATTTGTAAAGGGTTAATCCAATTC
>JADFYN010000146.1:0-1677 GCA_015233055.1 Deltaproteobacteria bacterium
TCCAGTGGTTTTGGGTGGAGCGGTGGGGACGCCGGTGGGAATAACCCCAAACATGTGATCAGTTAATTCACCGGGGCCAATCCGGCCCAACGCCGATAACATACCCAATAGGAAGTCTTTTTGACGTTCGTTAGCCGTTAGGAAAAAATCACCATACAGTAGAGCCGCAAATATATTTTCCTTTATCCGTTCCAGATCCATAAAAAACGCCTCACGCCGACCATATAAGTTGGAACAAGCCAGGGTCGCGAAAAGCTCAGGATCAAAAAGGTCTACCACTGTCGGGATCTGCTTGACTTTGTTTAAGAATCTTTTAGCAATATAATGACTAAGTATACAAACATCTTTTCCGGAGCAGAGTTCCTCAAACTTGTCGTCAGACCAATAGGCAAACTTAAGAGAAGGCGGCTGGTCCAAGATACCGGAACCGTCAACATCGGCCGCCGCCTCAGTTGCTCCGATGGCCGGCTCAGCCAAGACTACCTCATGCCCTGACCGGCATAAAGCCCGGGCCATCTCAAGTGACCGAATGGCCGGGCCGGTAATAACCCGGTCTTTGGTCCGTAAGCGCATGGTAGATATGATCAGCACTTTACTCATGACGACTCCACTTTAGTGGTTACCTTAATGCCTGGATCGGACAAACCAGACGCCGTTCCAGGGAAATGGGTGGTTGAAGCCCAATTCTTGATACTCCGCCGCGCCGCCAGAGCCTGAGGGAGCAATGCCATTGTTTCCCGAGCACACGGTGGCTTAAGAATATATCTCCGGTATCTAAAAGCTATAGTCAAAAATTGCCAGACGACCTGCGGGACAGAGCCGTTCTTGACGTTCATCAGGAGCAAATTCTTTGCACTATGATGCAGCGCCAGAGGGCTCAGATAGGAAGTGGAACCGCTCCCATGGTGATAAACCACGGAGGTTGGGGTCAAGATGATTTTCCAACCGGCTCGCCTGAGACGCCAGGACAGATCAACATCTTCATGGTAAGACCAAAAGGACTCGTCAAAAAGTCCCACCTGCCTCAGTGCCTCCCTGCGGTAAATGGCGCTGCAGGCGCAGGCGGCGGAAACCGGTCCCGACCGGCCGGCCGAGGCTTGCTTTTCTCTGAAACCTCGGTTCCGGGGATACCCCGTGGAAGAAATATCTATCCCGGCATTATAGATCAATTCCGGATCATCATAAAACAAGACAAGCGACTGGCAGGCTCCGATTTCATTATCGGCGTCCATGGCCTTGACCAGCTCCAGCAGCCAGTCCTGCTCGACTCTGGTGTCGTTGTTCAAGGTAACCAGGTATGTTCCTACGGCTTCAGATATCCCCTGGTTTGTCCCCCGGGCGAATCCCTGGTTAGCCGCGTTGGAGATAATTTTCACCCAGGGGTACTTGCGGTTAACGTAATCGACGCTGCCGTCATGGGAGCCGTTATCCACCAAGATCAGCTCAAAATCATTGAATGACTGATCCTTCACCGAGGTTAAGCATTCGTCTAAGAATCTAATTCCGTTCCAGTTTAGGATAACAATGGACACCCGCGGGGTTCTCGGCAATGGCATTGGCTGTCCTTCTCTAAACCGAGACCTTAATTATGTCGTCCCGATAGTTCACTTTCTCCAATTTGACCCGCAGATGGTCGCCGGGGAACAACGGGATGGAATTCGCCGTAGGCATATTCAA
>JADFYN010000146.1:1761-4591 GCA_015233055.1 Deltaproteobacteria bacterium
CAGTCGCCTACCCGGGCGGACAAATGCTTCAACAGCCAGTATCTTGTCCGCTTCTGCCTGACCAGGTTAGCCCGCTGCACCGCCGGCTTGACCACGGAAATTATCTCTTTTAATTCTTCATCCTGGTAGCCCCGTTTACCCTCTCGGATGTAATCCATTAATTGCCGTTGGGCGATCAAGTCTAAATACCGCCTGATTGGGGAAGTGACGTTGGTATAGGCGGGCAGCCCCAATCCGGCATGTGGTTCCGGCGTGATGTCCAACAAGAACCTGCTTAAGGCCCGGCGTTGCTTATAATCCAGGTAGAGATCAATCTCGCCCTCCGGCCGTTCAACTCTTTCCCGAGGCTCCCCCTGACTCCGAAAGGGAATGGGCAGGCCGTTATCCATGGCAAATTGGGCCATTAACCCATTGGCCATGATCATCAGTTCCGATATCAGCATCCGGGTAGGGGATTCGCGACTGATCAACTTGACCGTGATATTCTTGTTATCATCCACCCAAAGGAGCAATTCCGGAACAGATAAATCCACGGCTCCGGACTCCAGCCTTTTCTGACGGAATTTTCTCGTGATCTCGTATAACAAGGTCATATCCTGATCCGAGCCGATCATTTCATCCGCTTCAACATAGGTAAGCTGTCGATGGATGGTAATCAAGCTGGGCACAATTTGAAACGAGGTAATCTCGAAGCTGTTGTCCAAATCCACCAGGACGCTTACCCCCGGTTTTTCATCGTTGGGCACAAGGCTTAGGACCTGTTCGCTCATCACTTCGGGAAGCATGGGGATGCGTCGGTCAGGCAGGTAAATAGATGTCCCCCGTTCCCTGGCCTCCCGATCCAGTGGAGATCCTTTGGGGATGAACCTGGACACATCAATGACATGGACGCCCAGACGGTATCCCTCCGGAAGTCGTTCCAGGCTAATGGCGTCGTCATGGTCGCGGGTGCCGCTGGCATCGATGGTGATCAATGGAAGGGAGGTTAAGTCGACCGTATCAGAGCAAGAGCGGGGAGCTGGAATATCCAGGGAACACGCCTGGCTAAGTAGTTCTTCGGAGAAACCTAAAGGGACGCAGCACCGATGAAGAAATACATTTTCGTCCTGATCAAAAATCCCAAAGTCTACCAGCAACTTAAACGGCATCTCCGGATGAAATTTGTTGGCTCGTTGCATCACTTCCTTAGCCAACAGGTAGCACTCCGCCTCGCTGTTAAAAATAGCCACTTCTCTGAGCAGAGGCACAATAAGGGCCAGTTCGTCTTCTTTCAACTGATCCGGGGAATCGACCATCATCTTAAGGATACCGGCCAGTTGTTCAATTTGGCGTTCTTTGGCCGCCTCCCTTTCCAGATTGAGTTTGATCGCTTCCACCTTATCGATAGAGTTGGGGACGACCTCATCTTCCAACATCTTAAAGTGAAGTTTGTCTTCAAACACGGCTCGGCAAATAGCCGAAAGATGATGAATGGTGACCGTTTCACCAAAAGTCAACTCGGCCAGATACCGGTAAGAAAAAGGACCGGTTTCAGCGTTCAACAGGTCCCACAGGTCCTCCGTCGAGACCCTTTTCTTAAGCTCCTCTCGTTTCTGAACGGTGGTTTGAATGGCTTGAAGCAAGCGGCCCCGGCCATCATCCACGTTGCCCAAAAAAGGGCCGTCTATTAGAAGCCGCTTGGCCGACAAACTGACTTCCTTATTATTTTCGGTCAACAGCAATACCCGCGGCCCCTTGGCCTGCAGACATACGGCCGCAATTATCGACCTTTCATTTATAAATTCGACAAGTTGTCCTGGCTCTGGCATATCGCCTTCTAATCCTGTAGCAGGTTACGGGGTTCGGGGCAAAGGTAGTGTGGCAACGGCAGACAATCTTGTGGTCGACTCAAGCAGAGAAAGACAGTCCAAGACTCATAATTAGCGACACACAACCAAAAGTATCAGATTACTCCCTGCCCAATCAAGTCACAAAGGAGTCGTTTGTAATCCAGCCCGGCCAGTTTGAACCCGGCCCGGCCGTACAGCATATTGGCTTCCAGCAGGTAGTATCTTCCGCCGGCCAAACATATATCAAGCCCGACATCGTCAAACCGGCATCTCCGGCTAACTTCCTGGGCCATAGACGATACTTCCGAAGGGATATTCCCAAAAGCAACCTGGGCCCCTTGAGACAGATTACCCCGGAAATCGCCTCCTGTCAGCCCCCGCCGGTAGACCAGGGCGATGCGGTGCGCAATCACCACCACCCGGTATTCCGATTCTATATTAAGGAATTCCTGGACAAGAGCCACCTTGGTGATGCGGCGGTAGGCGGCCAGGTCCGATGGCTGCCGGACCAGGAAGACACCACGGCCACCGTCCGAGGCCCGAGGCAGCTTAGCCACAAAGGGGAAATCAAAATCCTTCAGGATTAAGTCCGTCTGGCGGCCATAATAGCACTTAGTTCGGGGAAATGGAAGATCAAGGAGATTAAACAGGGTTGCTTGCTTTATTTTGTCCCCGGCGTACTCGTAGTCGTTGATCCCTGGGAAAATGCGCTTTCCCATAGAGGATAACGAGTGGGCATATAATTTGGTGGGAAAATAGATGACCTCCGCCTGTTTGATAGCTTCTATTTGCCAGGGCTCATAATCAGTTAAATTAGGGCGGATTCCAAGAGTCACCAGATAAGGGCAATTCGCCAGGCGGCGGCCCAAGGCATACTTCAGAGGGTTCCCGTGTTTAACTTGTATCTTTTCCTCCGGCACCGTTTATCATGGGTTAATGAATGAAGCATTCCGATGCCGGCCAGGTGACTCCGGAACCGTCTCGGGGTGGCCCGTCGGCCG
>JADFYN010000146.1:4700-8421 GCA_015233055.1 Deltaproteobacteria bacterium
TAATTGACTTTTTATCCTGATCGGAATAAACGACTTTGGCATCGGCCGCGGCACCGGAAAGCTTCTTGGCTAATTCCACCGCATCCGCCAATCCCCCGAGCTGATCCACCAGGCCCATTTTTTTAGCCTGCTCTCCGGTAAAAATCCGACCATCGGCTATCGCCCTGATCTTGTCTTGGGGCATCTTCCGTCCTTCGGCTACCGCCCGAATGAACTGGCCATGGACATCGTCTAAGACCGATTGGAGGAGATCTTTTTCTTCGGAGGTCATGTGCCGGGATACTGAGCCGATATCTTTAAACTTTCCGGCCTTAAGAGTGATAAAATCAAGCCCGACTTTCTTTAATAATTCTTCCACGTTGGCAAAGTCCATGATCACCCCGATACTCCTGGTCAACGTGGCCGGGTTGGCGATGATTTTATCCGTCGGTGCAGCCACGTAATAGCCTCCGGACGCGGCCACGTTGCTTAGCGAGGCAATGATCTTTTTGCTCGCCTTGGCGCTTTTGATCGCCTCATATATCTCCTGGGCCGGTCCTACGGCCCCACCGGGGGAATCGATCCTGATAATAATAGCCTTGACTGTTCTATCTTTTCTATATTTTTCAATATCTTCGATGGTCTTCCGGGACTCCAGCATGACCCCTTTGATAACGACCACGGCGATCTTATCGCTCAAGGAAATGCCGGCGTTACCTTTGAATAGGAGCCCGGTGGCGCCCATGCCGGCTAAGGCGAAAGCAGCCACCGTAAATGCCACGACCAGGCCTAAGATTATGGGATGCTTCTTCAATTAGCGGCCTCTCTATTACCTAATTCTCTCTTCTCACCGGTCCCGTAACTGATCACCGCAAGGGCGCCCGACCAGCAGGAAGAGCTTGTTCACCCTGCCGGCCCGGACGTCTTTGCGGTGAGTTTTAGATCAAAATCGAGAATGGAAGATGGATACAAACACTGACCCAAAGGGCGCGATGGGGACGCCGGTCGGGTAATTTATTCAGCCTTAACCTCTGGCTTGTCGGCTGTCTCGTTTTCGAGTTTCTTTTGCTCAGCCAGTTCCAGTCCTTCTTTTATCAGTTGCCCGACATTGGAGGTGGCGGCTTTTTGTCCCGTCAGGTAGTCTTGGTAAATAGACTTTTCGTCGTCTTCCTCCAACCGCTTAATGGACAGGCCGATCTTTCTCTCCTTGTTGGAGACGCTGATGACTTTAGCCGTAACCAGATCTCCGGAATTAAAATGCCCCACCGGCGACTTTAGTTTGTCTTTGCTGGCTTCCGAGACATGGACCAGTCCCTCTATCCCTTCCTCGATCTCCACAAACACCCCAAAGTCGGTGACGTTGGTAATAGTTCCTGTAACCTTGCTGTTTATCGGGTATTTGCGGGGAACATCTTCCCAGGGATCCGGGGTCAGTTGTTTAATTCCCAACGAAAATCTTTCATTTTCCCGGTCTATGTTCAAGACAATGGCCTTAACGTCCTGGCCCTTGCGATATAGCTCGGAGGGGTGCTTAATCCGTTTCGTCCAAGAAATGTCGGAGATATGCACCAGGCCGTCGATTCCTTCTTCAATGCCGATGAAGATACCGAAGTCGGTGATATTCTTAATCCGGCCTTGAATGACCGTACCCACCGGATATTTCTCTCCGATAACGTCCCAGGGGTTGGGTTCGACCTGCTTCATCCCCAGGGAGATCCGTTTGTTCTTAGAATCGATATTCAACACCACCGCTTCAACCACGTCACCTATGGACACGACTTTGGACGGATCATGAATCTTCCGGGTCCAGGACATCTCGGAGACATGGATCAAACCTTCAATCCCTTCTTCGATCTCAATGAAGGAACCATACTTGGCCAGACTGACAACCTTCCCCGTGACTTTGGTGCCGACCGGATATTTCTCATCAGCCGTGGTCCAGGGATCCGGCGCCAGTTGTTTCAGACCCAATGACACCCGTTCCCGGTCTCGGTCGAAATTCAGGACCTTGACTTTGATCTCATCACCGATGGAGAACATTTCGGAAGGATGGCCGACCCGGCCCCAAGAGATGTCAGTGATGTGCAGCAATCCGTCTATCCCGCCCAAGTCAACAAAGACACCATATTCCGTGATATTTTTGACCGTACCGGTAACCACTTGTTCTTCGGCCAGGTTGGAAATGGTCCGGGTCTTGAGTTGTTCTTTTTCTTGTTCCAGGCTGGCCCGGCGGGAGAGAACGATATTCCCACGTGTTTTGTTAAATTTAAGTATCTTAAAATCATATGATTTGCCCACCATGGCGTCCAGGTTCCGGACCGGCCGGAGGTCTACCTGAGAGCCGGGCAAAAAGGCCGGAATCCCGATATCAACGGACAGCCCGCCTTTAACCTTGGAGGTGATTATGCCGGTGATGACTCCGTCTTCATTGTAGACCCGGCTAATCTCATCCCACACCTTGATTTTGTTTGCTTTTTCCTTGGAGAGAAGGATGCCGCCCTCTTCATCTTCCGTCTGTTCCAATAAGACATCCACGTAATCGCCGATCTGGGCCGTTACGTTTCCATCCTGATCAAGGAATTCATCAATGGATACCAGCCCTTCCGACTTATATCCGATATCAACCAAGACGTTTTCATTATCAATCTTGATAATCTTGCCTCGGACGACATCACCTTCCTGGAATTTCTTGAGACTCTCCTCTATCACCTGATCATTGAAGGCCATCTGGTCGTCTGAGTCAGTGTCCTCCATTTCGTCCTGATCATCGGAGTCATCGCCTGACTCCTCATCAAGCCGGCTGCTGTTTTTCTGCCTGGTTCCGGCCGCGACACCATCCTCGGACTTGCTCATGGTCTGGATTTCGTCGGGCGCGGCAGCCACCGGCTCCTCAGCCAGGGAAATAGCGGTTACGTCTGGTTTTTGTTCGGTTGAGTTTTCTGTCATTATATCCATTAATGGAACCCCCTGATTTTTTATAGCCTATCATGTCAAAATCGATGATAGGTTACGGCCGACAAAACTGTCGTACCGTAGGCAACGCAAGGTGATTAATTCATTTTTTTATTGATAAAGTCAAGCATTTTTTCGACCACCTGGTTGATCGTCAGGTTGGTTGAGTCAATGATTAAGGCGTCTTCCGGAGGGCGGAGAGGGGCCACGGGTCTGGTCTGGTCGTTATGATCCCGCTGTCTCATATCCGCGGCAACCCGGTCAAGTGTCAGGTTATCGGAACTATCTTTCAACTCTAAAAAACGCCGCTCGCTTCGGGATTGAATATCCGCGCTTAAAAAGAACTTCGCCGCCGCCCCGGGAAAGACCACCGTGCCCATATCTCGGCCTTCAAACACGGCTCTTCCTTTTTGGCCAAGACGCCGCTGCAGTTCCGTCATTGCCGCTCGGACCGCGGGTCGAGCCGATGTTTTGGAAGCCAACATGCTGATCTCCGGCTCTCGGATGGCCGCGGTCAGGTCTTCGCCCGATTCAAAGACGCGCCATTCTTCCCCATCCCGTTGAAAACTGATGTCGAGTTGCCGGCAGAGTCGCTCCAATGCGCCGTCATCATGGGGATCGATATCCAAATCTTTGGCTCGGACCGCCACCACGCGGTACATGGCCCCGGTATCGACATACTCGAACCTGAGCCGCTCGGCCAAGATGCGGCTGACAGTACTTTTCCCGGCTCCTGCCGGGCCGTCAAAGGTCACCACAGCCGATTTTTCTGGAGCTGCGAGCCGGATCG
>JADFYN010000147.1:0-6596 GCA_015233055.1 Deltaproteobacteria bacterium
TCACCCACCGCCGCAGTAAGTCTGATAATAGAACCGCTGGACATTGGCTGTGTCGACCCAGACGCCGTCGGTGAGGGCGTTTGCCGCTCCGGGCGAAGACATGGTCACGGCCTGGGCATCGGTTTTATGTAATTTCAGGTCGGTCAGGGTGTAATTTGCGGCGGTGGGTGAAATAAACTCCATCTTGATGTAGAAATTTTGGCCGCCGGTCGGAACGTCGCCGCCATTGTAAACGTTGCCTTGGGGGGCCGGGTCGTAGGTGGCGGATATGGTTTTGCCGTCATAGGTGGAGACGCAGGCGGCGCCATTATTATTGTAGGTTTGGTAATAGATGCGTAAGTTGGTCTGCCGGCCGGCCCAAATGCCGTCATAAGTTTGCGTCGGGGTTGAAGAGCCGCTGGTCACCGCGTGGACAATGACCGGTCCTGATCCGCCTTGGAAGGTGGAGGTATCGGTCCAGGTGGTTCCGTCACCGCCGACAAAAGTGGCCCCGGCCGGACCGGGCTTATGAGTGCCGTCGAAATAGAAGCCGTAACCGGCTCCCGCCGGGGTGGAGGTCTTAACATGGACGACAAAGGTGCCGCCTGCCGTCAAATTAATCGGCGTGTTCAACTCCACCGAATAGAATCCCGACTGGACGATATTTCCGGTCTGGGTCGTTCCAAGCTGGCCGGAGGGAGCGGCGGTGGGGCCGTTCCAGGTACTAAACACCTTAATCTCATAGGTGGAGTTGGGCTTGGAGGTGGCGAATTCGACGCGTTTCAGCGTGGCGCTTGCCTTAGCTGAAAAAACCGCAGCCGCATAGTTGGTGGTTTTATATCCCCCGGTGAAGCCATTAAAGCCCACATCAAAGTGGTAAACCGTATCGCCGGGGTAAGGTGTCCGGTAGCCGGAAAAGACGCCCGACCATACCCCGATGGACCGCTGTCCGTAGGCGATCCAGAAGTAGCCCTTGTCTCCCCAGCCGGTCCCCCAGGAGTTCTTGACCAACCAGGCGCCGGGAGTACAGGAACCGGCCGCGGTTTTATTGTCATCCCAGCCCACAATAGTTACCGCGTGGTTAGTATCTTGGCCGACGTAACCGCACAAGGCCGGGGCGCCGGCGGCATAGGCCATGGCACTATCGGCATACATTGCGGTCATGACGGGACTCTGATAGGTGGTCAAGGCGTACTTGATATCATCAGGAGAGGCGGCCTGATCATAGCTGATCATCCGCAATTCAGTCGGGAAGACCTGGGCGGGGCAGGTGGATTTGCAGGAGGTATTTTGATTTGGGTCGAACGGATCACAGGCGTCTTGAACCGCCCCATGGGTGCTTAAGTAGGCGTTGGCGATGAGTATGTTGGCGCCGGTCTGACACCTGTCTCCCCCGGCCGCGATGTCCTGATAACAATTCTTGATATTCTGTTCGGAATAGTCCGGATTCGCCGAGCCGCCGGTGGCAATATTGACTTTGCCTTCAAGGCCGGCCACGGAGCTAAAAACCCAACAGACGCCACAGGGGTTTTGATCCTTCACCGGGGTGATGTTGGGCAAGGTAAACCCGGCCGGGTATCCTCTGGGAGCGGCTCGTCCTTCTAAAGGGTAATTGTATCCTTCCTCCGGCACGGCCGCGGACAAGTCATAGGGCGGACGGACAAAACCCGTAGCCCGGCCGGCAAAATCTTGGGGAGCGGGAGCAACGGCGTCAGCGGCAATGGGTGGGGCAAATTTGAGATCCTCCCCGGCTGACACCGACAACGGGATCAGACACAGAACAAACAAAAAGATAAATAACTTTCGCATCAAATCCTCCATTTCTGTCTGGTTGGTGAATTTGGCAAGCCACGGAGAAGGAGCATGGCCGGCAAAGATTGGATTCCGCCCAAGGTGACGCGGGGCCGGCCCTGGATGCGCCATACTCTTTCAATCAACATTAAAGGTTGTTTTGTCATAGCCTAACCAGGTGCTGAAGTCGGCGATGTCGGCCCCCGGGGGAATTATGACCGTATACAAGGTATATCGGCCGGGGCCGGGAAAACTGAGGCTAAACTTGTCGGTTCCATCATTAAAGTTCGGAGTCAGAGTCACCTTGGCCCTGGGAGCGGGCAGATTGTCCCCCAGCGGGTTCCCGTGTTTATCCAGGCAAAAGAAGCGTCCGCCGGCGTCAGGCGGGAATACCGCTACATATTCTACGGCATCACCCTGGCCGCAGTAATTTATGGTTACCACCGGAGTATCATTTTGGTTGCAGATGTCGTTGACCGCCCTAAAAGCAACCGCGGCCTTTGACGGCTCCAGGGTGAAGTTTAGGGGCACTTCAACACACGTGGGTACGTCCACCTGATTAGGAAATGTCACGGTCTGCCGGCCGGCCCCGTAACATTTGATCGAGTATTGGCCATCTGCTACGGCCAGTCTGAATTGGCCGCCGACGGTATAATCCATTGACCCGGCGGTCTCGACAATAATGTTGTCCAGCAATTGATTATTGGTATCCCGAACTTCCCCGACTACCCAGCCCACGCCGCCGCCTGATTTTCGGGACACGCCACTGGCCCCGCCGGCATATAACCTGGCCGCCCCACAGTCATCCTTAACCATCTGGCCGTTATTGCTAATTTTACCTCCCACCACCAGGAGATCATACAACTTGTAATCCTGCATTCCCAAGGAGGTCCAGCCAGTCCCAAAGTCGTCACTGAAGTAAATACCGTGCTTGAACGAGGCCAGGTACAGATGATCGGGTGAGGCCGGGCCGATATTCAGATCAACAAACCCATCTGCAACCGCCTCTGGGGTGATCTTTTTCCAGGTTAGGCCCAGGTCGGAACTGGCGGAGACTCCATAATATGAACCGCCGCTGCTCCCGCAAGATATATAAATTTTTCCGGGCAGGTCCGGGCTTAAAGTGACGTTGTTGACCACAGCATTATTGAAGGCTTTTATCCAGGTGCGCCCTCTGTCTGGAGAGGTGAACAGATTCCCCGGACATGATGGGGCATAAAAACAACCGGTTCCGGCCAACATCAGGTTCTGATTATCCGGTGGGATAACGATGGCATTAACAGGTTGATTGATCGTGAAAATAGGACCCCAGGTGGTCCCGGCATCCAGGCTCCGGAGGACCATGCCTTGGACATTAACATCGTAATATTGTGTGGCTACATAAACGGTGTCACCTCCGGACGGTGGAATGGCCAACGATACGACTTTAAGGGCGCCGTCGAAATAACGATATAGAGCCGTCCGTGTCCATGTCCGTCCGTTATCGATTGATTTGAGTAGGGCCCAGAAGCTCCCGGTATAGATTATTTCCGGATTGACTGGATGTTGCACTACGGAATAGAACCAGTCGCTGACGCCGGTCAGTTCTTGCCAGGAGGTGTCGGCATTTCTCCGATAGAGTCCGGACACGCTGGCAGCCAACAAGTCTCCTGATGAAGTCAGATCAGGGGCCAGCCGCATTATAAGATTGGCCTTGATGCCGTCGTTCGCCGGGGTAAAGGTCCGGCCGCCGTCCCGGCTGATAAATACACCCTGAAATAAATCGCCCAGGTGGATTATCTGGGGCCGCTTCGCGTCTACCGCCAGGGCATTGGCATGAAGTCCCACGGGAATGCTTTCCCAGGTTTCCCCGCCGTCGATGCTTTTGTAAAGCAGCCGATCATCTGTTGTATTTCCAACATAGACGACCTGGGGATTGGAGGGATCCAGGGCCAGGCTGTAGCAAGACACCGGCTTGGTCAAAGTCCAGGTGCGTCCGCCGTCGATTGACCTGACCAACCCCGCCTCCCCACCGGCAAAGATGATCTTGGGGTTAACCGGATTGACGGCCAGCAACCGATAATCGCTGACCAGACCGGTCACCACCCTGGTCCAGCTCCGGCCTCCATCTCCGCTCTTGTATAGGCTGCCATTTGTTCCAGTGTCTTTATAACGGCCTGTGCCGACCCAAATCTCCGCGTCGTTTTGGGGATTTATGGCGATGGACCAGACCGGGTAGTCAAAGACCTGAGGAAGTTGATTCCAGCTTTGCCCGGCATCTTGGGTATAAAAAATGAGGCCCATGTTAAAAGCACTGCTGGATCCGCCGGTCCCGACCAGAGCTGTTTCGGTCTTCTGAGGATGGACGGCGATAGTATTCCAGTTGTGACCCTTGGCAGGTAGAGACGAGATGAAGCTCATTCCTTTATCCGTGCTCCGATAGACTCCCGTAGTATCTTCTGTAGCCCAGATGACATTGGGGTCGGACCGGCAGATTGAAATCGCATACACCGTTCCATTCCGAAATCCCGGCACGGCCTGCCAGGTTTGACCCCCATCATTGCTTTTGAATAGACCGTCACCGCCATAGGTGCCGGTGAAAACTGTGTTGCCGCCGCTGGGGTCAACTGCGATGGATTCAACCTGTCCTCCATACAGCCTCAGGTCGGACCAGCCTGTGGCCGGAGATGGGGCGCGCCTCGCTGAATGGGCCGGCCGAGCCATCTTTGTCACGTTCTTTACTCCGGTGGCGACTTGAAACTGACCGATCCCGGCATCACAGCCGGCTAGACTGCCGGAAACAGAGGCCACGGCCCAGAAGGTGTACATGCCTGTAACGGCATTGGCCGGTAAAGTAAATTGTTTCCATGTCACCCAGCTTCCGTCGGCGGCGTCAAACGTCCCTGAAGACGTCAGGGTGGAATCGTCTTGTCCGCCGGGTCTAATTGTCCACCACATTATCCGGTCTTTATCCCCGGAGGTTGCGCCCGTTATGGTGTAATAAACCCGCATAAAAAAAACGCCCCCCGGTGAGACCTGCGAAAGGGCCGGGCCATCCTTAGTCGCACTTACGTCCATCTTATAGATCCAGATATGATCCGTTCCCCCTTGAACAAAGAACTCACTCTTGAAATTTGTCAGTTCCTGTCCGCCGCTGGACATGCTGCCGGCCATGGTGTATTTGCCGGGGCCGAGGTCCGGCGGGAGGGTAACCCAACTAATAGGCCAGTACCAGTTACCATCTTTAGCCTGATAAGACCCTTTACACTCCAGGCCCGGTATCTCCTTGCCTGCCGCATCAGAGACCTTAATCAGGGAATCAACATTCCCGGTGCCGACGACCGAAAAAAACATATTGAACCATACTGCCGAACCAGGCTGAACGAGGTTGGTGATATTGCCCTGATCATCATTGCCTGGACCAACGGCCGTTATCTTCACCGTCATCCCCAAGACCTCACCGGCCAGGGACAAAATGATCAAGCTAACAGCCAGAATTTTCAAAAGGTTCATACCAGGCATAAGGATATCCTTTCTTCCTCTATATAAATGCCAGAAGCGTTCAATCGCCTCGAGAATGACCTTGTCAATTATACCCATTGTTTAGCCATAAAACAAATTATTTTTGATGTTGGGCGCGACAAAACCGGCACCTTTGCACGACATCCCCGACCTTCAGTCTCGGCGCCACCCAGACCCGGCCCGGCCTTCACGGCCGTTATCCGCCGTTATTCGCCAATCACCCGTTTGCCCTTAAATAATAGGCTGATATCCCCCCAAAAAAAGGATTAATTCCGACGAATTACTTTTTGACACAGGGATAAAATGATGTTATGTGTTTTTACTGAAATTCAAATACCCAGGCGGGAAACTGCGGGAGCGGAATTGACCATATTGGATAAATCGGTGCGATTACCCTTCACCGACTCTGTGGTTAGAGCCGAAAAGGGAAGATTAGACCGTTCGAAATATGTCTACAACGGATGCTGGGATTACCGAAAAGGAGGATTTATTTGAAGAGACATTGGATAAACGGCCTGGTGACGGTCGCCGGCCTGGTGACGGGTCTGTGGTTGATGATGACCGCCGTGGTCTTTTCGGCTGCACCGGTGGAGAGTCCGGCGGCCGGCAATCTTGTCTTGATTCCGGCAGGTGAGTTCAATATGGGCGATCCTTACAAAGAAGGCGATTTAGATGAAATTCCAGTACATAAGGTTTTCATCAGCGCCTTTTATTTAGAGAAGTATCCGGTCACTGGAAAGCAGTGGAAAGATGTTTATGATTGGGCCAAGGTGCATGGGTATGGGTTTGACCATACCGGTTCGGCTAAGGCTGACGATCATCCGGTTTATGCGGTGTGCTGGTGTGGTGTGCTGAAATGGCTCAATGCCCGGTCGGAAAAAGAAGGGCGGACGCCGGCTTATTATACAGACACGGCTCAGACGGCGGTTTATCGGACGGGACAACATGATGTAAATAAAAATATGGTCAAATGGACATCCAACGGGTATCGGCTGCCCACCGAGGCGGAGTGGGAGAAAGCAGCCCGAGGCGGTCTGGATGGGCATCACTATCCCTGGCCCGGCAGAAGGGGTAGATATAGTGATCATATTGACTGCAGTAAGGCAAACTATTATGGCTGTAATGGGGGAACGACTCCGATAGGGAATTACAAGGCCAATGGCTATGATCTTTACGATATGGCCGGAAATGTCTGGGAGTGGGTCTGGGACTGGTTTGACAGTGGCTGGTATGGCAAACCTGGGGCGACTGGTGGCGATACCCGCGGGCCTGATTCGGGTTCGAACCGGGTTGTTCGGGGTGGTGCCTGGAGCAACGACGCCCCC
>JADFYN010000147.1:6696-8380 GCA_015233055.1 Deltaproteobacteria bacterium
ACCAGATCAGCCAAGAGATGGCCGGGGCGGAGATTGCTAAGGCGTCCCTTAAATTCCTAATATCGTGTTTACATATCATTTTTTCATAAATTGGAGACCACCGGATCAGTCCCGATACCCCTTAAATCGGATCCGGATTTTATCGTCTCTTGAATTCTCGGGTGAGATCATTTATCATAATAGTACATAAGTCATCAAGTCATGCCCGGTCTGAAGCTTGTCCGGTCCCCTTCGAAGAACCACGGCCCTTTATTATGATTAAAGACATCAGCGTCAAACAACTTAAAATAGGGATGTATATCGAGGACATGGCCGCGTCCTGGCTCAATCATCCGTTCCTTCGGACCAAACGGCTGATAAAATCTGAAGAAGAGATCAAAAAAATAAAACATTACGGCATATTGTCTGTCAAGATTAATACCGGCAAAGGGATCGATACGGATCAATCAGATGACGTCCAAGATTTATCCCAAGTGGCCGCGCCGGACCCCCCTGGTAGTGAAACCGAGGTCGCCAGACCAATATCCAGTGAACTAAACGCGACACCTCCCTCGGCCCCGGCGGCCGCCACAGATACGGTCCCCTTGCGAGACGAAATGACTCGGGTGGAGAACGTCTACCAGGACACTCTCAATAAAGCCAGGATCTTCTTGAATCAGGCCAAAAACGGAGAGCCGATCGATTTGGAGGAAGTTTCAGCCAACGTGGACGACCTGATGAACAGCGTCTTCCGAAACCGATACGCATCTTCGACTCTGATCAAACTCAAGACATTCGACGAATATACATATACTCACTCAGTAAATGTCTGTGTCCTGTCCTTGACGCTGGGTCGGCATCTGGATTTTTCCCCCAGCCTGCTCAAGACCCTGGGCATTGGAGCCATATTTCATGACTTGGGAAAAACGGCTGTCCCCCAAGAAATACTTAACAAACCAGGCCCATTAACTGAAAAAGAATTTGAGGAAATTAAGAAACATTCCCTCCTCGGGGCCAAAATCCTCAGGAACACCGTCCACATCTCTCGAGAGATTATTGAATGCGCTCTTTATCACCACGAAAAATATAACGGATTAGGCTACCCCAAGGGACTGAAGGCGGACCAGATACCTTTTCTGGCTCAGGTGATCAGCCTGGCCGACGTTTACGATGCCTTAACCAGCAGGCGGGTCTATCGCGGGAAGGTTGCTCCCCATGAGACCCTAAAAATCATGTACGGCAACCGGGGAGACCATTTTAACCCGGCGCTGGTGGCCAAGATGATCAAGTGCCTGGGCGTTTACCCGATCGGCAGCCTGGTGACCCTGGAAACAGGTGAGATAGGTCTGGTAGCCGATATCAATCCCGACGACCTGATCCATCCCCAGGTGTTGCTCCTCTTTGATCGTCAGGCCAGGCGAAGATCTCGGCCGGAGATGCTTGACCTGTCTATCCAGCCCCACGGATCAGGGGAAGGGGCCCACCGGATTGTCGAAGTGGAGGCTCCGGAAAAGAGGGGCATCAACCCGGCCGACTATCTATTGAAGTGATGCCGATGTGACGGGTTGCTGGTTGCTGGTCAATGTCATTAACTTAAGCCAAGCGCAAGCCAATGTCGAGACCCGGTCCTGAATTTAGAATCGAGAAGTAACGTTCCACAATTCGTGAGTTGATGTACCAAAATGATTTCGTTGGCAATTTTCTC
>JADFYN010000148.1 GCA_015233055.1 Deltaproteobacteria bacterium
ACCAATTCCAACTTCCCGCCCAGGATGCCTCCTTTGGCGTTGTCTTCCTCGATAAACAGATCTAGGCCAGCCTTTTGGGATTTAAAGATGGTGGCCCCGATGCCGGAGACATCAGCGATGAAGCCCAATTTGATGTTCTCCGCGGCGGCTTGATTGGCCACCAGTAAAAAGCTTAGTAGGAGCAGAGAAAGAAGGACGGTCATCTTCATTTTTGACTTAGATTTCATTTTTTCCTCCTAACTTTCTGGTTTCTTGTTTCTGATTACTCGTTACTGGTTCCTTGTTGCTTGTTACAGGTTGCATGTTACAGGTTGCATGTTGCAGGGTGTTTGTTACTGGTTGCCGTAAGAATAACGAGTAACGTGTAACCGGAAACGAGTAACCAGCAACCAGCACCAAGCAACTAATAAGTTAACAACATACCGCCGTCAAATAGTAAGTCGCCGCCGACCAGGTACTTAGCGAAGCGCGAAAAACCGAAGAGGAACAGATTGGCCACCTCGATGGGTGTCATCATTTCTTTGTTCCTGGATTTTCCCATCATCACCTCTCGAACCACTTCCTCGGGAGTCATGCCCCGTTGTGCGGCTTGATCCGGGATCTGTTTTAGAACCAGGCCGGTCTTAACATACCCGGTGCTGACCGAAAATGAACGAATTTTGCCGGAACCTTCAGCGGCAATGGACTGGGTCAGGGCCCGTAACCCGAATTTAGTGATATTGTAAACCGATTTGTTGAGCGTGCAGATGTGGCCGTGGACGGAGGACATGTTGCCAATCGCGCCGGTGCCCGATTCGCTTTGTTTCATATAGGGGATAGTCAGCTTAGACAGGTAGAATGGGGCCCGGAGCATGATCTTTTGCATCAAGTCATACTTTTCCATGGGAAAATTTTCCAACGGGGCGACGTGCTGGATTCCGGCGATGTTGGCCAGATATTTTATGGAGCCCAACTTGGCGGTCTCTGAGACGGCCTGCTCAATATCGTGATCGCTGGTTAAGTCTGTTTTGATGAAAGTCATGCGCCCACCCAGCCGGCTAACCAACTCGCAAGTCCTTTCGCCTTCAGCCTGGTCAATATCCAATCCCACGACCAGCAGATTATTAACGGCCGCGGCAATGGCGACGGCTCGACCGATACCCCCGGCTGCGCCGGTGACCAGACAAACGTGCCTCGGGTTAAAGTCGTTATCCGGCAAGACTAATATTTCATTTCGTTGAATCTCCGGTTCGGTAATATCCACGCTCGTTCTCCTATGTTCACCTGGGTTGAAAGGTCAACTTAAGTTTCAGACGGTTGGGATACTGTATTAATTAGAGGGAGATCGGGCGCTCCGGTCTTAGGCATTATCTTTATCCGGCCGGCACATCCATGAAATTTTAGGTTACGCCCAGGCTTCAGGGCACTGCGTCAATATAGACGAATCAGTTCTCCATACCCTCGCCGGGATGGGCCGGAGCGGCGCCAGATTTAAATTTTAGATAGAGTGACTTGGTTTTCTATGTATGTCAAGTTTTTTCTGAGGTTGAGATAGATTCTTTATCAGTGACATAACGGGATAATATATCAGCTTATAATCATAACTATTCCGCCCGATGGGCGAAGGCTGGTCACCCGCAACCGGTTGAGCCCCATGACTGCAATAACAGTTCATGCGTTTGCCCGTAAGATGAAACGGTTTTTCTTGACCACAACCCGTCAAACTGATAACATTACAATTTATCATTTTCAAAACTCGGCCTCGGGCCTGGGTTGAATCGGGCGCGCCTGGACCTCCTACCCGGCCACCCATTGAGATCAAATCTTAATGGAGGTAATTGATGAATAAGCTGATCATCCGGTTGGCGACCGTTTTGCTGATGGTCTTTTTCGGCGGAGCAATGTCCGTCGTGACAGGCGTAGAAGCGGCCGGCCCGGTTATTACGCTGAAGTCCAACAAGCAAGTCTACACTCCAGGCAGCGGCCTGACGGTGTTCGTTTCCGTGGCCAATGATACCCAGGCCAGAGTAGTTGACTGTTATGTCGTCCTGGTCATTCCCGGGAACAGTTGGTTCTGCCTGACTTCCCAGGGTCTGATCCCGGTCAACCCCAACCGGCTCGACACTTTCCTTCCCCTGCTCAATGGGTTGCAGCTTTCGGCAGGTTACCAACTTAATGATTTCCCTTTGTTGGCCTATAATTTTCCAGTTGACGGTAAAACCTATGAAGGATTCTATACCGTGTTGACCGCGTTTACCAAACCGGGTCAAAAGGTCCTTGACGGTATTCCCGGTTCCGTAACATTCACCTATACCTCAGAGTTGCCGCCACCACCTCCGGGGGGCCAAAAGCCCTTTGACCCGGCTTCCGGCACTCAGGATTGATCATTTCCCCGGCCGTTACGGGGCCGACACCCGTATCAATGATTTATTTGACAACCGCTTAGTTGTTCAACCTATTTTGGGCTGTTCCGAATACCTGACCAAACAGAGGTTGACGCCGGCGGTTATTCGTACTGGTCCCTTCCTGGGATCAAAAAGGAAGCGGCATGAGCCAAATACTATCCCAAGAAGAAGTTGATGCCCTGCTTCGAGGTGTTACCGGGGGGGAAATAGAAACCGAGACCGACGACGGTGTTGATACCTCGGGGGTGGTGGTCTATGATTTAACCAGCCAGGATCGGATCATCCGAGGCCGGATGCCCACCCTCGAAATAATCAACGACCGTTTCGCCCGGCTTTTCCGGGGAACATTGTCCACCGCATTGCGAAAAGTTATCGACGTCAGCACTGTTTCGACGGACATGATTAAATTCGGCGAATTCTTGAAATCTTTGCCCGTTCCGACAAGTATTCAGGTTCTCCGGATGGATCCCCTGAGAGGCAACGCCCTGCTTATTCTGGAATCGAAACTGGTCTTTGTGTTGGTTGATACCTTTTTTGGAGGTAAGGGAGAATCTACGGTTAAGGTCGAGGGCCGTGACTTCACTAAGATAGAAAACCGAATTATATCAAAAGTCGTGGATAACGCTATAGAATGTTTGACCAAGGCCTGGATGCCGGTCTTTCCGCTCGATTTTAAGTTTGTCCGGGCCGAGGTTAACCCCCAGTTTGTCGGAATTGTGCCCCCGACCGACGTTGTGGTGGTTACGGCCTTTGACGTAGAAATGGACACCACCACCGGGAATCTCACTCTGTGCATCCCCTATTCCGCTTTAGAGCCGATTAGAAGCAAACTCCACGCCGGATTCCAGAGTGATCACATGGAGGTAGACCATGCCTGGGTGAGAAGATTCACCGAACAATTGAAAAGGGCAGAAGTCAATATTACCGCTCAGTTAGGGGAGACAATAATCTCCGGCCGCGATCTCCTCGACCTCAAGATAGGAGACATTATCCAGCTTCGGCAGTTTGCTACCGACCCTGTTAAAGTTACAGTCGAAGGTATTTTGAAGTACCTGGGAACGCCAGGAGTAGTGAAAGGTAATAATGGCGTCAAGATTGCGGAAAAGGTAACCGAAACCGCCTTTTGACGTCTCTTCTAAGAGAAGGAAGAACGACTCCAATAACGGTTTAAGCTCAAGTGGAGAAAACTAGATGAATGAAAAGATTAGCCCATCAGACTGGATTTGGGTAGTTATCGGAAAAAAAGGACAGGCCGAAACCATGTTTGGAATTCATGACGCTGAAAATGATGTGCACTTTATCCCCATTTTCAAGACCAAAGATGAAGGGTTGGGCTGCTTGCCCCGTCTATCACAAGTTGGTGATTTGACCTATGAACTTCAGGCAACTCGATTTGAAACGGTCCAGACTGCGGCCAACGAAAAAACGTATTACATATATATGTTAGGCTCGTTAGGAGAAATTTTGCATAAAATTCCACCGGAATGAGCTGGCTGGCCGCGTTTGATGCCTTTTCTCCAATTATAGTCTGACGTCTAAATCCGGCCTCATCCAAAACATTACTCGGAGGACGCAGACCTTTTATTGGAACATCTGAGAAAACTAAGCAAACTTACCTTTTCTTGTTATTTTTTCTGCCTTATGTTTTTTATGAGGTTTCAAACCCGGATGACCATATGTTGGAGAAAGATGATGAAAACATCATTCATTTTAGCCGGTGCCTTGTTTTTCTTGATTTCCGGTTTTCCTCCCCAAGCTGCCGATGCCGGAATATATAAATGGACAGACCCATCGGGCCGGGTTCACTTTTCAGATACACCACCGACTGAAGAATCCGTCGACCTAAAGGAAATTCAATCTGATGGGCCCCCTCCTACAAGTGACCAGAAGACGGGCGCCCAGCCGTCCGGTCTGCCGGGCGGACCCCAACCAAATCCCGGTCTGTCGGGCGGATCCCAACCCAATCCGAGTGGTCAGAAGCCTGCAGCCCCGGACACAGTGCGCCGGGTTGAGTTCAATCCGGAACGGCAAGAGATCAGGGCCCGCATTGGAGAACTGCTGTCCCGCCGAAACGCATTGGAAGAGAGGATAGGGGGGCTTCCTGCGACTGGCCGGGCCGAAAGGGAAGTGATGAGCCAGGAATTGGAGGAGGTAAGAAAAGAACTCTCCACTCTGCAAAACAAACTGGTCAAGATGAATAATCCGGGCACGCCCACCCCGCCCGCCCCGCCCGGTAAGTAAGCCTGTGCCACCGGTCGTCTTAGCTCCGGGGCAACAACGGCTTAAGTCGGCAGATTGATTTTGGCCAGAGCCTCGGTGGCTAACCGGGCCACACTTTTTGTTTTTATGACACCATCTTCATATTGTGAAAAATCGCCCTCATCGGTCTGGAGTCCGGCCACCTCATCTTTAAACTCCTTAGCTTTCATATTCCCCAGGGCACATACGGCCAACCCTCTGATGACCGGCTTGGGATCATCGAGCAGGGACACGACGAAGATCTTGGCCCTTTTTACGTAGTCCGGACGGTTTCGAGACAGTTTGACAATGGCGTGGAGGACGCTCTCCGTATAGTCTCGATCATTTAGATACGGTAACACCTGGTTTATATATCCGCCAAACAAGGTGGGCTTTCGGCTGACGATCTCCCCGATAGCCTCCATCGCGCCCCAATTGGAGGCCGCGGAATCAGAGCAGGAGTAGATCAGTCGATGCAAGAGGTTGCTGACTATTTTGGGCTTAATGTTAGACAACTCGGCCGCCACTCGGCCCAGGATTTCCGCCGCCCGAAACCGTGGCAAGTCGTCCACTGCGTACAGTTTTCGCTGCAAGGCCGCGATTGTTTTGGTGTCATCTTGAAGGGCCATGGCCACGATTTGGTCCGGCTGGTTTTCGCTCATATACTTCTCGAAATCAGACTTAGAAAACGGTCTGGGAGACAAAGTCTCGGTCATCAGGCCGGCTGATTCCTGAGAATATGGGATTGCTTCCGCGGCTAGCTTTTCCACCCCGGGTCTGGTTACCTCCTGGACGTCTTCATGGAGCCGAATGAAATATAACACCCCGGAGATCCGTCTGCCTTCAAACACCCCGCCCGGTATCACCAGATGATGGACCGGGTCGTAATGCTCCACCCGGTCTTCGACATAGTCGTCATCAGGCAACAAATCCCAGGCCAGATCCCAATCCATGTTACAGGCCAAAAGCAGCGCATCGACCTTCGCCGTGCCTATATTGTGCCCCGTGATGTCGGCGACGTATACCGCGCCGCAATTGCAGACGCCAAATGGCATTTCCACCTTCCGGCCCGAGCTTGTTTCCTTTGGAGGACTGATCGCCAGGCTACAAAAGGGACAAGTCACCGGCTTAGTTAATTCCGCTCTCACATCCATAATAGTTCCTCGTCGTTGACCCGATATCCGAAGCCCCCGAATCAATCCGGTAGCCAAACAGAGTCGGCTGCCGGCGGGCGGCTGGCTGAGAAAACCAAGAAAGGTTCAGGTTTCGTTACCCGCTCTCACCCTAAAGTAATTGAGCCGGGAAAGTCAAGAAGAGAATTGCGTTGAATCCTGAATGATTATTTGATATGCCGGGGCCTCGGCTTTTGCTCCGCCGGTTGACTGGAATATGGCACCTCGTCAGAATTCCAACGCGACGTTTTTTAGATGGCTGAATGGGAAAACCCAAATATGAATCCTAATCTTGAACCTGAAAAACTCCGTTATGCTCCATTGCTGATCTTCTGGTCTCTGTGGCTGCTCAATTTCCTATCCCGGACTGCCACTCCTCCGCTGTTTCCTGTGATTGAAACGGAATTCCATCTTCTCCACACTTATTCCGGGCTACTTTTTGCTTCTATCTCAGTTGGTTATGCCTTATCCATCATCCTGGCCGGGCACTTCTCGGCTACTTTGGGGCACAAAAAGACTATTCTGATCTCAGGTTCATTCATTTCGCTGGCCCATTTAATGCTCTGGTCGGTACATAATTATCTGGGTTTGTTGGGGTTATTCTTCATCCTGGGGGCCGGCTGCGGAGCTTACCTCCCTTCCGCCGTGGCCTGCCTGACCAGGCATTACAATAACGTACTCTGGGGTCGGGTACTGGGGTTTCACGATACCGCCCCGTCTGCGGCGCTGTTGATCGGGCCGTTTTTCGTCGCGATTGGCCTGGGAGTCATGCCCTGGCGGGGGTTATTAACCATATTGGCCCTAATTAATTTAGCGTTGTTGGCCCTTTTTTGGAGACTGGTGGATGATGTTGGCGCCCGGATCCGGCCGGTCAAAGGACGCTGGCGGCTGATGGTTCATCATCGGGCCATCAGGCGAATAACGCTGGCTTTCATGCTTATGTCCGGCGCGTCACTCGGAGTATTTACCGTTATTCCACTAATGTTGGTCAAGGAAATGCACGTATCATTGGAAACCGCCAACACCTGGTTAGGGGTCAGCCGCCTGGGCGGGTTCGTCTTTCCGTTTATTGCGGGGGCGCTGGCTGATCGGTTGGGATATCATACTATCGTGCTGCGGTTGTATCTGGTTTCGGCGTTGTTGACCATTTTGGTTGGGCTGATTTCAAATTTTACCTTGTTGATTCTGGTCCTTTTTTTTCAGGGAACGATCATCTCCGGTTTCTTTCCTTTGGGCCTGTCGATGGCGGCCTTGCTGACCGATGTAGATGAAAGACCGGCTGCCGTGGCCCTGGTCATTTTCTTTGCTGTTCTGATGGGGATGGGGTTGGTTCCGCTGTTCTTAGGGGTGATGGGGGATCTATTCACTTTTCGCTCTGGTATCGTGAGTCTGGGCGTAGTGGCCACGCTGGGGACGTTTTTGCTCCAGGGACTACGCATCCCGATGCAAGAGGGACTGCCGCATAATTAGTTTCCCGGGAGTCCGGGTGAGAGGGCGGGATGCAGTCTAAACGAGTGTGGATTCCATGCCGGCGCCATCGTCAGACATGACGTCCAGGCCGTTTGCACCCAGGGGAATGGTATGATCGGTCTTGATATCCACCGGCCATGTCCGAACCTGGTTGCGGCCATTACCCTTAGCCTCCAGGAGGGCTTCGTCGGCCAACCGGAGCAAGGAGTCAAGGTCTACGTCAGGTAAATTTTCCGATGAGGCTACACCGGCGCTCACGGTTACATAAATTTTTTGTTCTTCCCACAGGCAGGGCGTCTTCTCGACGTAGCCTCTGAATCTATTCATCACCTTTTCCGCCCCGGCCAGGGGAGCCCCGGGAAGAATAACACAAAACTCCTCACCTCCGTAGCGGCCGACCAGGTCATACCGGCGGACCTGGTTTTGCAACAATTCGGAGAACTGGACCAGCACCTTGTCACCGCAAATATGCCCGTAGGTGTCGTTGACATGCTTGAAGAAGTCGATGTCCAAAATGGCCAGTGAAACCGGCTTGCCCGACCGTTTATGTCTGGAGACCTCCTCCTGTAGCCGTTCAAACAGATAGCGCCGGTTGACCAATCCTGTGAGCGGGTCCGTGCGGCTCATTATCTCCAACTTTTGCTTTGATTGTTCCAGACGCTCTTTGTAGATGGCGGCGTCGGTGTCGTCTTTGATGGACACACAGATGTATTCAACCTGGCCGTCCTGGTTGCGCAAAGGGGCCAGGATCACGTTCTGTTGCATTTTATCAAAGCTCGTTTCCAGATACCTGGTGGCGGCCAAAGGGAAGATGTAATTATGTAACCCTTGTGAAAAAAAGGCAAAATTACCCAGGGTAAAGACGCTGCGGACTTTCCAAAAAAAACCTTTTTGATCTAAATCCGGGAACAAGTCTCCGATTTTTTTCCCTAAAACATCTTCCCGGGTTAAACGGCTGTGCGCTTCCATCCAGTAATTCCAAAGCAATATCCGCATTTCCCGATCAATGACAATAATCCCTTGACTCAAGGTATCAACAATTTCAGCATAATCGATACCGTCTGGTGGATTAAACATGTAAGGGCCTCTTATATTTATTGT
>JADFYN010000149.1 GCA_015233055.1 Deltaproteobacteria bacterium
GACAAATATCAGACTATTGTCAAGCAAACCCGGGTTATCCCCCAGACCAAAGAGAGTACTCAGGGGAGCTACCAGGAAATAAAAGTAAATCTAAGTTTTACCACGACTATCTGGTCACTAAAGGATATTTTATACGAAATATCCACGAACCCCAAAATGCTCACCATCCCGGAAGTCCGTCTTCAGTCTCTGAGTTACGGCAGCGTTAACAACGTTGAGGTCAACCTTACTGTAGCGGGGTTCGTCAAAAGCTAAGACATGAAACTACGTTTACTTCTCTTTAATCTTATTCTACTGGCCGTCGTCGTTTGGTTGGGCGTGAGTGCCTATCGTTTGTTGACTCAACGGCCGGCTACGGCCCCAACCACGGCCAGGCCTGGTGAAAAGACATCGCCGGGAGCCGATGCCGCCGGACAGGATTCCACCGTGGGGCTCAAAGGAAAAGACCAATACGACAATGTGGTGGCCAAAACTCTGTTTCGGGCTGAACGGAAAGCTGAGAGAGAAGGTGCGACGCCTACCCCCGTTTCGCCGCAGGGACCGGGTTCAATTGGCCGGAAGATATCCGACCCCGGGGTAGTATTGTACGGAGTTACCGTCATCGGGAGATACCGGGAGGCGCTGATTGAATACTCTCCTCTGCCGGAACCCACGCCGGCCGCTTCGGCGGGCACAATGGGAAAATTCCCGGGGGCTGTCCAGAATCCAATGCCTCGAGCGCCCCAAAAGAGCCAGCCGATCCGGGCCCGCGTCCGGCCGGGGGATACCATTAATGATTTTAATGTCAAGGAGATTAAGGTCGATCGTCTCGTCCTCAATCTCGAAGGTCAAGAATATGTGGTCCCCTTGATGGACCCGCTTAATCCCAAGAAAAGATCAGACGTCAGAACCGAGATACCGGTTTCGAGCCAGCTTCCCGGGGGATTCCAACCACCACCCACAATGGCGCCGCAACCGTCGTCTCCGGGAATGCCTCAATCTTTACCTCCCGCTATGCCGATGCAGCCGCCGGGCGCCGTAGTACCCAATCTCCCAAATCTCCCAATGGGTCAAAGTGCTTCGCAACCACAGCCTCAAGGAGCTATAATTGAACATAAAAGACGATAGCAGCCAGGACGTGTTAAAACTACGCGGTCCGCTTTACCGGCTGAAGTACCGCGCCAAGTGGGCCGTTTTGTTCTTCTTCCTGATGGGTTGTGCCTCCCCTGGGGTCGAGACCAAATCCCCGGACCGGCTCCCGGCCAGGCCGGAACAGACTACTTCTTCAGGAAAAGATAGTAGCCGGGCTTCCGACCGGGCTTCCAAGTATCCCTCGCCGGACGGCCAGGTCAAGGACTACACGATGGGCCGAAAAAAGGGCACCGAGGTGATTATTCCCGGAGAACCTCTGATGAAAGGCGGCCGGCCCCAAACCATCAAACGGGAAGCCCCGGGAGTGGATGCGGATAAGGTCCCGGCCGGTAAAAAGATGGCTGATGACGTCGTGTTCAATTTTGACAATGCCGATTTAGTTGAGGTTATCAATACCATCGGCAGCGTCCTAAAGATTAATGTCATCGTTGATCCCAGGGTTAAAGGCACCGTGACCATCCACACCTATCACAATCTCAACCGGAAGGATATTTTTGAAATATTCAACCGAATACTGGAAATAAACGGTGTCGCCGCTATTCCCGACAACGGAGTCTATGAAATCGTGCCGGTTAAGGAGGCGCAGAAGAAGATCGACTACCGTAACGTTCTTGACCGGGATGGCCGGCCTGTCCCCAGGCACGAACTGGTTATTCAAATTATGCCACTGCAATATCTTCCCGCGGCGGAAGCGGTTAAGCTGATCAAGCCGTTTTTGTCCGATGCCGGTCAGGTCTATGATGTGGGGCTGTCTAATACCCTGTTGGTGTCCGATTTTGGGCCCAACGTTAAACGGGTTTTGGCCATGGTGGAGTCTTTGGATGTGGCTGTCTTTAACCGGGTCCAGTTCAACCTTTATCATTTAGAAAACTCCGACGTGGAAGATCTGGCTAAGCAACTCAAGGATTCCTTCCCGGAAATGGATAAGTCTAAAACCGTAATACTAAATTTTATCCCGATAAGCCGGCTGAATTCCATTTTGGTCATCAGCAGTATGCCGGAGATTTTCGGCAAGGTGGAGAAACTTTTGGAGTCATTGGATGAGGTGGCCAAACGGTCCGAGCAGAAGGTGTTTGTCTACCGGGTTCAGAATTCCAAGGCTGCGGACATCATCAGCGTTCTGCGGGAAGTCTACGCCTCAACTAAAGGCAAAGAAGATAAAAAAGCCGTGGCTAAAAAGCCGGAAACGCCCGCCGCTCCGGCCGCGAGGACCGATACCCGGACATCTCCTGCCTCAACGAGGCAGTCGGGAAAGACCTCTTTGGCCAAAGACGCCAAGACCAAAGGTGCGCCGGAATCCGGGAACCTTTTCTTAACCGATGAGGTCAACGTCGTGTCCGATGACGTTACCAATACCATCCTGGTCCGGGCCATCCCAAAGGATTACAGGTCGATCTTGGAAACGATTCGGGAACTCGATATCTATCCCCGTCAGGTTTTGATCGAGATGCTCATTGCCGAGATTACTCTTTCCGATTCTTTGCAATTGGGCTTCCAATGGACTAAATTTGGGGCGCAGGGTCCCGGCTCCCAGATCGGATTTACCGGAGGAGCCGATGCTGTCGGGTCCACCGCCACCGGCCTGGTTTATACAATCAACCGGGTCAACGAATTTACCTCCGCCTTGCGGGCCGCAGCCGCTGAAAACAAAGTCAATATCTTATCCTCTCCTCACGTTATCGCTTCGGATAATCAAGAGGCTAAGATCGATGTCAGCAAGGAAGTACCTTTCCTGTCATCTCAGTCGGTCACTACCGGCACCGTGGCCGCCCAGACAACGCGGGACCAGACGGTTCAATATCGGGACACCGGTATCATCTTGACCGTGACGCCGCATATTAACGACCGGGGGTTGGTCAAGCTGGATATCAATCAGGAAGTCAGTGACGTGGACCTCACCACTACAATTAAAGGGATAGATTCACCGGTTTTTTCGAAGAGAGTAGCCACCACCACCCTGACGGTTCAAGACGGGCAGGCGGTGGTTATCGGCGGGCTGATCAGGCAACAGGGAAGCCGCAACCGGACCGGCGTTCCCTTCCTCTCCAAGATCCCGGTGGTCGGGTTCATGTTTGGCTACCGCAATGATCAAATCGATAAGGATGAACTTTTATTGATGATCACGCCTCATGTTATCACCAGCGCGGATGAAGCCGACGTGGTCACTGAAGAATTCCGGAACAAGGTCGAGGAAGTTAAGAAACGCCTGGACACGAGAGAAGAAAAGCTGAAATAGCCCAAGCGAATTAAAATTTGACAAAGATGAATCGCCGGGGTACCATGGTAATCAATTAGATGCACATGGTAGACAAAATGAATGACATAACTGACTCCAGGACCGCACCGGTGGAGAAACCAGGCCGACGCGGTTCCGACGAGCCGTTTTACCGATTAATGCGAGCGTCGGGTGACGCGGTGCTGCGGTTGTTAGGGGTGGCCGCGGGATATCCGTACAAGTTACAAGCCGAGACCCTCAAGGCCAAGCGGGTATCGCCGGATCTGGTGGCCATACCGGTAACAGGGCAAGGTAACCTGGTTTTTCTGGAGTTCCAAGGATATTCTGATCCCTTTATCCGGCACCGGCTGGCGGCCGCGGCACTGCTGTATTGTTGCCATAATGATTACAGCGGCCCCTATACCCTGGCCGTAATCTACACCGAGCGGTCCTGGTCAAATGCGGCTTTCCCGCTGAACGGAGTAGATAGCGAGGGCAACGTGACCCTACAGGGGTGGCCCCGGGAGATTGTTTTGGAGGAACTCCAGGCGGACGAGCTGATGGCCGCTGATCCGGGGCTGCTGGTGTTGGCGCCATACACTGTTCCGAAAAATTTGCCGAAAGATGATTTGATTGGCCGGGTCAGGGGTTGGGACGGACGGCTCAAGGAGCTTGACGCGGGAAAACAGTTGGCGGAACATCGTGATCTCATGGCGCTGTTTCTGCTCAACCGGTTCCATAACATCACTCGAGAGGAGGTCCTCGCCATGTTGAACTTTGATTTGGCCGAAACGGCTGCCGGTCGTGATATTCGCCAAATGGGTTTTCAGGAAGGCCGTGAAGAAGGCCGCGAAGAAGGCCGCGAAGAGGGTCTAGAAGAGGGTCTGGAAAAAGGTAGGATAGAAGAAGCCAGGGAAAGCCTCGTGGATGTCTTATCCGCCCGGTTCGGACCGGTATCTATGGACATTTCTACGGAAATAGAAAAAATTACCAGTCTGCCGGTGCTCAAAGAGCTTTTGCGGGCGGCTATTCAAATCTCAGACCTGGCTGACTTCCAATCAAAATTGCATGAGCATTGCCCAGGCTTCCACTGATTCCATAGTCATCACCCGAGAGGAGGTCCTCGCCATGTTGAATTTTGATTTGGCCGAAACGGCTGCCGGTCGGGATATTCGTCAACTATGCAATAATGTTTGCAAAGTTGTTCATCTAGTTAAAGCCTGGGTTCCAGGCCAAACATAAACTTTCATGGTCTGTCTGACGGCTCAAAGCGCCGGTATCCTGTGCAGTTTAAAGTCCTACATTATTATCGGATAGGCGGTGTAATCCTAATCAGAGTCACCACAGTTGGGAAATTTGGGAAGCATGGCGATTATTTTCATAAGTTTTTCGCTTGACAAAAACAGGCTGCCGCGATAAAACAACGCTGCAATGCAATGAGGCGAATAATTTTAACTTGACACCAACACAGATTTTGTGGTAAAAGACTTAACCAATGCCAATAATTAAGTACTTGGGCGGCGGTGACGAGCTTAACCCCGTCCCGAATAAATTTGCTGACAAGTTACAACTTCAGGTAATAAAAGGGGAAAAAGCGAAAGGAGGTGCCGAAACGGGGGTTCATGGTAAGACAATAATAGACTGCGAGCTATCGATTTTTGAATTTAACTATAAGAGCATGAGAGGGGGTGATGTGCTACACCCCGGAGCAACGGGGATTAGAAGTACTTAGTGGAGGAAAGCATTTCTTCGAATTTACAACTTAGGAGGTTTTAATAATGAAAAAGTTTTTCGTCACATTAGCCGTTATCATGATGATCGGACTAATGGCTACCGCAGCCATGGCCGCCCAAGGGGCCGACAGAAATAAGCCAGGCGGCGCATCAATCATCGATTACTTTTCGGCTACCGACAATGCGCTCCAAACCTTGTTCGCCGTCCATAACATTCTTGTATCCAACTGGATCAGAGTTCACATCATCATTTATGACTATAACTCATTCAAATTGATCGACTTCACCATTACGTTGTCTCCGCGTGACGTGGTTGCCTTCAACATCAGCAGCGTTGTGGGCAGCAATTCGATCCGTCTGACCGCCAGCTCCCTTCAAGCTGGCGATATCGTTCCTGATACGATTCCCGGCTGGGGAACCAACTGGGTTGCCGGCGGAGCCAAGACCGGTTATATCTCCATGGTCATTAGTTCTGTGGGCGTAGGCGCTTCAGGTCCGAGTGCTACTCCTCCGGCTGTTTGGGCTCCTCTGTGGTCCGGTGGCACTACCGTCCTGGGCAAGGGAAGCTGGGGTATTCCTCCTGACGCTATGTTCACCACCATCTATTACATCAACACCGCTGAACTTCACGGCGAAAGCATGAACGCTGTTCAGTTCCAGGGCTTTGAAAACCTGCCCGCCCCGAATACGGCCAAGTATAACTACGCTGATCCGTTTATTCGTGCTCCAGGCAACGTCGCTGTCGCTTTTAACGGCGCAGCCGGCAGCATCTACGCAGCGGCCGGAACCTCCGCAGGTTTTACCGCGGCTAACTCCACCAGCAACGCCTCCGTGCCCGCTCCGGGTGGGAACACCACGATGTTTGCAGAGTATCAACAACTCGATGCCAACAATGCATTCTTCTTGAACTTCTATTCAGGTCAACCCAGAGTTACCGGCGGCGCCCCATTTGCCGCTAAGCTTCTCAACATTCCCCCACGGGCCGGCTTCGGCGCCCTGGCTAACGGCATGATCGAATACGCTCCGGCCGGGACCTACGCTGATCAATACGTCATGAGCGCCGGTTGGTTGACTGGAACTCCTGGATTTGCCCGTGTTCCTGGTTCGAAGACCTTTATGTTCTATGGAACCTCCACCCCCGGCGTACTTGCTCCTGCAGCCGGCGTTGGAACTCAGCAACTGACCGTTGACTTCTTCAACTGGGGCGCCGGCGCCACCACCTATGACGACAAAGATGACGCCACCGGTGCTTGCATTGACTCATTTGAACTGTATGTCACCGACGGCTGGGGCAACGTGTTGATTGGAAACAGCCCGGCTACCGCTGATGCCGCCGCTTTGGTTCCGCTACCGACTTTGAGCCTGCAGGCCATGGGCCGGTGGAACAATGACCCCACGGTCAGCATGACCACCGATCTGGTCACCTGCTATCCGGCGTCCAACGCTACCTCCAACACCGCGATGTTCCCATTTAATGGAAACATCAAGAGCCTGTATTACTTCACCTACAATGACCGGGAATTCCCCATTTCGGGTGTTGTCCAGCCATTGGAAGTGTCGAGAATTACCTTTGGCAAACTGACCGGTCAAATTCAGATTCCTCTGGCCACCGACACCCAAGGTTGGGTATTGCTGTCCTCCGGATCCTCCACCGGCCTGACCTACAGAGGCGGACTACCCTTCTGCGGGTTCTTGTTAACCTTTGCCGCTTCCCCGACCGCTCGGTTTAGCGCCCTTACTCCTCTGATCGATCTGGGAACCAACCGGATTGGTACGCTTGGTAACGGCACCAACCAACTTCTGGCCGGCGGTGGCTGGGGCAACGTGCCTAACCTGGGTACTGAAACCATCTTCCAGATTTCCGACCCAGCCGAAGGCGATGCTCGCGGCGCTACCAACCCACGTAACTTCTTCTCCAGCGCTTTCTGGAACCAACTGTACATCAACTGCTTGAACCTGAACCCGAGATGGGCCGGACTATGCGGACTCCTCGCCGGCTTTGGTTCCAATCCTCCGTCTCAGCCGGTTATCAACAACGGTTCTGCCAGCGGTGGAACGGTTAACGGTACTGGTACTCAAGGTGAAGGACTACCCAAAACTAATTAACCACAACTGGTTTAATTAGGCATCGTAAGGGGAGGCTTCGTGCCTCCCCTTTTCTTTTGGATATGGGTCAGGATGTCCGGCAACGGCAAGCCTGAGGCCCTTTATCCCAGACCCAGGGCCGGCTATGCGTGAACTTATTCGTGACTTTGTAAAGATTTGTGTTCAAAATTTGTCCCTCGTAGACCCTATTTATGAGTTCGGGTCCTTGCAGGTGCCCGGCCAGGAGGGCTTTGCCGATCTCCGCCCCCTGTTCCCCGGACGGAAGTACCTGGGTGCGGATATGCGTCCTGGGGAAGGCGTCGACGTAATTCTAGATCTTCACGATATCTCTCTCCCGCCGGATACGGCCGGTACGGTGATTAGTGTCGATACCCTGGAACATGTTGAATACCCTCGGAAAGCGATGCAGGAAATTAGGCGGATCCTTAAGCCGGACGGAGTAGTGATGATTAGCTCGGTCATGGCCTTTCCCATTCATGACTACCCTAATGATTACTGGCGATTCACTCCTTCCGGGTTTTCCAGTCTGCTTGGAGAGTTTCCCTTTTCCATCGTCGAGTCGGCCGGAGTATCCAGCTTCCCGCATACCGTGGTGGGAGTCGGGTTCAATGTCCGCCCGGCTGAAGCCGTCGTGGCGGAATTCCGCAATCAACTAGTTTCCTGGAAGGAGACATGGGACAACCCGATTGAATTTCACACCCGGATCGACTCCCTGGATACCGCCCAGGCTCTCCTGGCCGAGCGGGAAGCCCGACTGGAGGCCGTTTATAATTCTTGGCCTTGGAAGCTTGGTGCACTTTTCAAAAGATGTATTCACTACCTGAAAAGACATTTAACCTAACGAGAAACATTAAGATTCTTGACATCCGTTCCGAAAGACGGCCGGCGCAATATTAGAAAAGGCAAAGGAATATCGTGAGTTCGGACGGGGCTGAAAATCTTATAATTCTCCAGAGGATTCCTTCTGTTTGGTTCTATAATCCTTCAAGGCTACCTCAGATGATTCCTAAATTTGGACTCCTCACTCGGGCTCAATGGGCTCTTCTCGGTCTTCTTTTCATACTTCTATTTACGGCAGGTAACCCTTGGGGCGAGGAGTTATTTCTTCTACCA
>JADFYN010000014.1 GCA_015233055.1 Deltaproteobacteria bacterium
CCAATGATGCGCCATCTTCGGTCACCCGGTTGATTGATCTGGGGGTTGAACCGTTTTTGATCACTTCGACTCTGGTCGGGATTGTCGCTCAGCGGTTGGTCCGAAGAATCTGCCCCCATTGTATCGAATCCTATGAGGCCAAACCAAATGAACTTAAGGTGCTGGGGTTGGAGATTATCGACGAACCGGTTATATTGAAAAGAGGCGCGGGGTGCATCCAGTGCAAGCAGACCGGATACCTGGGCCGGATAGCCATCTTTGAAGTCATGCCCATATCTGAATCCATCCGCAAGCAGGTCACGACCCATGCCAACCTGGATGTTTTGAGGCAAACCGCGGTCAAGGAGGGCATGGTCAGCCTGCGTCAGAGCGCCATTGACAAAATGCTGGACGGGACGACAACCCTGACCGAGGTAGTCCGGGTAACCCATTCGGACGTGTTCTAAAGACGTCGGATGGAAGCTGTCGCCCCAATGCTGTTGATTAAGAGTAAGCGCCTGTTATTCTATTAAATAGCCTACTCCAAATAAGCCCCGAAGGGGCGAACTAGGTTAGCCCAGGGCAGCGCCCTGGGTAATTGGCTATGGACACTAAAATACAATATAAAACAATCGACATTTTATTTTTCAGCCGTGTGATACGTTCATTCCAAATGGAATGGCTTTGGGGTTGGCCGACTATCTGACAATCTTGCTGACACGTAACCTGCCGGATTTCCCAGGGCGTTGCCCTGGGCTAACCTAGAGCGCCCCGTTGGGGCTTATTCGGAATTGACCATTTATAAAAATCGTATCCGATGACCCTGCCGCTAATTCAACAGCATTGGGCTATCGCCCTGGGCTAACCTAGTTCGCCCTTTCAGGGCTTATTTGGACTCAACCGTTTTAAGAATATTTCATGCGTTTGCTCGGTTCTCGGGCAAAAAAAAGTTGACTTTTGGCGGTGCCCCGTGTTAAAAATCGCTCCAGTCAATAGAGAGTTCATTCCGTATACGACCCTGTGGTGCCGCAAAGCATAATCGACACGCCGGGTGCTCAGGGACGCCGTGAAAACATCATGAAAGACGATACCAGGGAATACATCAGGCTGTTAGCTTATGCCAGCACCATGGGCATCTCCGTCGTGCTATCCACTATTATCGGCTTTTTCATCGGATATTACCTCCTCGATCAATGGCTGGGCACGAAGCCTTTGTTCACCATCATTTTTCTGCTCGTCGGCATCGTGGCCGGGTTCAGAAACATGTATATCATCGGCATGAAGCTAAAAAACAAAGATAAAAAATGAATGATCCCACAATGATCACCCCGGAAGAGGCATTGCGAAGAAATCTGGTCAAGAGGAATTGGATTATCTTGGCCGCGATGCTTTTGTCCAGCCTGATATTTTTTCCGGTTTCAGTAAGTTGCGGTATTTTGGCCGGCGGCTTGCTGGCTATCGTCAATTTTCATTTATTGTACCGGATACTCAGAAAAGCACTAAACCCAGACACTCCCGGGTCGCCGGTGGTGGTCGTTTTCAAGTATTATCTCCGACTCATGGCCACCGGAGCCATACTCTTTGTCCTGATTTTTTCCAAGCAGGTCAACGTCCTGGCCATCATTCTGGGCCTTTCCGTGGTGGTCATCAATTTGGGATTGCTGGCCTGCTCCGGGATCAAAGACTTGCTGGCCGGCCTGCTAAAGAAAAGCGTGGTCGTCTGACGGTCATGCGTTATCATTTTGTGATTATCGAACCGGCCCATGCTGCTTACTATCCGCCGGTCGGCTCAAAAAACAGGTACAACCAAACGAAGCTGATTCATACAAATATCTTTTTGGGAGAAGGCGCTTAACAAAAACCATTTTCATTTAATTAGGAGGAATAAAGATGTCAAGAAAGGTTTTCGCGTCCACGGTGCTAACGGTGTTCTTTGTCCTGGGTATGTCGACTCTTGTGTTTGCGGCTGACGCCAGTGTGTCCGCTGCCGCCCTGCAGGTCTTCGCTGCCACCGTAACCGCGGCCGGCTTCGGCATCGGCATCGCCGCCTTTGGAACCGGCATTGGCCAAGGCATTGCGGTCAAGGGTGCTGTTGAAGGTACCGCCCGGAACCCTGAGGCATCCGGCAAGATCACCGTGACCATGCTTATCGGTCTGGCCATGATCGAGTCTCTGTGTATTTATGCCCTCGTCATCTGCTTGATCTTGCTTTACGCTTACCCAATGGCCGACAAGATCGCCAAACTGATCTTTGGCTAATACCCTGTAACAAACCGCTTCGGTGGGTGGTTACCCCGCCCACCGAAGCGTCATCACACTGTTCAAGTGTGTATTTTTTTGCCATAATTTGTGCAGGTTTTCACATGTGAAGCGGCCGCTCAGTATACAACATGTCAATTTGTTCGTTCACCCGGAAAAAAGCACAGCCTCGCAGCATGCTTTCTATTTAACTGGTGAACTCGGCTTCGGGCCTTCTCCCCGCGGGATCATTCCAGACCAAGAGTACGAATAAAGAGCCATGAAATCTTCAAAAATCCCACCGGCTACGATTACCAGATTGTCCTTCTACTACCGGAAACTGGAACATCTTATTAAAGAAGACGTTAATATTGTCTCCTCCGAAAAGCTGGCCCAGTTATGCGACGTTAATCCGGCACAAATCAGAAAGGATTTAGCTTACTTCGGCGAGTTCGGCGTTAGAGGGGTAGGCTATTACTCCACAGAGCTTCTCGGTGAGATAAGAAAAATACTGGGATTGAATCGGATCTGGCGAATGGCCGTGGTCGGCATCGGCAATTTGGGGAGCGCCCTGGTCGCCCATGACAATTTTCATAAACATGGTTACCATTTTGTCGCCGCCTTTGACAGCGATTCCCGGAAGGTCGACCAAATCTTGCAGCATGGCCTGAAAATCTCCCACATCGACGCCCTGCCCCAGGTCTTGGCGGAAATGGAGAGCGTTGACATTGGAGTCATCGCCACCCCGGCCGGTTGGGCCCAAGACGTGGCTAACCGGTTGTTCAAAACCGGCATCAGGTCATTGCTCAACTTTGCCCCGATCCAAATCCTCACGCCGGAAGGCTGCATGGTTCAAAATGTAGATTTTACGGTAAAATTAGATAATTTGGCCTATTTCCTGACCTCGGAACTAACGCGCGATGATCCGCTTTAAAAAACGTCCGGTATGTGACGCGGCCACTTGAGTCAGTTCTTCGGGAGTGCCGGTAGCGACAATCCGGCCCCCTTCGTCTCCCCCTTCCGGCCCCAAATCAATGATATAATCCGCCGTCTTGATGACATCCAAATTGTGCTCGATCACCACCACCGTCGCCCCCCCGGCCACCAATCGGTTAAGGACCTCCAACAGCTTCTGAATATCGGCAAAATGAAGCCCGGTGGTCGGCTCGTCCAAAATGTAGATGCTGCCCCCGGTGGGCCGCTTGGATAACTCCTTGGCCAGTTTCACTCGTTGGGCCTCACCCCCGGACAAGGTGGTGGCCGGTTGACCCAGCCGAATATACCCTAACCCGACATCCACCAGGGTCTGTAATTTGTTTCTGATGTGGGGAATATGTTCAAAAAACGACAGGGATTGGCTGACCGTCATATTCAATACTTCAGCAATATTCTTGCTTTTATACCGAATGTCCAGGGTATCCTGATTGTACCTCAGGCCGTGACAAACATCGCAAGTAACATACACGTCCGGTAAAAAGTGCATTTCGATCTTGATTATTCCGTCTCCCTGACAGGCCTCACATCTTCCTCCTCGAACATTAAAACTATACCTGCCCGGCCGGTATCCTCTGGCCCTGGATTCCGGAACTTGGGAAAAAAGGTCTCTAATAAATGTAAATATGCCCGTGTAGGTGGCCGGATTGGACCGGGGCGTGCGTCCAATTGGGCTCTGGTCAATATTGATGACCTTGTCAATCTTTTCTATCCCAAGGATGTCTCTGTATTTTCCCGCCCGTTCCTTAGACCGGTACAGCCGCTGAGACAGGGCCCGGTAAAGAATTTGATTGACCAGGCTGCTCTTGCCCGAACCGGACACACCGGTCACACAGGTGAAACAACCCAGGGGAAACTTAACGTCAATGTCCCTGAGATTATTTTCCGCGGCCCCAACAATCTCCAGCCAACCTTTCTGGGTCTGCCGTCTTCGGCCCGGCACCGGGATAGTCTTACGGCCGGCCAGATAGTCCCCGGTCAGCGAGTTCTCATCCGCCAAAAGCTGATCCGGGGGGCCGCTGAACACCACTTCCCCTCCGTGGACTCCCGCGCCCGGCCCCATGTCCACCACGAAATCCGCGGCCAAAATTGTATCAGCATCATGTTCCACCACTAAAACGGTGTTACCCAGGTCCCGCATGGCCTTCAGTGTTTTTAGCAGCCGCTCGTTATCCCGCTGGTGCAGTCCGATGCTGGGTTCATCAAGAATATATAGGACCCCGACCAACCGGGAACCGATCTGGGTGGCTAACCGGATTCGTTGCCCTTCGCCGCCGGATAGTGTGGCCGAGGTCCGGTCCAGGGTCAGATAATTCAGGCCCACATTATCCAGAAAGTCCAGCCGCTCCAGAATCTCTTTGGCTATCCTCCGGGCCACTTCCATTTCCTTAGGAGTCAGTTCAAGCTGCCTGAAAAATTGCCGGCTTTCCGTGATAGTATGACGCGAGACCTCATAGATGGACAATCCATTTATCTTCACGGCCAGGCTTTCCGGTTTCAGCTTGGCTCCGTGACACTCGGGACAGGGGCGGTTGTTCATGTATTGCTGGATTTCTTCTCGAATGGCCTGGGAGTTGGTTTCTTTGTACCGGCGGTTAAGGTTGTTGATAACGCCCTCAAAGGGACGGGTATATCGGTACAGCCGCTCATCTCCGCCTTCCCTGGAAAAACTAAACTCAATGGGTGTATCGCCGGATCCGGACAGAACAACCGATTGGGCCTCTTGGGGGAGTTTTTCGAACGGGATGTCTAAACTGAATCCATAGTGCCGGGATAGGGCTTCCAGTGTCTGGATGAAATAATCCGAACTCTTGTTCTCCCAGGGTGCGATCGCCCCTTCCTTCAATGACAGATGCGGGTTGGACACAATGAGTTCCGGATCAAAATACATCATCGCGCCCAGACCATCACATTTGGAACAGGCGCCTTGAGGATTATTGAATGAAAACATTTGAGGGGTCGGATCGGGACAACTGACCCGGCAAACAGGACAGGCCAGTTCCCGGCTGAACAAGATATCTTCCCGGGCGTCTTTGTTAATCTTGATTAATCCCTCTGACAGGGATAAGGCCAGTTCGATGGAATCCACCAAACGCTCACGAATCCCATCCTTGACCACCAACCGGTCGACCACGGCCTCGATGTCGTGCTTTTTGTTTTTATCTAAAGGAATGTCGTTATCCAGAGACAGGATGTGTCCATCTACCCGGACTCGGACAAAGCCCTCTTTCTTTAACCGGTGGAAAATTTTCTGGTGTTCCCCCTTCTTCTGTTCAGTCAGCGGGGCCAGAATGATAATCTTCGTATTTTCGGAATAGGATAATATGGTTGAAGCAATTTCTTGCACACTCTGAGAAGAGATGGACCGGCCACACTTGGGGCAATGAGGCCGACCGACCCGGGCAAACAACACCCGAAGATAATCGTATATTTCCGTAACCGTACCCACCGTGGACCGGGGGTTCTTACTGGTCGTTTTCTGTTCGATGGAGATAGCCGGCGACAAACCTTCAATGCTATCCACATCGGGCTTGTCCATCTGCTCCAGAAACTGCCGGGCGTAGGCCGACAGAGACTCCACGTACCGCCTCTGACCTTCAGCATAAATGGTGTCAAAAGCCAGGGTAGACTTACCCGACCCGCTAAGTCCCGTAATGACCACCAACTTGTCCCGGGGAATGGTCAGATCTATATCTTTGAGGTTATGCTCCCTGGCGCCTCTAATAACTATCTTATCTTGCATATTGTCTGGTCTATTCTTTTCCAACCGCGTCGAGGTTGTTTAATGGCTTGTGTCTTCTGTTTTCGGCCATAGTCACGGCCATTCTTATGGCGGCCACCAGACTGGACTCGTCGGCCCGGCCTGTTCCGGCCAAATCATAGGCCGTACCATGATCCACCGAAGTCCGAATGATGGGCATGTTCAGGGTCACGTTGACCCCGTCTTCAAAATGCAGAAGTTTAAATGGAATCAGACCTTGATCATGATACATGGCCACCACGGCGTCGAATTCACCCCTGGCCGCCCGGTAGAAAATCGTATCAGCCGGCCAGGGACCGGATATGTTCATCCCTCTTTCCCGGCCCATAGATACAGCCCGGCCAATAATATCCATGTCTTCCCGGCCGAAAAGGCCCTCTTCTCCGGCATGTGGGTTGAGACCGGCCACAGCCAACCGGGGCGCACTAAAGGCAAAGTCCCGCCGAAGCGCCTCCCAGGTGATAATCATCGTATCCAGGACATCCTGAATTGTCAAAAGGCCGGAGACATCTCTTAACGGCACATGGATCGTGACCAAAGTCACCTTGAACGATTCCGTGGCCAGCATCATGACCACTTTGTCCGTGCCGGTGAGTTGGGCCAGGAACTGTGTATGGCCCTGATAATGGTATCCCGCCTGGTTTAGGGTGTGCTTGTTGATCGGGCAGGTGACCATAGCATCGACCCGGCCGGCCATAGCCGCCTTAACCGCGGCCATAATGAACTCCGCCGAATCCTTGCCGGTCGCCTCCGCCGGTTTCCCGGAAAGAAAATCCGACTCTGGGGCGGCACCCAGATCGACCAGGGCGACATCAGAACCGCCTGGCGGTGTCTCCGCTGCGTCATGGGTTAAAGAGAAAACCAGACCGGTCTTGAGAATTTCTTCGGCCTTGACCAAAGCGCCCCGCCGACCGAACACCACGGGCCGGCACTCGGCAGTCACCTCTGGACGGATCAAGGCTTTTAAGATTATCTCCGGCCCGACTCCAGCCGCGTCCCCCATGGTCAGGGCAATCACCGGCCGGATAGATTCATTCTTCCTCTTCATCAGGGCCTCCACCCTCGTAAATTCAAGCACTTCACACATAAACAATATCCCGCCGGAACAATTGCGGCCAGGCCCTCTTGGCGGCGTGGATTTCGGACAAAACGATATTTTAGGATTAAATCCTTCCGAAGTCAAACCAAAAGGCGGCCCCACCAAAATACCGGTCGAAAAACTGTCTTAACCTTCAAAAAGATATTTGCCTTTTTGAGCCCGTTATAATATCATCCGTCATTCCAGCATGGAATAAAAAGCTGAATACGGAAAAGAGAAACGAACTTCGTGGCGCCCCATTGTCATTTCCAGCGACGCAAAAGATCTTAAGATTCCTCACATCCGCTGGGCATGATAAGGTACGAATCATGTTTTTTTGGTTGCGGCCCAAGGCCCTGCTGTGTATTAACCCCACCCCAAAGAATGAGGAGTTGTTATGAACGGACGACGATACGGATGGTGCTTAATGGCGGCTTGGGTCATGATTGCGACTTCGGTCCTCGGATGCGCCACCACGGAAAAACTCACGCGTGATTTTTTCATGAAAGACAGCGGCCTGAAAAGGAAACTGGCCGTTTTAGCGGTTACCGATCCTTTACACCCCAAAGACAATATCCTCAACATCATGGCCGATGAGATGATTAAGCGGGAACTTCAACAAAACAATCGGCTGATCCTGGTCACCGGAAAAACCGTAGACCAAATCCAGGAAGCGGAATACGGCGGCGGGGCCAAGGCCGTCATGAATGAGGCCAGGGTTCAAGGCGTGGATGCCATCATGATGGCCAATATTGCCGATTTTGAAGTTCAGAAGGACCTGACCGGCATCATCGGCTTCCGCTCCGAGACACCCATCCTGACCATCACCTTGAAAATACGAGTTACGGCCACGGAAGACGGTACTCTTCTGGTGGATACATTCCGAAGCGGGCAGGTCAAACTGGCCGACTACCCGGATAAGACACCGAATAAGTTATCTTCTTACCCCAAGAACAAATTCATCGACTGTCTCAATCAGACTATCTCCGGCCTGATGCAGGATTTGGCCGAAGCCGTAGCCAACCGACCTTGGGTAGGTTTTCCCAGCAAAATAGACGGCCAAAAAGTGAATCTACAGGTGGGGCAGGATGTGGGCCTGGCCACCGGGCAGGAATTAACGGTGATTCAAAGAGGCCCGGAAGCCAAATCAGTTGATGGAAGAATTTACAACATGACAGGCAAAGCCATTGGTACGGTAAAGCTGGCAGAGGTGGGAAGCAATTCTTCTCAGGCCCAAGTGGTCAAGGGTGGCCCGGTGACAATGGACTGTTTTTTTAAGACTCGGGATTAAACGCGGCGCCGGCGGCGATGATCTCTCGAGCATGGGCTAGAGTTTTGGAGGAAGAGCCGGCCCCGCCTAACATCCGGGCGATTTCCTCTACCCTTTCTTCCTTGTCCAAGAGCTTGACCGTGGTTACCGTCCGGCCGGCACTGGTCATTTTTTCCACCCGAAAGTGAGTCTGCCCGTAGCCGGCGATTTGCGGCAGATGAGTGATGCACAAGACCTGATGGTAGTTGGATAAGACTTTAAGTTTTTGTCCGACAACACGGGCTGTCTGGCCGTCGATGCCGGTGTCGACTTCATCAAAAACCAAAGTTTCCACCGCGCCCTTCTGGGCCAGGGCCTTTTTTACGCCCAGGAGAATACGGGATAATTCGCCCCCGGAGGCTATCTTGGCCAGCGGCTTCAACTCCTCCCCGGGATTCGGAGAAATAAAGAATTCTACCTCGTCCATTCCCTTTGGAGTGAGGTAGGCCGGGATGGCCCAGGAGGGGCCGGTGTCCTCTGGGATTGGGTCGGAATCTACGGGCCGGTCTTCAAATCGGACAGCAAAGACTCCTTCCAGCATCCCCAATGACCGTATTTCCGATTGGACCGCCTGGGTGAAATCCTCGGCTGCAACCAGACGCATTCGAGACAATTCTTCGGCTAATGACACTGCGGCCTTGAGTTCCTTTCTCCATTCAGCGTCCAACTCCGATATCTTATCCTCTCCTCCAGCCAGATCGTCCAGCTCCTGCCGGGTAGTTGAATGAAAAGACAGGACATCTTGCAGGGTGGGGCCATATTTTCGCTTCAGCCGGGTCAAGACGCTGAGGCGTTCCTCCACTTGCTCCAATCTCTCGGGATTAAAGACAATCGTTTGCGAATAATCACGCAGATAGGCGGACACATCCTCAACCTGATACCGGGCCGACTCCAGTTGCTCAGATAATCCGGTCATAGATGAGTCATATTCCGTTATCTTCTCCAGGTTTCGCCCGGCTTCGGCCAGTTGTTCCATGACTGAGCCGCTTTGATCATAAAGCAATCCCAGACACCGCAGGGTCAGGTGACTTATCTTCTCGGCGTGGATCAACCGATGACGTTCTTCTTCGAGTTCGTCGTCTTCATTTGGTCGGACACCGGCCGAATCAATTTCCCGCAGTTGAAAGGTTAATAAATCCAACCGATCGGCCTGCTGATTTCGGGCCGCTACTACTTTATTTAGCTTAGCCGTAAGAGTTTGCAGCCCGTTGTAAGTCTCTCGGACCCGACTTTTCAAAGGCTCGGAAGCGGCGAACTGATCCAGGATGTCCAGATGATTTTCGCGATTCAAAAGGGATTGGTGCTCATGTTGACCAGAGATATTGATTAAAGCCGAGGTGAGGGTTTCCAACATGTTCAGCGTGGCGGGTTGTCCGTTGATGTATGCCCGGCTGCGGCCGGTCCCGGATATGACCCGCCGAATCACCAGGCCATCCGAAAAATCCAGGCCGAGATTTTCGACAACGGGTCCCAACGTCGTGTCATCGTCCACCAGGAACATAGCCTGTACTTCCGCCGCGTCCGCCCCTGACCGAACCATATCCTGGGTGGCCCGCCCCCCCAAAATCAAATTAACCGCACTGATGATAATGGACTTTCCGGCCCCGGTTTCACCGGAAATGACATTCAACCCTGATTCAAAGGCCAAATGGAGACGGTCGATAATAGCCAGGTTGGAAATGACAAGTTCAGATAGCATGGGTATTAATTTACGCCCGTTTATTTTGTCGTTACGTCGTTACAAGGTGGCTGCGGGAAGCTCAATAGTAAAAGTACATCCTTCTCCCTCAATTGAATCTACCCTGATATTACCCTGATGAGACTCCGTTAAAATAAAATAGCACATGGCCAGCCCCAGCCCCGTACCTTTATCCACCGGCTTGGTAGTAAAAAAGGGATCAAAGACCTTTGCCCTGACCTCTTCCGACATACCCGGCCCATTGTCTTGAACTTCAATGATTACCCGTTGCTGATAAGGGCGGGATCTAAAAACGATTTTAGGGACATAATTATCCCCCAGCCTCTGCTTCAGGTGGTACATCTCGTAAACGGAATTTTTGATCAGGTGGTAAAGGACCTGCTCAATTTGAAATCTATCGCAATATACCTGGGGCATATCCGGAGGAATTTCTCTTTCAAAGATCACATGATGAACATCGTAATACTTCTTAAGATCATATTCCATATAAGCCAGCTTGATGGATTGATCGATGACCTCGTCCACCGTTTCCGACTTAAGGGTCAATTCTTTCTTCTGGGCAAAATTCAACATATTTCGGACAATAGAGGCAGCTTTTGAGCCACTCTTCTCTATGATATCCAGGTAATGATAAATCTTGCGTTTCGTCAAAAACTGCTTGACCGCTTCAGCCGGCAAACCTAGTTCGGCCAACAATTCTTTTGACTTTTTGTTCTCTATGCTCAAAGCCATTTGGATCAATTGACAACTTTGAAGTATCCCGCCCAGGGGGTTATTAATTTCGTGAGCCATCCCCGAAGCCAATCCGCCCAAGGAAGCCATTTTTCCCGTCTGAATAGCCATGTGCTCCAATTTGGACACCTGGGACACATCCCTAACACGAAAGATGACGCGCGGCGTCTGATCAGTCGATAGAGTGTAAGCCAAAATATTGATCAATCCCGGAGCCCCATCAGGAAAGATGTACGGCTCTTTATTTCTGACCTCTTCGCTACCATCCGCTAAGACATTGTGGAAAATGGGCTCATACTTGGCTATGCCCGGTACGGAGGCAAACAAATTGTTTCCCAAAGCCTGCTCCTTGGTCACTCCAAAGATTTTCGTAGCGGCTTTATTCCACAGAAGTACTTTCCCCACTGCATCCACGGTCACCAGCGCTGAAGGTTGTGAATCTAAAATAGCCTCGATGTGCCCGACTAAATCCTGGGGAAGCGACGCCGGACTGTGACCCAAAAAGGAGCCACTCTGACTTCCCATTTCAATTAGATTATCAGGAGTCGTCGTCATGAGTTATTCCCTTTGGCTGTCCGGTTATAATTAACAGTTGACCATTGACACACGACGCGCAGGCCAAGCCCCGCCGGATAGTCTGTACATCGAAAAGACCCGAGGTCGTAAATCATCTTCCCCAAAAACCAATGAGCAACTTAATTTGACGCAATATTTAAGGTTTGATCCAGTTTCAACACCTTGAACAACTGCACCAGTTCCGGCTTGGGGCAAACAACCCGAAAGGTTCCTTTGTTACTGGTAATTGTTTTAAGGCAAGAAACTATGCTTCCAATACCTATTGAGTCGATACTGTTCACATTGGTCAAGTCCAAGACAAATGCCGTCCGCCCTTCCTTCAGAAAACGGGAGACTTCGTCCCGTAGTTCGTGGGCAGTGGAGGCCAGAATATCAAAGTCCGGGGTCAATACGGTCTGGTCACCTTGCTGCTTTATTTCGATCATAAAAGTTCCTCCATCTTCATCGTCTATGGACCATTGAATAGGTTAACCTGAGTTCGACGAGGATGCTAAGCGATTATCATCAAGGGCCATGATTCAATCCGCAGATTGCACCGATTTGCGCAGATTAGGGCCAAAATAGGTCTTTGGGTCTTTTCCATCTGCGTTAATCTTCGAAATCTGTGGATATATTTCTGGTACTTAATTAAAGAAACTCGTCGAACTCAGGTTAGGTTGGATAATTGACGCGGCAATAATTGACACCCGAGAGCACCTGTTGCAGATTGCTTGTCAATGTCATTGACTTAAGGTGCAGGGGCATCGGATCCTATTCTAATAAATGGTTAATTCCGATTAAGCCCCAACGGGGCGCTCTAGGTTAGCCCAGGGCAGCGCCCTGGGTAGGGGCGGCGACTATACAAAATACCATGTAATACCCACATAAAACCGCCAGCAATTCCGTACTCAGCCGTAGCCGGATATCCCATTCAAAGGAGATGACTTTGGGAGCTGGCCGACCTCCTGCCCATCCTGCTGACACGCAACCTGCCGTATTTCCCAGGGCGTTGCCCTGGGCTAACCTAGAGCGCCCCGTTGGGGCTTATACGGAATGGTCTATTTTAAAAAAGTTGGCACGATTGTTCGTCGCTTAAGTCAATGACATTGACTTGCTTGTACTGTTTGCTTGTTACTCGTCATTCGTTGGAGGCGCCATCAACAAGAAGCTAATAGCCGGTAACCGGGTCGCCTCCAAATATTACAATTATAACTGTTCAAGGTATATATTCAGGGCCATAAGGGGATATCAATAACAGGCACAGATCGTCTTCCAGTACAGAGTTGCCGGTAAATAAATTTAATTCCGAGACAACATTGTCAAGTATTGTTTCAGAGGAAGAATCATGATGTCTTTTTAATTGTTCCATCAAGCGGTTATTCCCGAACATGGTCCTTCGGCCGTCCCTGGCTTCAGTCACGGCATCAGTGCAGAGAAATATCCTGTCGGTCAAAGAGAAAGAAATCTCCGTTTGATCAAACTGAGCGTCATCAAAAAAACCGATGGCATGGCCAGACAGATTGAACTCTTCCACCCCCTGGCCTTGACGCAATATTTTCGGCAAAGGGGCATGACCGGCGTTGGCACAACTAAGCCGCATCTCGTTGAAATCAAGTAAACCATAAAACAAGGTGACGTAGAGTTCTATCCCGTCAAATTCGAACTGTTCCTTACGAAACTCTCCGTTTAACTGACTTAGCATCTCCACCGGTGACCTGGATCGGACCGAACCATCTGCCAGGCGCTCCCGAGCCAGTTTGTAAACAGTTTGTTTAATAAAAACCGTAACCATGGCGGCTGGGACACCGTGCCCAGAAACATCCGCGATATAAAAGGCGACATGCGTCTTATCTATTTCAAAAACACCGAAAAAATCACCACTGACTCTTTCAGAGGGGATATACCTCCAGGCCAGAGAAACCAGGCTAAGGTCCATGAGGTCCCGAGAAATCATATTCTGCTGCATTTTCCGGGCGACCTCTAAATTCTTTATTAAAAGTTGATTCTGTCTTTCAATCTGTTGCTGATATTTCTTTTTAGAGACCAGAAGATCGCGTTTCTCCAGGCCACGTTCAACGGATATTCTTAACAAGGAAAAATTGGAGATGGGCTTCGTGGCAAAATCATAAGCACCTAGCTGAATCGCCTTAATCGCATTGTCTAAGGTTCCCTGGCCGGTGAGGATAATGATCGGCGTTTCCGGCGAATGCAAAAGAGATTGCTCCATCAGGCCAAATCCGTCCAAATGAGGCATCATCAAGTCGGAAATAACCAGATCAAAATCTTCTTTCTCCAGGTATTGGAGCGCTTCAATGCCATCCTCGGCCAAAGTGACACAATATCCCTCTTCTTCAAAGTAATCGCCGATGGTTGTGCGAATAAAATCGTCATCGTCAACAATCAGGAGATGGTACTTATCCGTATGTGTGGTATCACTCATGCCGATTCAACCTGGTGAGAGTTGTTTTCACCCTAAGTTAGTCTTGATTGGGAAAGAGGCTGTCAAGCAATCTGAGCAGATGATGGTGCCCCCGAAGCTTGAGAAAGGCCCTCACGACCCTGGGGCTGAATTGAGTCCCAGAACACCTGACAAGTTCTTCACAAGCCTTATAATCGGACCAAGGACTGCGATAAGTTCTGATCGAGGTCATGGCATCGTAGCTATCAGCCACAGTGAGTAATTCGGTTTTCAATTCCAGTTCATCCTTAGACAACCCGTCGGGATAACCCAGACCGTCCTGACGCTCATGGTGAGAGCGAATAATCGGCCGAACATTTTGAAGAAAGGCCAAAGGCGAAAGGAACCGATCGGCAACTTCCGGATGGCGCCGCATGATGGTCCATTCCTGATCGTTCAATGGGCCGGGCTTATTAATAAAACTACAATCTACAATGAGTTTTCCGATATCATGCAATTTGGCGGAGCGCTCTAAAATGGCCAGTTCCGTATCTCCCAAATCCATCTGCCGGCCAAGCTCCAGGGCATACCGGGTCACCCGGTGCGAATGTCCTGCGGTATATGAATCTTTTTCTTCAAGAGCCGCCTGGAGGGAACTGATCACGCTGACGGATACCTCCTCCAAATTTTCGGTGTAGGCCTCAAGCATCTGATTTTTTTTAATGAGTTCTTTTGTCTGTTCAGCTACAGTTCTTTCTAAATTTTCCCGGTAATCACGCTTGCCCGCCAAGAACTCACGCTTTTCCAGGGCGCGTTTAACGGTTATTTTGAACAGAGAAAAATTCTCAACCGGTTTCGTCAGAAAGTCATAAGCCCCCAACTGCATGGCCTGGATGGCATTGTCCATGGTGCCCAACCCAGTCAAGATGATGATGGGAGTCTCGGGACATAGCTCTATGGAGTATTTCATCAGGCCGAATCCATCCATGCGGGGCATAGACACATCCGTGATCACCAAATCAAACTCGGTCTTCTTTATATATTCAATCGCTTCCAACCCATCACAGGCCAACGTCGGGAGGTAACCCTCCTCTTCGAGATAGTAGCCAATGGTTTCACGAATTCCCTCCTCGTCATCAACAACAAGAATGGTGTGTGAGTCGTGCGGCTGGTCACCGTGCAGTAGTTCCATGACTGGCTTTCCCTCTTATCCTCTGCGGCTACCGGGTCACCCGGCAATCTCGATGAGCAGGAATTAATTGATAAGCAGGAATTAGGGAAGATGTTTTTAAAATATGCGGGGATAAAAGAAAAAATCAAAATAATCTTGAGCTTATGCCATCAGGTTATCTCCCGAAACAGGATCAAAACTGCCAGCGGGTACTATACATCCGACGACATTAATTGTCAATCTCTGCAATACAAAAAGTCAAAAATGGCCACGGCCGAGATGGCCGGCGGCGGCGGGAACGTCAACCGGACACAGACCTGACGGCATCGACATCCAACCATAAAAAAAAGGGATAGTAACGGGCTATCCCTTCGTTTTGATTATAGATCGATTCAGCTATTGGGTTTAATCAATTGATCTGCGACTATTTATTACTTTCTTCTTCCGGCGACACGGTCGAGGTCACAAGATCAGACCCGGCACCGGCCTCGGTGTCAGGGGCACTAGCGACCGACTCCGTGGATGGAAGAGCTTCCTCAGCCGGAGGGGCCTGAAGCAACTCTTTGTCCGGGTCGACTCCCGATTCAACCGACTTCTGACCGGCCGTTGGGGCGGCGGATTTAGTTTCAGCGACCTTCTGCTTCTTCTTGGCCTTACCCTTGGATTTCTTTGAATCCTTCTTTATCCCGGCTTTAGGCAGCAATTCAATGATCGAAATAGGAGCGGCATCGCCAAGGCGAGGACCAATCTTGATAATTCGAGTGTATCCGCCCTCTCTACCGTCAAATTGCTCTTTAGCCAGGTTAAACAGCTTCTGAGCTACTTTTGGGCTCCTGATAATCTCCAGGGCTTGGCGACGAGCATGAAGATCGCCACGTTTGGCCAGGGTGATCATTTTTTCCGCAAGAGGCCGTAGCTCCTTAGCCTTGGCGTCAGTGGTCTGGATCCGATCATGCTCAAAAAGTGAAGTGACCATATTGCGAAGCATCGCCTGGCGATGGCTGGTTTCCCGGCTTAGACGTCTTCCTGCTTTCCTGTGTCTCATTTGTCATCTTCCTTTCTGCTGAACATCTTGTCTATCTCTTCCTTGGGCGGGAAATGGTCAAGCTTCATCCCTAGAGAGAGGCTCATTTCGGTCAGAATCTCTTTGATTTCATTTAGAGATTTTCTGCCAAAATTCTTCGTTTTGAGCATTTCGCTCTCACTCTTCTGAACCAGTTCGCCGATTAAGCGAATATTGGCATTCTTCAGGCAATTGGCCGACCGGACAGACAGCTCTAGTTCATCTACACTTCGAAACAAATGCTCGTTGATGGTTTCCTTGACTTCCTCTTGAAGCTCCGCCCTCGGCTCCGGTTCCTCATCAAAATTGATGAAAACCGATATCTGCTCTTTGATGATCTTAGCCGCATTGGCTAAAGCATCTTCCGGGGTGACACTCCCGTCCGTCCAGATCTCCATGGTGAGCTTATCGTAATCGGTAATCTGCCCCACCCGGGCGTTTGTAACATTGTAGTTGACCTTGAGTATTGGAGAAAAAATGGCGTCTATCGGGATGACACCGATAATCTGCTCTTCGTTCTTATTTCTTTCAGCCGGTGCATAGCCTTTACCGAGCTTGACCACCAACTCCATATGGAGTTTTCCGTCTTTGGTCATAGTGGCTATATGGTGGTCAGGATTGAGAACTTCAATAGTGCCGTCTGCAATAATATCTCCGGCTCTTACTATTCTTTCACCTTCGGCGGTTATTTGTACGGTCTTAGCTACATCCGTATGAGTCTTAAGACGAACTTCCTTAAGGTTTAAGATGATGTCGGTAACGTCCTCCACAACCCCAGGGACGCTGGAGAATTCGTGGAGAACACCGTCAATTTTTACGGACACGATCGCCGCCCCCTGGAGGGAAGAAAGAAGTACTCTTCTCAACGCATTACCAAGGGTGATACCGAAGCCCCGTTCCAATGGCTCGCAAGAAAACTTGCCGTAAAACCGATCGTGTTTATCGGGATCAACCTCAATACTCTTGGGCTTAATCATTTCCCGCCAATTTCGATATCTAATGTCTAATTCTGACATACACCGCCTCTGCTACTTGGAGTATAGCTCGACGATCAACTGCTCATTAATGGGGGTGGTGATGTCCTCCCGCATCGGGAAGGATTTGACAATGCCGCGAAAACCTGCCTTGTCCAATTCCAACCATCTGGGAACGCCGCGTCGGGCAACCGTCTCAAGTGATTCTAATATGGGAGGTACCTTCTGACTGCTTTCACGAATCTGAATGACATCTCCGACTCTGACTTGAATTGAAGGGATATTGACCTTCTTGCCATTGATCACAAAATGGTTGTGACGGACCAATTGCCTGGCCTGGTTTCTGGAAGGAGCAAATCCCATCCGATATATGATATTGTCAAGACGTCTTTCCAAAATAACTAGCAAATTCGTTCCGGTTATGCCCTTTTGCCGGTCAGCCCGCTCAAAGTACAAGTGAAACTGTTTTTCCAACAGTCCATAAATACGTTTGACCTTTTGCTTTTCTCTGAGCTGGATACCATAGTCGGAGAACTTGGCCCTACTCTGCCCATGTTGTCCTGGGGGATAACTTCTACGTTCGTAGGCGCATTTGTCGGAATAGCACCTATCGCCTTTCAGGAAAAGCTTTTCATTTTCACGCCGACAAAGCCGGCAGGCAGAACCCATATAGCGTGCCAAACTTAACCTCCTGGTAATGAAGCTTACTTATCGGTAAATATTTGGGAATATTACCCGGAAAAAGCAGATATAGATAATTGATAATTGATAATAGAGTCGGTTAGACCCGTCTTCTCTTCGGCGGCCGACAGCCGTTGTGAGGTATAGGGGTGACATCCCGAATCAGGCTAACATGAAGACCGGCAGCCTGTAAGGCCCGTAAAGCCGCCTCACGACCGCCGCCAGGGCCTTTAACATAAACCTCGACCGTTTTCATCCCATTCTCTATAGCTTTCTTAGCCGCATCTTCTGCAGCCATTTGGGAGGCGAACGGAGTGCTCTTTCTTGAGCCTTTGAACCCCTGAACCCCGGCGCTCGACCAGGCGACGGTATTTCCCGCCATATCTGTTATGGTCACAATGGTGTTGTTAAAAGTAGATTGTATATGGGCCTTTCCGCTGGGGATATTCTTCTTTTCCCTCTTTTTTTTGGCCCCCTTCCGGGGTATCTTGGCCATGTCTAATTCCTCTCGTTACTTTTTCTTCTTACCCAAAACGGCCCGGCGGGGTCCTTTCCGAGTCCTGGCGTTAGTATGGGTTCGCTGGCCGTGAACAGGAAGTGATTTACGATGTCTTAAACCACGGTAGCAGCCAAGGTCCATTAACCGCTTGATATTCATGGAGACGTCCCGCCGGAGGTCTCCTTCCACCTTATATTCGGAATCAATGACCCGTCGGATGTTGGCTACTTCTTGCTCGGTTAATTGATCCGACCGGGTGTTCAGGTCTACGTTTGCCTTATTAAGAATGTCCTTTGACGTAGAACGGCCAATCCCAAAAATGTAGGTCAACGCTATTTCTACGCGCTTTCCTCTGGGTAAGTCTATACCAGCAATACGTGCCAATCTCTAGTCCTCCACCTGACGGGTTATCCCTGTCTTTGTTTATGCCTGGGATTCTCGCAAATTATTCTCACGATCCCTTTTCTTTTGATAACCTTGCACTTGGCGCAAATTCGTTTTACCGAGGCTCTGACTTTCATCGCTCACCTTTCAGTCACAAGGCTTCGGCCACGAAGCGGAGTTAATGGATTCTATTTTGATCTATAGGTAATCCGGCCCCGGGACAGGTCATATGGTGATAATTGAACCGTCACTTTGTCTCCCGGCAAAATCTTGATATAGTGCATCCGCATTTTACCTGAAATATGCGCCAGCACCCGGTGGCCGTTGTCGAGCTCTACCCGGAACATCGCGTTCGGAAGTGGCTCTACAACTACTCCTTCCACTTCAATGGCATCTTCCTTGGACATAAATTCCCCTTTTGTTATTGCATTACCTGACTCAACCGTCGACTGAGCAAGAATCCTAGGCTGCCAGGCTCAGAATCCGGCAACCATTCTCGGTCACCGCAACGGTGTGCTCGAAGTGGGCGGAAAGCCGTCTGTCTTTGGTGACGGCGGTCCACCCATCTCCAAGTATCTCTACTTCATAACCACCGGCGTTAACCATCGGCTCGATGGCCAACACCATCCCCGGACGCAGTCTGACTCCTCGGCCCGGTCTACCGAAGTTAGGAATCTGCGGCTCCTCATGAAGGCTCTTGCCTATCCCGTGACCCACAAACTGCCTAACGACGGAAAATTTCTTAGATTCCACGTAGGACTGAATAGCGTGGGAAAGATCGGAAAGCCGATACTGAGGGGTAGCCTTTTTCAAGGCGATATTCAAAGACTCCTCAGTTGTCCGAATCAATAGTTCTGCCTCTTGAGTAATCTTCCCCACCGGAATGGTCACTGCGGCATCGCCGTAATAACCGTCATGTAATACACCGAAGTCAATACTGACGATATCGCCCTGAACCAACTCCCTTAATGTTGGGAATCCATGAACCACCTGTTCGTTGACCGAGGCGCAGAGAGCGTAGGGGTAACCACGGTAACCCTTGAAAGCCGGCCTCACCTTTTTCTTGCTACAAAACCGGTTTGTCGCCTCTTCTAGTTCCATTGTGGTTACGCCGGGTTTTACCATTAGCCTGAGCTCAGCCAAAACCTCGGCCACGATGGCATTACTGGCTCTCATCTTTTCCATCTCCCATGGAGATTTTAAGATGATCACTTAATCCACCCTATCCTAAAACAGCCGTGATCCGGCCGAAGATGTCGTCAATTGAGCCAGTCCCCTGAATGGGCCTGATCAAATTCTTCTTGGTATAATAATCAATCAACGGCTTGGTCTGATTCTCATAAACCTGGAGCCGAGAGCCGACGGTGGTTTCATTATCATCATCACGTTGATACAACTCGCCCTCACACTTGTCACAGCCGTCGGCTTTCTTGGGCGGATCAAAAACAACATGGTAGCCCGAGCCGCATTTGCGACAGGTCCGGCGACCGGTGAGTCGCTTCATCAGCTCGTCACTGGCCACTTCGATACTGATCACGTGGTCGATCTTCGAGCCCATCTTGCTAATCACGTCATCAAGGGCTTCGGCTTGAACGACCGTCCTGGGAAAGCCGTCGAGCATATAGCCTTTTTGGCAATCGGGTTGGGTCAGGCGATCCCTAATTATCCCGATAACCACTTCATCGGGGACCAGGGCACCCTTGTCCATATACTCTTTAGCCTTGATTCCCAGTTCTGTGCGTTCCTTAAGGGCGGCACGAAGAATGTCACCTGTGGAAATCTGGGGGATGCCGTACTTGTCAATCAATCTCTTAGCCTGTGTCCCTTTGCCGGCCCCTGGCGGGCCAAGTAGAATCAAGTTCATACCCATCTCTCCTTCGGGTCAGTAGGTTGTGCAACCAAAAAGTAGAAGTGTCTCAAGAAACTATCCTCGCCGTCCCTTAATCCGTGAACCTTTGATGAACCCTTCGTAGTGCCGGGTCAGCAGGTGGGATTCCATTTGGGCGACGGTGTCTATGGCCACGCCGACAACAATCAGGAGGGCCGTGCCCCCAAAATAAAAGGGGACGTTAAACTTGGTAATCAATAGTTCGGGCAGGATGCAAATGGATGAGACGTATATGGCCCCACCCAGGGTGATTCTGGTCAATACTCGATCAATATATTCGGAAGTAGGTTTTCCCGGTCTCAGACCTGGAATGTATCCGCCATACTTCTTTAAATTCTCAGCCACGTCAACCGGGTTAAAGGTGACCGCCGTGTAAAAATAAGCAAAAAAGAAAATGAAGCCGACGTACATTACTGAGTACAAAAGATGTCCGGGCATCATCGTATCTGCTGCGGCCTTAACCCACTTAATCTCTATGAATTGAGCGATGGTGGCCGGAAACATAATAATGGATGAGGCAAAAATGGGCGGGATAACGCCGGAGGTATTTATCTTTAGAGGCAAGTACCGGCTCTGTCCGCCATAGACCTTCCGCCCAATCACCCGTTTGGCGTATTGTACGGGAATGCGGCGCTGCCCGCGTTCCACAAAGACGATTACGGCGATGACCCCGACCATCAGGATAATTAACAGGAGAACGAAGAAAATCCCCATTTCTCCTGTTCGCAACAGCCTGACCGTGTTTCCAAACGCAGACGGCATGGCCGCCACGATGCCACCGAAAATTATCAGGGAGATGCCGTTTCCTATGCCTCGTTCGGTGATCATCTCGCCCAGCCACATCAGGAAGGCGGTCCCAGCCGTTAGAGTAAGCATCGTAAAAAGACGAAAGGACCAACCGGGCTCCAAAACAATCATGGTGTTCCCCGGGCCGATCATCTTTTCAAATCCGACGGCAATTCCAAAACCCTGGACCATGCTCAGAACCACAGTTCCGTAACGGGTATACTGGGTAATTTTCTTCCGCCCGGCTTCGCCTTCTTTCTTCAGTTTTTCCAGAAAAGGCACCACGACGGTCAGAAGTTCCAGGATAATAGATGAGCTGATGTAAGGCATAATCCCCAGAGCCATGACCGAGAACCGCTTCATGGCCCCACCGGAAAACATATCGAATAGCCCGAGTAAAGTCCCCTGGGCCTGGGCAAAGAAAGCACCTAGGGCTTCATTGTTGATACCCGGGGTGGGGATGTGACATCCAGCTCGATAAACCGCCAGCATAATGAGGGTAAACAGTATCCGTCGCTTTAGCTCCGGAACTTTAACGATATTCTGGAAACCACCTATCAACTCAGCTTACCTCTACCTTTCCGCCGGCAGCTTCAATTTTGGCCTTGGCACTTTGGCTAATAGAAGTAACCTTGACGGTTAGTGGGCGGTCAATTTCGCCTTGACCCAGAATTTTGACTCCATCCTTAGCCTTTTTGATCAATCCTGATTCGATTAATATGGCCGCATCAAGTGTGGACCCGGCTTCAAAGACCATCAAGTCCTTGATATTGAGAATGGCATATTCTTTTTTAAAGTGATTCGTGAATCCTCGCTTGGGAAGCCTCCGTTGGATAGGCATCTGCCCACCCTCAAACCAAGGCGGCGTTTTTCCCCCAGAGCGGGCGTTTTGTCCTTTGTGTCCGCGGCAGGCAGTCTTACCGTGGCCGGATCCCACGCCACGTCCTACCCTCTTATTCTTCTTTTTGGAGCCAGCGGCCGGCTGTAGGCAACTCAAGTCCATGTCTTTACTCCATGACCTCTACCAGGTGAATCACTTTGCGAATCATCCCCCTGATGGCCGGTGTATTTTTTAGCGTTACGGTTTTGTTCATCCGGGTTAAACCTAAGCCTTTCAAAGTCAGCTTATGGTTTTTGGGACGACCGATACCGCTTCTGACGAGTTTTACCTTGATCAAATCAGACATTATAATCACCTAACTTCAGCTATGTCAAGACCTCTTAGCCGGGCTACTTCCTCGAGCGTCCGAAGCTGAGAAAGTCCCTGCATCGTGGCCTTAACCACATTATGGGAGTTATGGCTGCCCAGGCATTTGGTCAAGACGTTCTGAACTCCCGCGGCTTCCAACACAGCCCTGACCGCTCCGCCAGCGATGAGACCCGTTCCCTCGGAAGCAGGCTTTAGCAGGACCAGGCCGGCACCGAATTTTCCCACTACTTCATGCGGGATCGTCCGGTTGACAATCGGGACGGCGATCATTTCTTTTTTGGCTCTCTCGACGCCTTTGCGAATGGCTTCCGGTACCTCGTTAGCCTTACCCAAGGCGATTCCGACTTTTCCTTTACCGTCGCCGACGACAACCACTGCGCTAAAGCTGAACCTCCGGCCGCCCTTGACGACTTTGGCCACCCGACTGATATGAACTACTTTATCTATTAGTTGGGATTCGACGTTATCTTGATCAAACAATGGCCATCTCCTTTTACTAGAATTTGAGACCGCTTTCTCTGGCCGCATCGGCTAGTGCTTTGACTCGGCCATGGTAAATGAATCCATTTCGGTCAAAGGCCACCTTTTCAATCCCTTTTGCCAAGGCTTTCTTGGCGATCAGGCTACCAACCTTCTTCGCCGCCTCAACATTTCCGCCGTGCTTAAGCTCATTTTTCAGTTCTGCGCCCAGGGATGAAGCAGCGACGAGAGTAGCGCCGGAAACGTCATCAATCACCTGGACATAAATGTGTCTGGCGCTCCGAAAGACTGATAAGCGTGGTCTTTCCCCGCGCCCATATATCTTTTTTCTGACTCGTTTTTTTCTTCTCAGATGGGCTTCATTTTTGTCATTAGAAGATGGCATGACACTTTCTCCTCAAGCAACTACTTGCCTCCGGTTTTGCCGACCTTACGACGTATCGTTTCTTCAACGTATTTTATCCCTTTTCCCTTGTAAGGTTCCGGCGGTCTCAGGGCCCGAATGTTGGCGGCCACCTGACCAAGATGTTGCCTGTCTATTCCTCTTAAGGTTATTCTGTTTTGTTTGTCAGTCTCAGCAGTTATTCCCTCCGGCAGAGAAAAACGAACAGGGTTGGAATAGCCCAGGTTCAATACGAGTATAGACCCTTGAACCTCAACACGATATCCAACGCCAATCACCTCCAACACACGGGAAAACCCCTCGGTTACTCCGACAACCATATTTGACAAAACGGTTCTGGTCGTCCCGTAAAGAGACCGGGACAGTTTGCTCTCGTCAACTTTGCCTACCGTGATCTGGCCGTCTTGGACGACGACATTCACCTTGGAATGAACGGCATGGGAAAGTTGACCTTTTTGTCCCTTAACCGCGACCTGATTGTCGGTGATGGACACATCCACCCCGCCGGGTATGGGGATCGGCTTTTTGCCTACTCGGGACATGATGTAAAGGACCTCCATGAACCTAAATGTAAGTCTGCGTGAACTAAGTTTAACCTGGAGCACATCCGGCCGATGAAATAACGGCCGAGCTACCAGACAGCGCAGAGTACCTCACCGCCGGCCTTGACCTTTTTGGCTTGTTTGTCGGCCAAAACTCCCTTAGAGGTGCTCAAGATACTGATGCCCAATCCATTCTTGACCGATGGGATTTTTTCCACAGCCACATAGGTCCGGCGGCTGGGTTTGCTGATCCTCTGAATACCGGTTATGACACCGGAATTATCCGCATCATATTTCATAAAGATTCTGAGGATACCCTGCTTCCGGTCTTTGATTAATTTGAAATTTTTAATGTACCCTTCGTTCTTGAGGACTTTGGCCACATTGACTTTGATTTTCGATGAGGGCATGTCCACTTTAGTGAACTTGGCCATGTTGCCGTTTCGTATCCGAGTTAACATGTCCGCCAAGGGATCGGTCATACACATATCTCTATGACTCCTTGCTCTTCACGTAAAAGTTACCAACTAGATTTGATCACTCCAGGGATGTCCCCTTTGAGGGCCATGTTCCGGAAACAGATTCTACATATACCGAATTTGCGAATAAAGGCCCTGGGCCGTCCGCAGATAGGACATCGGTTATACTTTCTAACAGAAAACTTTGGCTTTCTCTTTGCCTTGACGATTAATGAAGTTTTAGCCAAGATACCCTCCTTCGTTTGAACCAGCTCACTCCCTGAAAGGCATACCTAAAAGCTTTAACAGGTATCTACCTTCTTCATCCGTTTTGGCGGTAGTCACCACTGTAACGTTTAGGCCTTTGATTTTGTCAATCTTATCGTAGTTGATCTCAGGAAAGATGATCTGTTCCTTTATCCCCAGGGAGTAGTTTCCACGTCCGTCGAATGACTTGGACGGGACACCCCGGAAGTCTCGAACCCGAGGCAACGAAAAGTTGACCAGCTTATCGAGGAAATCATACATCCTGCCTTTCCTCAGAGTGACCATACATCCGATGGACATCCCTTCCCGAAGTTTAAAGGCAGCAATCGATTTTCTGGCTTTGGTAATGACCGTTTTCTGGCCGGTGATAGCAGTTAGTTCCTCTACCGCGGAGTCCAATACCTTGATATTCTGAATTGCCTCACCCAGGCCCATATTAACTACAATCTTTTCCAGCTTCGGCACCTGCATGATGTTCTTATAATTGAACTCCTTCATCAAGAGGGGCACATACTCCTGATAATACCTTTCTCTAAGACCAGCCATCTTGAACCTCTAGTTTTGGTAATTTAAGCGACAATCCTGACTATCAGGCGGTCTTGCTTCGCTTAGTCTGGTTGAAAATTGGTTGCGGTGCCTGTAAGGTCAGCCGGCTAAAAACTCATGTGGAGGTAGCGCATGTGTGTTCTATTTAATGTCCAAAACTTCGCTGCATTTCCTGCAGATTCGTACCTTAGCGCCGTCTTCCAAAACCTTTGTCCCGATACGCACTGGACCGGCACACTTGTCACACACAATCATCAGATTAGACAGGTGGATCGCCGCTTCCTTTTCCAGAATCCCGCCCTTTTTGGCGTCGCCGCTGGCCCGAGTATGCCTTTTAATCAGGTTCACTCTTTCCACCAACGCTTTGTCATCGGCAGGCAAGACTCTAATCACTTTTCCGATCTTGCCCTTATCCTTACCTGCAATAACCATAACTCGGTCGTTTTTCTTAAGACGATTATTTCTCATTGATACGTCTCCCTAATCTCTCACAGGACTTCCGGAGCCAAGGAAATTATTTTCATAAATCTCTTAGCCCGCAGCTCCCGAGCCACCGGCCCAAATATACGGGTCCCTATGGGATCACGCGCCTGGTTAATCAGAACGGCCGAGTTGTCGTCAAATTTTATGTAAGAGCCGTCGGGACGTGGAATTTCCTTTATGGTTCTGACCACCACCGCCCGCATGACGTCTCCCTTTTTGACCTTTGAATTGGGCAATGCTTCTTTGACCGATACCACAATGATGTCACCTACTCTGGCGTATCGTCTCTTTGACCCGCCTAACACCTTAATGCAGTATAATTTCTTGGCCCCCGAATTATCTGCCACGTCTAGTCTGGTTTCGGGTTGTATCATTTTAAGACTCCTTACCTTTCCGGATAACTAGCGTCAAGCTGAGGGAGGCGGCATCAAACCGTTTTCTCCAGGATCTTCCTCACCCTGAACCGTTTGCACCGGCTTAAAGGTCGACTTTCAGCGATAAGAACCTTGTCTCCAACGTGGCATTGATTCAGTTCGTCATGGGCCATGTACTTTTTCCGACGCTTGATGTACTTCTTATACACGGGGTGCATGACAAGTCGATTGACCATCACCACCACCGTCTTATCGCCCTTATCACTAACCACTACACCGGTCAAGGTTCTTTTTTGTCCTCGAGTATCATTCATGGCCTGCCTCGTTTTCGCCCGTGTGAATCCCTATTTGTCTTTCCCTGAGCACGGTTCTGATCCTGGCGATATCTTTCTTATTGTTATGGACCTTCATCCTGTTTTCCAACTGGCCGATGGCTTTTTGAAAACGAAGGTTGAAGTTCTCTTCGGCCAGGGCTGACAGTTTATTCTTTAATTCGACTTCAGTAATGTCCCTAAGCGCCTTGGCCTTCATATTTCGCTCCTGGTGATGAGCCGCGTCTTAAATGGTAATTTGTGCCCGGCGAGACGAAAAGCCTCCACCGCCACTTCCAGCGGAACCCCTTCCATCTCGTAAATTACTTTTCCCGGCTTAACCACCGCGACCCAGCCTTCTGGGGCTCCCTTACCTTTACCCATCCGGGTTTCCGTGGGCTTCTTGGTAATAGGCTTATCCGGAAAAATTCTGATCCAAATCTTCCCGCCTCTTTTGACGTGGCGGGTCATCGCGATACGGGCGGCTTCGATTTGCTGAGAGGTCATCCAGGCGCACTCCATAGCCTGCATCCCGAACTCCCCGAATTGCACTTCGTTTCCCTGATTGGCCAGACCCCGCATTCGTCCCTTTTGCTTTTTGCGGTATTTTACTTTTTTCGGAGCCAGCATGGGCTAAAAACCTCCTATATTGACAAACCCGACCCGGCGAACAGTGATGAGGGTCAATCCGCCGGCCCGTCATTGTCGCGCCTGTTAGTTTAAATTGAGTCTGTTGGATGTCCCGTCCGGATGTCTAACATACATGACAAACAAACCGACTATATTTCCACTTCGTTCAGTATCTCGCCTTTGAAGATCAGGACCTTAACACCGATTACCCCAAAAGTGGTGGCTGCTTCGGCAAAACCATAGTCGATATCAGCTCTAAGCGTATGAAGAGGGACCCGGCCTTCTCGATACCACTCTCTTCGGGCCATTTCAGCCCCGCCGAGGCGACCGCTGCAGGCTATCTTGATCCCTTTGGCTCCGAATTTAAGTGCCGCGTTGACGGCCTTTTTCATGGCCCGTCTAAAAGCGATACGCCTTTCCAATTGCATGGCCACGTTTTCAGCGACAAGTTGAGCGTCAATCTCGGGCTTCCGAATCTCCTGGATATCAATGGTCAGTTCTTTACCGATCATCTTTACCAATTTTTTACGAAGGGCCTCAATCTCGGCGCCCTTTTTTCCGATAACAATTCCAGGTCGGGACGTTTGGATTCTGATTCTCACACTCTTGGCGGCCCGTTCGATCTCAATTTTGGAAATGCCGGCATGGGACAGCTTTTTCTTTAAGAATGTTCTGATGTTCTTATCTTCATATATCAGCAGCCCAAAATCTTTTTTGACAAACCACCTTGAGTTCCAGGTCTTATTAATTCCTAATCGAAATCCTATCGGATGTACCTTCTGTCCCAAAATTCACCTCCCGTGTGACCCTGTCTCCGTCCTCTCCAGTTGGGGACTAGATCGGCTGGAATTCCCTAGTTCCTAGCTACCACCGGCACCTTCAGCATCGGCAGGCAATTAGCCGGCCGCCTTGCCCATGATTAACTCAAGCCTCATCGAGCACGATAGTGACATGGCTAGATCTTTTAAGAACGCGTGTCGCCCGTCCCATGGCTCGGGGCATGAAGCGTTTCTGCGTCGGACCGCCGTCAACAAAGATGATCTTAACAAATAGCACGTCCACATCGATTTGTTTACTTTGTTCGGCATTTGCCAGGGCTGAGCTGAGCAATTTGTAGATGATCCGAGCAGCCTTTTTTGGTGTAAATTTCAGGACATTGAGCGCATCCTCAACTCTTTTGCCCCTAATCGCGTCGGCCACCAACCCGGCCTTCCGCGGAGATATCCGAACATATTTGACACAGGCTTTCACTTCCATACAGACATTCTCCTTTAGAAACAAGACAAGCTACTTCTTCTTGCCCTTCAAGCGAGTCTTTTTGTCTCCCGCATGGCCGTAAAAGGTCCGTGTGGGAGAAAACTCTCCCAATTTATGTCCGACCATATTTTCAGTTACAAATACCGGGATAAACTTCTTCCCATTATGGACCGCAAAGGTTAGACCGACAAACTCCGGAATGATAGTTGACCTGCGTGACCAGGTCTTAAGCACTTTTCGGCTTTGAATGTCTTGGGCCTTTTTGACTTTGCGTGCCAGATTGTCTTCGACGTACGGCCCCTTCTTTAGAGAACGCGGCACGGGCTCCTCCTAAATTGTGACGTGACACCTAGCGCTTCTTGACGATATACTTATCGCTTGCCCTATTCTTGCGAGTCTTATAGCCCTTGGTGGGAACACCCCAGGGGGTAACCGGATGACGGCCACCGGAACTCTTACCCTCCCCACCACCATGGGGATGATCGACCGGGTTCATCGCCACACCACGAACATGGGGACGCCGCCCCAACCACCTGTTTCGTCCAGCTTTACCAATGGACATATTTTCATGTTCATGATTCCCTACCTGGCCGATACTGGCGAAACAATCGGGAAGAAAGGCCCGAACTTCTCCGGAAGGAATCTTGACTTGAACATATTTGCCTTCTTTAGCCATAACCTGAGCATGGCCACCGGCGCTCCGGGCGATCTGAGCCCCTTTACCCGGCTTCATTTCCACATTGTGGATCAGCGTACCTAATGGAATATTTTTAAGAGGCAACGCATTACCGGGTTTGATATCGGCATTTTCTCCGGCGATGATAATATCCCCGACGGAGAGGTTCTGGGGTGCCAATATATATCTCTTTTCGCCATCGGCGTAATAAAGCAAGGCGATCCGGGCTGATCGATTTGGATCATACTCAATGCTGGCCACCTTGGCCGGTATATCCAATTTTCTCCGCTTAAAATCGATCTCACGGTACATCCGCTTGTGACCGCCACCACGGTGCCTGGCCGTAACCCGACCATAGGAGTTTCGGCCCCCGGTTTTCTTGAGAGGCTTTACCAGGCTTTTCTCAGGCTGTGACCGAGTAATTTCATCAAAGCTGGGTTTAGTCTGGAATCTCCTGCCTGGAGAGGTGGGTTTAAGTTTTATCAGTGCCATCTATCAGTGCCTTACGGTTTGTACTCCATCATCTGGCCTTATGAAGTTAGGAGCACGCCGGCTAGACACCTTCGAAGAAGTCAATCTTCTGTCCCGGGGCTAGGGTCATGATGGCCTTCTTCCAGTCCGGTCGTTGGCCCATGGATTTCCCTACTCTTCTTTTCTTGCCCCCCATAATCATGGTATGGACATTGGTAACCTTGACCTTGAACACATGCTCAACTGCCTGGCGTATCTCTATCTTATTGGCTTCACGGCTTACTTCAAGAGTTATCTGATTAGCCAACTCCTTCAGCCGATTTGCCTTTTCCGTGATTAGCGGTCTTTTGATAATCTGATAATGATCCTTCATGACGACAACCTTTTCTCTATCTTCTCGATAGAAGGTAAAAGAAGGACAATCTTCTTATATTTCAAAACATCGTATACGTTTAGTCCATCCGTTTTTAAGACTTTAACCCGGTGCAGATTTCTTGACGATCTTTCCAGGTTGGTGTTTTCCAGGTCATTGATGATCAAGACGCTGTCAAAGCTCAGGTTTTTCATAACCTGGGCAAACAACTTGGTCTTCGGCTCAGTCAATTGGATGTCATCCAAGACCATCAGGGCATCGTTTGACAGCTTATCCGACAACACCATTTTGAGGGCGAGCCTTCGGACTTTCTTGTTCACCTTTACGCTAAAATCCCTGGGCTTAGGACCAAAAGTGACTCCCCCACCCCGCCACAACGGTGACCTTGAGGTCCCGGAACGAGCTCGACCGGTGCCTTTTTGCCGCCATGGTTTCTTACCACCGCCTCTAACTTCTGAGCGGTCCTTGGTACAGGCAGTGCCCGACCTGCGGTTAGCCAGTTGCATGGTCACCACTTGATGAACCACTCCGGGATTGACCGCAACTGAAAAAATATTGTCGGCCAGGTCCACCTCGGACACTTTTTCACTATTCAAATTATATACCGAAACTTTTGGCATAGTCACCTCTTCGTCAAGCCGCCTGGACGCCTTCTCGCTTACCTGCCACAATCACGCTTACCAAGCCGCCCGTGGGACCAGGCACTGACCCTTTTACCAGAAGAAGATTTTCTTCAGGTCGGATATCAATGACTTCCAGGTTTTTCACGGTAACTTTGCGGTTACCCATGTGCCCTGGAAGTTTCTTTCCCTTAACAACCTTACTGGGCGTGGAACTGCTGCCTATCGAACCAGGAATACGGTGTGAGGTACAACCATGTGTGGCTCTTCCCCCACTAAAACCCCACCTCTTGATCACGCCGGCAAACCCACGACCCTTACTATGTCCTATCACGTTTACCGAGTCACCCACGTGGAATAATTCCACCGACAGGTCTTCACCCACGGTTACATCCTCGATGCTCTCAACACCGAATTCCTGAATGTGAGCAAAGGCGGTGCCTCCGGAGGCCTTGACATGACCCTTGAGGGGTTTGTTGGCTTTGGAGTCTTTTATCGGACCAAAGCCGACTTGAACGGCTTCATATCCATCTTTCTCCAGCACCTTTTTCTGCGTAACCCGACATGGCCCGATTTGAAGCACGGTAACCGGAAGGGCCACCCGCATGTCCGAGAAAATGCGGATCATGCCTAGTTTTTTCCCTAATAGGCCGTGTATCATAATTCAGATCCTAACTTTCGGAATTGGAATAAAACACAAATTGGCGTTTATAAGCCTACAGCAAATCTAGAGCTTTATCTCGACGTCAACACCGGCGGATAAGTCCAGCTTCATCAGGGCGTCTACCGTCTGAGCTGTGGGCTCCAGGATATCGAGCAGCCTTTTATGGGTCCGCATCTCGAATTGTTCCCGGGATTTCTTGTCAATATGAGGAGACCGTAAGACACAAAACTTATTGATGACCGTGGGCAAAGGGATCGGCCCAGCCACTCTAGCTCCGGTTCGCTTCACAGTATCAACGATTTCCGCGGCAGATTGATCCAGCAGTTTGTGGTCGTACGCCTTGAGGCGGATTCGAATCTTCTGGTTGGTGATCACGTTCTCGTTCAATTTGTTGCCATCTCCTCTTTACACTTATGATTCCTGCGTTATCCCAAGGTGGCGTAGGAATATCTCAGCTTGCCCGTGGTCTTGTTCCGATCATGTTCAACCATGGCCGACTTGTTCAGCCCGGCCGGGGTATATGATCTTTACTGATCAGGCAACGATATCGCTGATGACGCCGGCGCCGACCGTTCTGCCGCCTTCACGAAT